>DNXB01000454.1:0-405 GCA_003506995.1 Verrucomicrobiales bacterium
CCTCGACTTCCGCCTCACCGGCGTGAATCCCGCGAAGGTGGTGAAGGGGCTGTTGGCGTGATTTGCAGAGGAAAAAGCCGTTCACGTCACGTTTTGGACAAGTGCCAAACGCCCCGTTCCAACGCATCGCCACCTCACTCCTGCTCTGCGTCATCACGCAGGCGGCGGAGCCTGTGGCGATTGATTGGGCGAAGGCACGCCAGCACTGGTCCTTTGTAAAGCCGAAGGCCCAGGCTTTGCCAAAGGTGAAGGACACCGCATGGCCGCGTGGGCGTGTGGATCACTTCATTTTAGCGAGCATGGAGGCCAAGGAACTCACGCCTTCGCGCGAGGCCGATGCGCGGACTTTGATGCGCCGTGTGACTTTTGATCTTACGGGCCTGCCGCCGACGCCGGAGGAGGTGC
>DNXB01000454.1:527-18039 GCA_003506995.1 Verrucomicrobiales bacterium
CCTGGCGCTATCGCGACTGGGTCATTGCGGCCTTCAATGCCGACCTGCCTTACGATGCGTTCATTGAGAAGCAGCTCGCGGTTGATTTGATCGAGCCGCAAAACAAGGCTGACCTCGCCGCGCTCGGTTTTCTCGGCCTCGGGCATAAGCTGTATGCGCGCAGCCGGCTCGATGTGCAGGCGGAGGAGTGGTCGGAGCAGGTGGACACCGTTTCACAGACCTTCCTCGGCCTCACCGTGGCCTGTGCGCGCTGCCACGATCACAAGTTCGATCCGATTACGGCGCGTGATTACTACGCCATGGCCGGTGTCTTCGCCTCCGTGCAGATGGTGAACCTGCGGCCTGATGGCAAGGAGGAGGACAGCAAAACATTGGCCGACAAAATGGATCCCGGCACTCTGCATGTCGTGCGCGATCTCAAGCCGCATGATCTGCCCGTCTATGATCGTGGTGATATGGAGTCTCCAGGCGCCCCGGCTCCGCGTGGCTGGTTGCAAGTGTTGAGCAAAAATGAGCCGGTGAAGTTTCAGCAAGGCAGCGGTCGTGCGGAGCTGGCCCGCCAGATCACCGATCCCGCCAATCCGCTCACGGCCCGTGTGATGGTGAATCGCGTGTGGGACCTGCTCTTCGGCAAGCCCTTGGCGCGCACCACGAGCAACTTCGGCGCGACGGGCGACAAGCCGACGCATCCTGAACTGCTCGACGACCTCGCCGTCCGCTTCATGCAAAACGGCTGGTCGCTGAAGCGCCTCATGCGCGAGCTGCTCCTGTCCGCCACCTATCGCCAGAGCAGCGGAGGGCATAGGGCGAAGGGCGAAGAGTCCAATCCCGCCACCGCCATGCGCGAAGCGTCTGAACTCTCCGCCCTTCGCTCTACGCTCTTCGCCGGGATGAACCGCCGCCAGCTCGGCATCGAATCGTGGCGGGATGCCATCATGGCCGCCGCAGGCACGCTCACGCTGGAAGGCGGCCCGTCGCAGAGCCTTGATGCCGCCACGCATCACAAGCGCACGATCTACTCCCAGGTGAGCCGTCGCGAGCTGAACAAGACGCTCATGCTCTTCGATTACCCGGACGCGAACGTCCACGCCGCGCGCCGAAGCAGCAGCACCACGCCCACGCAGAAGCTCTTCGTGATGAACAGCCCCTTCATCATCGAACAGGCGAAAAAGCTGGCCCAGCGACTCCAGCCTAGCGGCAGCGATGATGCCTCTCGCATCCGTCACGCCTACGAACTCCTCTTTGCCCGCGAACCCGAGGCCGAAGAACTCGCCATCGCCCAGGAGTTTCTGAAACAACCCGCCGAATCTGCTCTCACCGCCTGGGAGCAGCTCTCTCAAGCGCTGCTGGCCACCAACGAAATGCTTTATGTGGACTGAACACACCCCAGCCCAGATGACCCGTCGCGATGCCCTCCACCGACTCTCGGCGGGCTTCGGCGCGATTGGTCTCGCGGGCATGATGGGAACGCAGGCGAATGCGGCGGTGAAGCAGCAGGTCACGCCGAAGGCAAAGCGTGTGATCTTCCTGTTCATGAACGGAGCGCCGTCGCACATCGACACCTTTGATCCGAAACCGGCGTTGAAGAAATACGAGGGCCAGCAACCGTCTGGGAAGCTTTACCGGGCACCGAAGACCAGCGGCTTCATGTCATCGCCGCTGAAGTTTAGCAAGTGTGGTCAAAGCGGCATCGAGGTGAGCGAGAGCCTTCCAGCGCTGGGCAGCATCATCGACGACTGCTGCGTCATCCGCTCCATGCACACGAACGTGCCGAATCATGAGCCCGCGCTGCTCATGATGAACACGGGCAATATTCAGCCCATCCGCCCCTCGCTCGGCTCGTGGGTGCTGTATGGACTTGGCAGCGAGAATGAAAACCTGCCCGGCTTCGTCGTACTGCGGCCCACGCCCAACATCGTCGTGGGACCGGCCTTGTGGAGCAATTCGTTCCTGCCTGCCGAGTATCAGGCGACCGGTGTCATCACCGCCGACATGAGCGTTGATAAACTCGTCGCGAACGTGCGCAACTCCGTGCTCGCTCCCGCGCAGCAGCGACGGCAGATCGATTTGATTCAGAAGCTCAATCACCTCCACGCCGCGAAGCGCGAGCACGACAGCGCGCTCGAAGGCCAGATCAAGGCCATGGAGACCGCCTACCGCATGCAAAGCGCCGCCAGCGATGCCTTCGACATCAGCCGCGAGTCCACGAAGATGCGCGAGCTGTATGGCGACACTCCGTTTGGCCGCTCCTGCCTGCTCGCGCGTCGTCTCGCCGAGTCCGGCGTTCGCTACATCAGCGTCTATTACACCAGCAGCAACAACCAGCCTTGGGACACGCACAGCGACCACTACAAGCGCCACCCCGAGCTTTGTTCCGACAGCGATCGCGCCTCCGCCGCGCTCATCAGCGACCTCAAGCAACGCGGCCTCCTCGATGACACACTCGTCGTCTGGACCGGCGAGTTCGGCCGCACGCCCTACTCGCAGGAAACCGAGGACAAAAACAAGAAGGTCGATCCAATGCGGCGCGGTCGTGATCATCATCACACCGCCTTCAGCACGCTCCTCGCCGGTGGCGGCATCAAAGGCGGCCTCGCCTACGGCACCTCCGATGAACTCGGCATGAACGCCGAGGAAAACAAAGTCCACGTCCACGACCTGCACGCCACGATCCTGCATCAGCTCGGCCTCGATCACGAAAAGCTCACCTACCGCTACGCTGGCCGAGACTTCCGGCTCACGGATGTCTATGGCGACGTGGTGCATGACATCATCGCATGAAGCGCCTGCTCATCGCCATTCTCCTGCTGTCGTCCTTCGCGGCAGCGGCTCCACGACCCAACATCATCGTCATTCTGGCCGATGACATGGGCTTCTCCGACCTCGGCTGCTACGGCGGCGAGATCCAGACACCGAACCTCGACAAACTGGCCGCCGAGGGCATGCGCTTCTCGCAGTTCTACAACTGCGCCTTGTGTGGCCCGTCGCGTGCGGCGCTGATGACGGGCCTGCATCCGCATCAGGTCGGCATGACGCAGTGGACCGGACTGCTCACGAACAACTGCGTGACGATGTTTGAGGTGCTGAAACGCGCCGATTACACCACCTGTGCCGTGGGGCGGCTCGACATGCTCACGGCGGAGGACTGGCACGATCCGCAGAACCTCTCGCATCATGTGGATCGCTACTTTGGCACCACCGGGCATCAAGGACCGGGCAATTACTTCGCCAACACCCGCAACACGGCCTTCTACCGCGATGGAAAGCCCTACACGATCCCCGATGGCGGCTACAAGACCGACCTCATCACCGACTTCACCATCGAGTTCCTCCAGCAGCGCGATCAAGCGAAGCCCTTCCTCCTCTACATGAGCCATTACGCGCCGCACTGGCCGCTGCATGCGAAGGAGGCCGACATCGCGAAGTATCGGAAGCTGTATCGCGATCTCGGCTGGGACGCCGCGCGTGAGCAGCGCCTGAAGCGCCTCGTTGAAAGCGGCATCCTGCCTGCCGACACGAAACTCTCGCCGCGAGAGGCTCGTGCTGCCGCGTGGAGCGAAGCAGAACACCTCGACTGGGAAGCAGAACGCATGGCGGTGTTTGCCGCGCAGATCGACAGCCTCGATCAAAGCGTGGGCCGCGTGATGGAGGCCGTGCGCGACACCAATACGCTCGTCTTCTTCCTCAGCGACAACGGCGCTTCTGATAAAGCCGTCGGACAACTCGACAAGCCAGGCCAAACCTGGCGTGTCGATGGCAAGAGCACCCGCGTGGGCAACAAACCTGATATCATGCCCGGTCCGGGCGACACCTTCGTCACCGCCGGTCCCGCATGGTCGAATGTGTCCAATTCTCCCTTTCGCCTGCACAAGCAGTCGAATCACGAAGGCGGCATTTCCTCGCCGCTGATCGCCTGGTGGCCGGGAGTCGTGCCTGCGGGCAAAATCAGCCCCGAAGTCAGCCACATCACCGACATCACCGCGACTGTCTTCGATGTCACCGGTCAGACTTATCCTTCGGCCTTCGACAATCGTGTGGTGGCGCCCCTCGCCGGCAAATCACTGCTGCCCGTGCTCAAAGGCGGCACGCGTGATGGTCACGAATCCCTCTGCTGGGCCACCTCCGGCTGCAAAGCCGTGCGCGTGGGCGACTGGAAGCTCGTCGCGCTTCCAGGCAAGCCTTGGGAACTCTACGACCTCAAGATGGATCGCACCGAACTCAACGATCTCGCCCCCCAGCAACCCGAACGCGTCGCCGCGATGGCGAAGGTGTTTGAGGCGTGGCAGAAGAAGTAGGTGAAGGCGAAGAAACTTCACCACTTCGCACGTTGGTCTGCCTTCCCATGATGCGCCCGCTTCTTTTCTGCCTTCTCACCTCTTCGTTGTCCGCCGCCGACTGGCCCACCTATCGTGGCGATGCTTCGCGGAGCGGTTACTCGGCGGAGACGATCCCGAACCAGCTTCGTCAGCGCTGGGAATTTCGTTTGCCCGCCGCGCCGAAGCCCGCATGGCCGACTTCGGATCGCATGGAGTATGATCTGGCGTTTCAGCCGATCATTGTGGGCGAGCTCGTGCTCTTTGGCAGTTCGGCGGATGATCAGGTGTATGCGCTGGATGCGATGACCGGGCGCATTCGCTGGCGCTTTTTCAGCGAGGGGCCGGTTCGCTTCGCACCGGCGGCGTGGAAGGACCGTGTGTTCGTGGCGAGTGATGACGGGCATCTCTACGCGCTGGCTTTGGCGGATGGGAAAGTGCTATGGAAGCACCGTGCCGGCCCGGGCCCGCAGCGCGTGCTGGGAAATGAACGCATGATCTCGCACTGGCCGGCTCGTGGCGGTCCGGTGGTGGTGGATGACAAGGTGTATTACTCAGGGGGCATCTGGCCGAGTGATGGTGTCTTCCTCCATGCGCTCGACGCGGCCACGGGCAATCCTGTCTGGCACAACAGCGAGACCGGCGGCCTGCACATGGCGCAACCACACGGCGGAGCCGAGGCGGACAGCGGCGTGGCACCGCAGGGTTACCTGCTGGCCACCGACACGTCTTTGATTGTGCCCACCGGCCGCGCGGTGCCGGCGGTGTTCGAGCGTGGCGATGGCAAACTGCGCTACTACCATCTGCAAAAGAATCAGCAGCGTGGCGGCACGCGCACGGTGCTCACGGAGTCGAGCTTCCTCAATGCGGGCTGTCTTTTTGATGTGAAGACGGGCGACATGACCTCGCAGCTCGGCATGGGCTCGGCGGTGGCGATTCCTGGCGGTGTGGTGCGCGCGGAGGGCCGCTCGCTGGCGACGTATCGCTGGAAAGACGTGGAAAAGATCGACCGCAAAGGCGCCGCGTCCATCGTGCGCACGCTCGTGCAGGACAAGCTCACGCCGCTCGAAAAAGAAGTGCTGGAGTTCATCATCACCGGTCCCGAGGCCGTGATCGGCTTCGACGGGCAGATCAGCGCCATCGACTACAACGGCCAGCGCACGGAATGGTGGAAGCAAAAGGTCGAAGGCCGCGTGCTCGGCCTCGCAGCGGGCAATGGCCGCGTCGTCGCCACCACGGACAAAGGCATCGTCTATCTCTTCGATGGCGATCCCGCACCGCTGCCTGCACCCGCGTCTCCGGTGGTAGTGGAGAAGCTGGATGACAAAGCCGTTGCGGAGGCAAAAGCCATTCTCGATGCCGCCGCGATGAAAGCTGGTTACGCGGTGCTGCTTGGAGCCGGGCGCGGTGATCTGGCGTTGGCTCTCGCGCAGCAGTCGGACCTGAACATCGCGGTGGTGGAGCCGAACAAGAAACTCGCGGCTGATGCGCGGCTGCGCATCGCCAACGCGGGATTGTATGGCACGCGCATCAGTGTTCACGTCGCGCCGCTGGATGCCACGCATTTTCCCAAACAGTTTGCGAATCTCGTTGTCGCCCCGCTCGATGCGAAGCTCGCCAGGAGCAAGGCATTGCAGGCTGAGATGCGCCGCATCCGCCGGCCTTACAGCGGACTGATTTGCACCAGCGCTTCTGGCAAGATGAAGCTCGAAAAAGCCAGCGCACCGGTTGGTGCCGGAAGCTGGACGCATCAGAACGGCAGCGCCGCAAACACGCTCTGTTCCGATGACGAACTCGTGAAGGGCAAGCTGTCCATGTTTTGGTTCCGCGATGTCGAGTTCGAGGTCGCGAACCGTCACGGGCAAGGCCCCGCGCCGCTCATTTCGCAGGGTTACATGGTCACCAGCGGGGTGAACGGCCTCTGCTGCCTCGACGCCTACAACGGACGCAAACTGTGGGAGTTCGACGTGAAGAACCTGCTCATCGACTTCGACGGTATCCATCACGACGTCGGCATCGGCGATACCGGCGGGCCGTTCTGCATCGGCGGCGACTCCGTCTATGTCAAAAGCGGTCCACGCTGCCTGCGCATCGACCTCGCCACCGGCAAGCTCGTGCGTGAATTCGCCACGCCCGTCGCCGCCGATGCCGCGAACCGCAACTGGGGCTACCTCGCCTTTGAAAACGGCCTGCTCTTTGGCTCCGTCGAAAACGCCGCGCACAATGTCAGCCCGCGCTACCAGCTCACGAACCTGCGCACCGAGTCCGTGCTGCTCTTCGCCATGGACCCCGCCACCGGAGCGATGAAATGGAAACACGAACCCAAGGGTTCCATCCGCCACAACAGCGTCGCCATTGCCGGAGAGCGCGTCTATTTGATCGACCGCCCCATCGTCGAGGCGGATCGCGTCACCAATCCCAAACGCGAAGGCAAGGCCGCGCCGAAACTCACACACAGCCAGGTTCCTGCGGGCACTTTGATTGCGCTCGACTCCGCCACCGGCAAAGTCCTGTGGGAAAACAAAGACGACATCTGGGGCACGCAGATTGCCGTCAGCGCGAAGCACGGCGTGCTGCTCATGAACTACAAGGCCGTGCGGCATAACTTCTTCGAGCTGCCCTCCGAGGTCGGCGGACGCCTCGCGGGCTTCGACATCGCCACTGGGAAGCGTTTGTGGGATCAGGACGGCAAGTATCAAACCCGTCCGCTCATCAATGACGCCACGATCTATGCCCAAGGCGGGGCCTGGGACCTCAAAACCGGTTCGCCCGTCGAATGGGAGTTCCAGCGCTCCTATGGCTGCGGTCAGATCGCCGCCAGCAAGAACCTCATGCTCTTCCGCAGCGCCACGCTCGGCTACGTCGATCTCACCCGCAAGGCCGGCACCGAAAACTACGGCGGCATCCGCCCCAGTTGCTGGATCAACGCCATCCCCGCCTCCGGCCTCGTCCTGGTGCCGGACGGCTCATCGAAATGCCATTGCAGCTACCAGATGCGGGCCTGGTTTGCCTTGCAGGGTGAGTGAGAATTCCGTCATGACCTTGATCCATCATCAGCGCGGCTTCATCGGCCTGACTCGCCATCGCGGCCTCCGGGTGGTTGCGTTGATTGCGCTCCTTGGAAATGCAGCACAGGCCTGTCAGGTGCCGGTCTTTCGTTATGCGCTCGAACGCTGGGAGCCTGCGCCTTATTCGCTGACCATCACGCCGGGCAGGGGAGGGCTGAGCGCCGGTGAACAAGAGATCGTCGAACATCTGCGGCATCCGCAGACTCCGGCGAATCTGGAGATCGAAATCAAGCCGCCTGCCGAAAAATCATCGCTGGCTTTGCATGGCCCGCTCAAGCGCGGCGATGATGCACGTCAGCCGATCTGGCAGTCGGACCTGACCCAGGCAAATGCCCGCGCGCTTCTGGATTCTCCGGCCCGGGGTGAGTTGAGCAGGCGATTGCTTGGCGGACAGACCGCCGTCTGGGTGCTGCTGGAGTCTGGTGATGCGGCCAAAGACGCGGCCGCCTTCGCCACGCTCGGGGAGTCGATGAAGGCCGCCCAGGAACGATTGAAACTGCCCGAGGGCGTCATCACTCAGGACGAGGCGAACGATCCTGCCAGGCACCGTGAGAACGCCGATGTGCTGCAATCCGATCTGCCGCTGAAGATTGAGTTCTCCGCGTTGCGTCTGAGCCGGCAGAACGCGGAGGAGGCGGCGCTGATCGCCATGCTGATGCATGCCGAGCCGGATCTGGGCGACTATGTGAAGGAACCGATGGTGTTTCCAGTATTCGGCCGTGGACGGGCCCTGGAGCCGCTGATCGGCAAGGGCATTCACGCGGACAACCTGCTCGAAGCGGCGGCTTACCTCTGCGGCGCATGCTCCTGCGAGATCAAGGAGCAGAACCCAGGCATCGACCTGCTCATGGCCGCGGATTGGACACCCGTGGCGAGCAAGGAAGTGATCGAAACGGTGGTGATCACCGGCGTGGACACCGCGAGCAAGGATGATGAGTCCCGACGGTTGTTGGGGATGATCGTCGTCGCCGGCATGGCAGCGCTGCTGCTCAAAGGCTGGCTGATCGCACGATGGTTTGCCCGCCGGAAGCGACGGCCTTAAACGGAGTGCGCGTCGGGTTTGGTGTCACGCCATCATGGTGAACCGCGCAAGGGGCGGGTTTGACCGGCGTTTGGGCATCATGCGCCACTTTTTGATCGCCTTGCTTGCTTCATCTTCATTCGCCGCCGAGCCGCTCGTTTTTGTCACCGCCTTCGCCTCTGGCGACAAAGCGGGCATTCACGCCTTCACCTTCGATTCGGAGAAAGGTGCGCTCAAGCCGCTGCATCGCACGACAGAGATCCAGAATCCGTTTTTCATCGCTGTGTCGCCGGACAAACGCTTTCTCTACGCCATCGACGCGGAGAAGTTCGGCGGTGATGAGGACGAAAACGTGGCCGCCTTTGCCCTCGAAGGCCGCACTGGCCGGATGAAGCGTCTCAATCATCAATCCGCACGCGGCACGGCCTCCTGCTACCTCGATGTCGATGCCACGGGCAAGTCCGTGCTTGTCGCGAACTACTCGAGTGGCAGTGTCGCCTCGCTTCCCGTGAAAAGTGATGGCTCGCTGGGCGAAGCCGTTTCGTTTTTCCAGCACAGCGGCTCCAGCGCCGATTCCTCGCGTCAAAAAGGCCCCAATGCGCACTGTTTCGTCATCAGTCCGGACAACAAGCACGCCCTCGCCGCCGATCTCGGCATCGACAAGATCATGATCTACACGCTAGATGCCGCCACGGCGAAACTGACGCCAAACGAGGCCCAACCCTTCGCCAAGCTCACGCCCGGCAGCGGACCGCGCCATCTCACCTTCCATCCGAATGGCAAGCTCGTGTACGTCATCAACGAACTCGCCAACACGATCACCGTCTTCGACTGGAGCGCCGCCGACGGCATGCTGAAGGAGAAACAAACCATCGCCACGCTGCCTGCTGACTTCACTGGCAAGAGCCACACCGCCGATCTGAAGATCACCCCAGACGGAAAACACCTCTACGGCACCAATCGCGGCCACGACAGCCTCGCCAGCTACCGCATCGCTGAGGATGGCACGCTCAGTCTCATCGGCATCGCGCCCAGTTTGGGCAAAGGGCCACAGAACTTGCTCATCACGCCAGACGGGAAGTGGCTGCTGTGCGCGAACATGCCAGGGAATAGCGTCGTGGTGTTCAAGATCGACGCCACGAGCGGCGCGATAACAGCGCATGGTGAACCCGTCGAGGTGCCGATGGCCTCGTGCATCCGCTGGGTGGAGTGAGCCATATCCGGGTTGACCGTTCGCATCATTCACGGCAGACTCAGCTCATGAAAGTAAAAGCCGCCTCAGCCCTGGCCAGACAGTGGCCGCACGGTGTGACCGTGGAAATTTCCGCCGAAGGTTTTTTGCTCAAACCCAAGCCCAAACCCCGCCAAACTTGGACGACCGCATTCAAGCAAAAGGGGGCGTCTGACGAGTTGAAATCCCTGCGTGGCCTCCAGAACCAATTCGACAAGGAAGAATGGGAATGGTGATGAAGCGGTTCGACATTTGCCTGGTTCGCCTTGATCCTGTGATCGGTGCCGAGACGGCCAAAACGCGTCCATGCCTCGTCATTTCGCCCGATGAGGCGAATTCTTCCCTGCAAACAGTTATCATTGCACCAATGACGACTGTCCGCCGCCGCTGGCCGACACGCGTGGGAGTGAGTTTCCAAGGCAAGGTCGGAGAAGTCGCTCTTGATCAAATGCGTGCTGTGGACAAGTCACGCCTTGCCCGGCGTCTTGGCAGGCTCGACGTGCGCACCGCCGATGTGGTTCTCGACACACTGGCAGAAATGTTTGCCCCGTGACTCTACAGATGGCCTTGTGCATCCGCTGGGTACAGTAGTCATCTCGCTCCGCGAGATGAGCAGAGCGTCATAAAGGTTTCGACTGCCGCAGAACTCGGGCCGCATGCATTCTTCTGACATCTTCATCGCGTTTCTCTTCAAAGGCGATCCGACAAGGAGTGCATCGCTTTAGATCGCTGATTGCTGGAATCCCAACAACTTCGTACGCCCAAGCTTGATCCTCGGCTGACCAAAGCACTTGTTTTCGGCAGTCAGCACAAACATACCTCCTGTCTTCATAGTAAGGACGTGTGTACCCCCACATCGACCCACTCTCCGGATTTTGAAGGTAGGGGCGCGCCGGAATCGCTCCCGCTGGAAGGTCCGACTCGGAATTGATGTAACGGCGCTCGATTAGCACCTTGATCCTCTCGTTTCTGGAGGCTTTCAGGCTTCGTCGCCACTTCTCACGACTCTTGCCGAGTTTTTGTTTCATTGCTTCGCGTTCCGCACCTCCCACGCAGGCGGCAGGTCCTTCGACTCCGGCCCGTAGGTCTGCGACACGACGAAGCCGCTCGCTTGTGAGGTGTAGAAGATGCGGCCGTTGCTCACCACGGCTCCCAAACACTCGCGTGAATCAATCGCGGGGCCGGTGGAGACGAGCTTGCCGTCCTGGCTGAGGTCGATCATGTCCATGTTCGCGCCGAGCACATACGGCTCGCTCATGGTGAAGCGGCAGCAGGCGTAGTTGGTGAGGATGCTGAAGGTCACCTTGCCGGTCTCGCGGTCGAAGATGTTGCCTTTGCCGCGCAGGGCATTGGAGAACATGAAGCGCTCGCCGACGCTGACGACATTGAGCGCGGAGGTCACGGCGTCGGACTTCCAGACGAGCTTGCCGGTGTTCGCGTCCAGGCACCAGACGAAGCGGTCGTCCGTACCTTGCTGTGCGCGGTTGAAGCCGCCGATGTAGAGCTTGCCGTCGCGGGCGCTGAGCGTGCATTTGGCGGTGACGTAGTAGTCGTTGGTCTGCCAGAGGATGTTCCCGGTCTTCGGGTCGATGCAGCAGGTGAGGCCGTTGTTTTTCACGGGAAGGCCACGGCGGGCGCGCTGATCGGCGTCGTAGCCGAAGAACACGCTGTAGTAGAGTTTCCCGTCGAGAATGCAGATGCCGCAGTCGTTGCCGCCGCGACCCTGGTCATAAAAATCCTTCTCCCACACGACCTTGCCCGTTTCCAAATCCCAGGCCCACACGCGCGGGTGATGGTTCTTCGGGTAATACGGATTGTCGTTCGAGTAGATGAAGCTCATCACCTCGCTGCCGTCCGCAGGTTTCACAGGCTCGCCGCCAAAGGTGTACGGCTTCTCGCTGCCTTGCGGCGCATAATCGCCGCTGCCGCTCGCATAGATGGCGATCTTGCCCGCGACCACCGGCGGGAACTGCCGGCTCCAGCTCGGACTGCCAGTGAAGGGTGCTTCCCACAACATGTTGCCCGTGGCGGCATCGAGACAGCGCACGAAAGACTTCTTCATGCCCGCCTGCGGAATGAGCAGCTTCCCGTCGATGTAGAGCGGCGAGGTGAAGCTCAAATACACATCCGGCCACCAGCGCCGCCACAGCAGACGGCCTGTGTCCTGCTCCACCGCGATGATCTGCCCCTCCGCCGTGTGCGTGTAGAGCCTTCCGCCGCCGCAGACCGGCAGATGCTTCACCGTGCCTTCCAGACGCCGCGCCCAGCGCATGCGCAGCGGTGGCTTGAGATCCTGGTTGTTCGAGTTCTGGCCCGCGAAGTTGCCGTAGTTCGTGTACCAGTCGTATTTCGCGTCGGCGAGCTTGCCGGTGAGCGGGGAGCGGATCGTGGGAATGCTGTTCGGTGCTTTCCGCACGAGTTCAGCTTTGAGCATCGGATTGAGACGATACAGACGCCCATCTTCTGACCCAACAAAGACGATTCCGTCGGCAACGGCAGCCGGAGCAGTGATCGGAGCATCGCTGAGGACATGCTCACGAGTCTTTCCCCCGTCCAATGGTGCGAAATGAAGCTTGCCGTTTAAATCTCCAAAGATCGCATGCCGCTTTGTGAGCACGGGCGGCGCAATGGCGCCGGCTCCGCTGAGCGGTTTCGATTCCTTCGTGCTCATGTCATGCCGGATCAATCCCCGTCCGCTCTCCGGCTTCACGCGGAAGACCTCGCTGCCACGGATCGCCACGGGTGAAAAGCTCAGCAGGCCGTCCATGCGGATATTCGTCTCGGTGCCGGGAACAAATTCACCCGTCTTCAGCGCGTCGCCTTCGAGACGCATGATGTCCACACGTCCGGCATTGTCGCGGCGGTG
This sequence comes from Verrucomicrobiales bacterium, assembly GCA_003506995.1. Lineage (GTDB taxonomy): Bacteria > Verrucomicrobiota > Verrucomicrobiia > Verrucomicrobiales > Verrucomicrobiaceae > Prosthecobacter. The sequence continues at coordinate 13,027 of DNXB01000454.1, forward strand.
CCATTGGACATAGACGTTGCCGTCGTCATCGGCGCTCTGGCCGAAAGTGGCGGGGTATTCCTTGCCGTGGAAATCGGGGATTTCGCCGGTGGCTTTGAGCTTGGGCGCAGCGCCGGTGTCTTCGATGAAAAGAGTCCGGCCACCTGCGGGAACAACGACGACGTTGCCCTTGATGAGGCAGATGTCACGCGAGCACACGAAGTGTGTCCTTCCAGTTCACGCGTCCATCGCTGGAGGTCGGTTTGGCGTCGGGCTTCAGCGTCGTCAGCATGCGCTTTTCGCAAAACGCGGCCCAGGACTCGCCGCTCCAGCGGTCGCCATCAAAACCGACGACTTCCTTCACAAAATCCCACTTCCACTGCTGCTCGCCCTCAAACGTGAGCGCCAGCACCTGTGCACCGAGTGTGGCGACATACACGCGGTCCTTCGCCACGACCGGCGTGCTGAAGATCGGCTCGCCGCAGTCGATCTCCTTCACCACCGCGCCCGTCTCGCGATCCAGCACATAGTAAAGGCCCGCCGCGGTGCCGAAGTGCAGGTGTTTTCCCGCGATGGCCGGTGAGGAAACGTTGTTCACGTTTTGCTTGCCGCCCTTGCTTTGGAAGCGCCAGACCTCTTTCAGCGTGGCCGCATCGAAACAAGCCGCGCAGCCCGAGCCATCAACGACATACACCTTGCCGCCCGCGACCACAGGCGAGGTGTAGATGCCATCCGTCATCGCCACCGCGCCTTGCAGGCCGAGTTTTTCGACATCCAGGTCGATCTGGGCCGCATTGCCAGAGTGGGCGGCGTTGAACATGAACTGCGGCCAGTCTTCGGCGAGCGCGGCGGTGGCAAAAAAGAGGAGGGCGAGGCGAAACATGCCTGCTAATACGAACGCCACGCGTGTTCCTCGCAGCAGCGGTCACATGCTCAGATCAGGCAGGTGTCAAAAGACTCGGATCGACCGCTTCAAGCGGCTCACCGAAGAACAGAGAGCCAAAATCATCGCCATATGGCAGTTTTTCAGACGGCGGCCAGAATTGACGCTCGCGGATCGCGGCGATGATGCCCTCGGCGCAGGCGCGGGCGCTGTCGAGCAACGGGCCTTCGAGGCCGGGCCATTCGTCGAGGCCGATCTCAGGCTTCGTCTTGCTCAATGTGACGTGCGCGGTAGTGATTTTCTCGCCGGGGAAGCGGCGCTCCATCGCCAGACGATAGAGCGGCAGTTGCAGATCCACCCAGCGCGAGGCGGTGCCGTCGCTGCTCGTCACCAGCGACCATGCGTGATGGCTTTCTGGCTCCTCGCCGCGCTTCAGCGGCGTGAGGTGGTAGTTCTCGACCGTTTTGCGTATCTTCTTCTGCACGTCGAAGGCGGAGCGCGTCTTGAAGTCAATCAAACGCACGCCGAGCTGCTCGTGGCGTTCGACGCGATCCACCACGCCGCTGACGATCATGCCCGCGAGTGTCCACGGCTCCTCTTTCGTGCTGATGCGCGTCTCGGCGGCGATGATGCGCCAGCCCTGGCGGCGCTGCTCGGCCTCCTTCTCCGCCCACCAGCCGAGGCGCTGCCGCGCGGACTCGCGCTGGATGGTCACCGGCACGGTGAGACGTGCGCCGTAGATGCCATGCAGGCGGCGGTCGAGGATCGTGAGGAAGACTTCGCGAATCGGGTCCGCCTTCGTCAAGGCGATGGCTTCAGGATCTTGCGCGAAGGTTTCCAGCACGCCGTGCAGCAGGCTGCCAAACTCACGCGCGTCCATCTCCGTGCGCGTGGCGTCGATCTCGCTCATGCGCAGGCCGTGTTTCAAATAGAAGCGGAAGGGGCACTGCAAGTAGCTGCCGAACTGGGTGACGCTCAGACGTTGGAAGATAAGCGCGTCATCCAGCAGCGGTCGCGGCTGCAACTGCCATGCGAGCTGCCACGGCACCGGATCGGCGCGCGGCGGCGGCTTTTGGAAGAAATGCAGCGTGCGCTGCGGCAGCTCGGTGTCAGCGCATTGGAACAGCAGCCGCGAAGGGCGCAGCGGCGCGGCGTCGGCGTCCGTGCGGCCGAAGATGAGATCGACCCGCCCGCCGTTGTGACGCCGCGACTCGATGAGCGTGGTCATGAGGCAGGCGTCGCGGGCGAAGCGCGTGTCGTTGTTCCTCAGGCCCAGCGCCCGCCTTGCGGAGTCGGGCAGGAAGGTGTGGCCGATGATGGCCTCGGGCGCCTTGCCGTCGTTCATGCCGGTGATGATGAGATGCGGCGCGTCCTCCCACAGCAGCTCCAGCCAGCCTTGCAGGTCGATGTCGCGCGCCTGACGCTCGGGATAGAAGATTTGATCTCCCAGCGCGAGCAGCAGGAGTTCCAGGCGATGCGCGGGATCGAGGCCGCCGGGAAACAGATGCGCGGCAGGGCCGTCGAGGGCGTCGAGCACCTCGCTGACCTGATCCGCGATGGCGGCGAAGACCGCGTCCTGCGGATTGTCACTGCGGAAGCGGCGCGCGGCGAAGACATCGCCGAGAAATTCAGTCAGCGCGGTGCCGAAGTCCGGCGCGGCGAGTGATTTGAGCGCCGCATTCATCCACGCGAGGCCCGCAGGCACGGCGCTCGGTTTTTTCGGATCGCTGAAGACACGCGGCGCGAGTTCGAGCGCGTCATCGAGCGTGTCCGGCAGTGAAGTCACCGCCAGCGTGTCGAGATCATCGAGCAGTTGCCGCAAAGAAGGCTTTGCCTGGGTTTCGTTCTCGACGTGGCGACGAATCGTGTCCGTGACATCAGGACAGCGGATGAACTCTGCCACGGCACGAAACGAGCGCGTGGCCGCGAGCTGTGAAACGATGCGCAGCAGGTGAAACACACCATGCGTGCCCATGCGACGGCCGGCGGGGTCAAACGCGCCGATGTCACGCGCCGCGAGCGCTTTTTCCAGCGGCGCGGTGATCTCCGTGTCCGCCACGCCGATGGCCGCGACGGCACCGGGTTCGTCATAAGGCGCGAGCAACTCGACTGCGGCCTCCGCCTGCTCGGCAGGTGTGCCACCTTGATGAATCGTCTTCTCGGGCGTCGGGATGTCGATGGGGCGCGTGAGCCATGTCTCGGCCACCGGACGGCCCCAAAGGTCGAAAGCATCTCGATGCGTTGCCTCTGGCGCGTAAACGAGCACTTCGACAGGCAGACGGTGGGACCAGTGCTGCAGCGCCTCGATGGCCAGCGATGAAGGGTCGAGCACACCGGCCATCACCACGCGTGCGATGCCCGCCGGTGGCTCGCCACGCGCTGCGGCATGGCGGCGCGTGGCCTGCCAGTCGGCGAACCCGCGTTCCTCCGTCGCCTGCACGCAATGGCGTTCGATGCTGGCCAGATCACGCCAGCGCTCCGGTTCCATCTCGGAGTTTTCGAGCAGGCGTGCCACGTCGGCGAGGCTGAGGCCCTTTTCATTCAGCGTCTCACGCACTTCGAGCAGATCACCCGCTGTTTTCAGCGCCCAGGTGAAGCCGCGCTCGACGGGATCGACCGGGAATACATTGCGATGCGCATTCAAGTCGATGCGCAGCAACTCCGCCGCCCAGATGAGCTGCGTTTCCAGCGAACCGGCGGGCATCATCTCTGGCGCATGTTCTGGCGAGGTGAGGAAATCCGGCGTCACCACGCGTGGCGGCAGCACGGCGGCGTTTTGTTCCGCCGCATGCACCGCCAGCGCCTCGCGCAGCCTGCGGCTGGCGTTGCGTGTCGGAACGATGATCAGCCAGTCACTCAAATCGAGCGCGCCCGTGCCGCTCCAGCCCGCCGCGACATGTTCCACGACCGCGCGCACCAACGGACGATCCCAGCCGAGAAACAGACGCGTTGCCGAGGACAGCGAGGCTGCGAACAGATCGGCGGCGCTCTCGTCGCTGGAGGTGGGACGCGTTGGGCGTGGCATGGGTGAGCAGTGCGGCGGGAGACGCGCAGCGTCAACGCAGCTCCGCTGAAATTGACGCAAGCCGGGCGGCTTTCGCGCGTTCAAAGCGCTCGCATGAAACTCATCGTCTTCCTTCTCGCCGTGTCGTTTGCCCAGGCCGCTGATTTGCAGCCGCTGCTCGCCCAGCCGGATCAGATCGTGCTTCAGGATGACTTTTCCAAAACCGGGCCGCTCGACAAAAAAATCTGGGCGAAGCGACAGGGCACACAGTGGGCGGTGGAAGAGGGTGTGTTGCGCGGAAAGCCCTCCACGCCGGAGTTTCAGGCGTCGAAGAAGGACCACAAGGGTCTCGAACCACGCCTTTCGGCTCCGATCACGCCGCCGCAGTTCATCGCAAAGTTTTCCGTGCGCTTCGAGGGTGGCAGCGAGACAGCGATCGTGCCTTTTGTTGAGTTCGGGCATCATGTCTGCCGGATTCGGCTTACCAAGGACGGCGCGGAAGTGCTCGCTGACCACGAATCGACCAAGGTCGCGGAGTCGAAGGAACTCAAATACGAGCCCGGCAAGTGGCTGCACGCGCTCGCCGAGCTGAAGGGCGAGGAGTTCGTCATCCAGTTCGCGGACGGCCCCACGATCTACGCGAAGCACGCCTGCTTTGCGAAGCCCGTGCCGAGCGGTGGCAATGGTCTCGGTCTCGCCGGGCCGAAAAGCGGCATCGCTGAACTCGACAACGTGACTTTCTGGAGCATCAAACCCGATGAACAGCCCGCCTGGGCCGCGAAACGCGATGCGCTGCCGAAGTTCGCGCCCGTGACCCTCGCGAAGAAAGCCCAATGAAAACCATGAACACCCGCCGTCATTTCCTCCAAACCGCTGCCTTGAGCGCCATCGCCGCGCCGAATATTCTTCGTGCGCAGGATTCGAAGCAGAAAATCCGCGTCGCCTGTGTCGGCATCGGCCAGATGGGCAACGGGGCGGTCAGTGGATCGCGTGATGAGGAGATCGTGGCGTTTTGCGATGTCGATTGGCGTGATCTCGGCGGGCGCAGCGCTTTTGAAATCGCCAAGAAGCATCCGAAGGTGCCGAAGTTCACTGACTTCCGCGAGATGCTGGAGAAGAAGGGTTCCGACATCGACGCCGTGCTCAT
>DNXB01000456.1 GCA_003506995.1 Verrucomicrobiales bacterium
GCGTGGCGATGAAAACTTCGTCGCGATGATGTCAAACGGCACCTCGGGCGACATCAACAACATCCCCTTCGGCGTCACGCGGCCTCCACGCGAGCCGTTTGAGCAGATTCGCCTCGTTGCGGCGAAGGCGGCTGACACCGCGTGGCTGGCGCATCGAAAGATCGACAAGCATCGCGCTGACGCGCGGCTCGGCATGCTCCAGCGCGAGATCACGCTAAAGTATCGCCGCCCTTCGACTCAAGATGTCGCGGAAGCGAAGGCCGTGCTCGCCGTAAAGGACAAAGACGCCATCGAGAAGCTGCCGCGCCTTGCGCAGAACTACGCGCGCAGTGTCGTGAACGCGGCGGAGCGTCCCGAGGAGACGATCACGGTGACGATCCAGGCCATCCGCATCGGCGACTTCGCNNGCGGCTACGAGACCTGGCTCGGCACGAACCAGGTGCAGGAGGACACGAGTGTGATCCTCACCAACAACCTGCTGGAGATGCTGGCGGAGCTGAAAAAGGCCGAGTGAGCCTGGGCAATGAAACAAGATGCTTGGGTGAAGTTCAACTGGCATGCCAGCAAGATGCCAATGCTCGTGTGCGTTTTGGCTGACGTTTTCGTCTTTCCTCCGCCATGCCTGCCCGAACCTCGCCTGTTTCCACCGTGCCCTCGTCCTCACGCCTCCAATCACGGGCCTACGTGGAGCTGCGGCGCTTGATCGTCAGCGGTGAGTTTCCGCCGGGATCGTTTCTTTCGGAGCGGCAGCTCGCGCAGCAGCTCGAGATGAGCAAGACGCCGGTGCATGTGGCGCTGGAGCGGCTGGAGGCGGAGGGTTTTGTGACGATCTCGGCCCAACAAGGGATCGTGGTGCGCGGGATGAGCGTGGAGGACATCGTGGACCACTACGAGCTGCGCGAGGCCATCGAGTGCTGGGTGGTGCGGAAGATCGCGGGCAAACTCGGCGCGGAGCAGCAGCGGCAGCTTCAGGACAATCTGAAGGCGCAGAAAGCCGCCTTGAAGCAGAACGATCTGCGGCGGCTGATGCAGCTTGATGAGCAGATGCACTTCATGCTCGGCTCTTTCATGAAGAACCGCGAGATCACGACCACCATGGAGCGCCTGCGCGACAAGATCCACCAGGTCATCCTGCGCGTGACGGATTCAGATCGCAGCCGCCCCGCCGAAAGCATCATCGAGCACGAGGCGATCATCGCCGCAGTGCTTGAGGGCGAGGGTGACAAGGCCGCCGCGCTCATGGTGAGCCACCTGGAGGCGGGCAAGCGCCGCATCCTGAATCCTGAACGCTTTTCCCGCTGATGCACCGCTGGTTGCCAGTCCTGATCACGCTGCCCGCTTTTGCTGCGGAGCCGCCGGACTTTGTGCGTGAGGTGCGGCCCATTCTGGAGGCACGCTGTGTGAAGTGCCACGGGCCGGAGGAGCAAAACGGTGGTCTGCGTTACGATCAAAAAGCCGCCGCCTTCGCACAAGCGGACTCTGGGCATCGCGCCATCGTCGCGGGCAAGCCGGAGGAAAGCGAACTGCTCAAGCGCATCACCTCCACGCACAAGGACGAACAAATGCCGCCGAAAGGCGCACGGCTTTCCTCCGCTGAGATCGAGACGTTGCGTCGATGGATCGCAGCAGGCGCGGTGTGGCCGGATAATAGCACGCCTGTGGCTGCGGCGAAGCCCACGAGCCAGCATTGGTCTTTCCAGCCGATTCGAGAGCCTGCTTTGCCTGCGGTGAAGGATAAATCCTGGCCGCGTAACGAAATAGACTTTTTCATTCAGGCGAAGCGTGAGGCGGCAGGACTCTCAGCCGCGCCGGATGCGGAGCCGCAGGCATTGACCCGGCGGCTGTCGTATGATCTCACGGGGCTTCCTCCCGGACCGTCAGACCTGTCCGACTCGTCTGACAAGTCCGACTACATCGAGAAGCTGGTCTCCTCCAAAGCCTACGGCGAGCGCTGGGCACGCCATTGGATGGACTGGGTGCGCTACGCCGACACCGCCGGAGACAACTCCGACTTTCCGATCCCGCAGGCTTACCTTTATCGGAACTACCTCATCGAATCGCTCAACGATGATGTGCCGTATGACCGCTTTCTTACCGAGCAGATCGCGGGGGACTTGCTGCCCGCGAAGTCGCAGGAGGAAAAGAACCGCCAGGTCGTCGCCACCGGTTATCTCGCCATGGCGCGGCGTTTTGGCTCGCTCGTCGAGCGCTATCCGTGGCATCTCACCATCGAGGACACCATCGACAATCTCGGGCGCACCGTCATGGGCCTGACGTTGAGCTGCGCGCGCTGCCACGATCACAAATTCGATCCTGTCTCGATGCGCGACTACTACGGGCTCTACGGCATCTTTGCCAGCACGCGCTATCCATTCCCCGGCATCGAGCTGTTCCAGACGCAGCGCGATCTCGTGCCGCTGATCCCCGAGCGCGAGGCGGCGGAGAAGCTGAGGCCCTTTGAACAAGACACCGCAAAGCTCGCCGCCGAGCTGGACCGCCTGCTCGCCGAGTGCGAGGCCAAGGCGCTCGACAATGCCAACCGCGAACGCACGGCGGACATCAACGCGCAGCGCAAGATAAAGGACGATCTCGACGCCATGCTCATCCGGGCGCGAAAGGCGGGTGAAAAGCTCGCCGCGCATCTCAAAAAGACACCCGTGCTGCCCGCCGCGTATGCCGTTCAAGATGCGCAGCCCGTGAACGCCCGCCTGCAGATGAAAGGCGAGCCTGATCGGCCCGGTGCCGAGGTGCCGCGCAAGTTTCCCGACATCCTCGGCGGCCAGCTTTTGCCTGCGGCGGCGCAAAAAGGCAGCGGCAGGCTCGAACTCGCGAAGTGGATCACCGATCCGAAAAATCCGCTCACCGCGCGTGTCATCGTGAACCGCGTCTGGCAGCGTCACTTCGGCAAAGGACTCGTGCCCAGCACCAGCGACTTCGGCCTGCGCGGTGAAAAGCCCACGCATCCCGAGCTGCTCGACTGGCTCGCGCTCGACTTCATGCGCCACGGCTGGTCTTTGAAACATCTGCACCGTCGCATCGTCAGCTCGCGTACTTACCAGATGGCCTGTGCCGACACGCCGGACAACCTCGCCAGCGATCCCGGCAACACGCTCTACTGGAAGTTCAACCGCCAGCGCCTTGATGCCGAATCCTTGCGCGACACGCTGCTGCTCATCAGCGGCGCGCTTGATCCAACGCCGCAGACGCGGCCCTATCCCATCCCGCCGAGCAAGGACTGGAAATACACCCAGCATCACCCCTTCAAAGACGATTACCCCAGCCAAAAGCGCAGTGTCTATCTCATGACCAAGCGCCTCACCGCCAAACCCTACCTGCAAACCTTCGACGGCCCCGACGCGAACGTCTGCACCGCCACGCGGGACAGTTCTGTCACCGCCCTGCAGGCGCTCTACTTCGTGAACGACGACTTCCTGCACGAGCAGGCGGACATGTTCGCGAAAAAGCTCGTGAAAGAGCACACGAACGACATTCAGCGCCTCGATCAAGCCTTTTGCATGAGCTTGGCGAGGCAGCCCAACAATGAAGAGCGTGAGCTGATGCTCCAGCATCTCCAAACCGTGCGCGGCAATGTAAAGGACGAAGCTGCAGCGTGGGCCAGTGTGGCGCGGAGCTTGTTTCGACTGAATGAGTTTCTTTACCTTGATTAATGTCCATGAACCTCAACCGCCGCTCCCTCCTTTGCCGCAGCCCGCTGCTCATGCCGGGCCTGCTTTCCGAACTGCTCGCGGCGGATGATCCGCTCTCGCCGCATCGCTCACACACAAAGGCGATGGCCCGCCGGGTGATCATGATCTATGCGACGGGCGGTGTTTCGCACATCGACACCTTTGATCCGAAACCCATCGCCAAAGGCCGCGATGGCACGGGCAAGGACAAGCTGATGGGCAACATCTTCGGCGCTGGCCGGAATGCGCGATGCGGCACGGAGGTGAGCGATCTGTTTCCGCATCTGCGCGGTGTGATGGATGAGATCTGCCTCGTGCGCAGCATGAAGGCATCCCACTTTGATCACAGCGAGGCCACGCTGGGCATGCACACCGGCTCGCCCACCTTTGCGCGGCCCAGCATGGGCTCGTGGGTGAGCTACGGGCTCGGCAGCTTCAATTCCAACCTGCCCGGCTTCATCGTCATCTGCCCGCATCTGCCGTATGGCGGCACGCAGGTTTATGCCAGCGACTTCCTGCCCGCCGCGCATCAGGGCACACGCGTCATTCCAGGCGACACACCCATCGCCAATCTACGCACACCCGCCGCCTCGAAAGATCTTCAGCCGCTGGAGCTTGATCTCGTCAGCAAGCTGAACCAAAAGCACTTCGCCACGCGCTCGCACGACACCGCGCTCGCCGCGCGCATCAAGTCCTTTGAAACCGCCTTCCAGATGCAGAAGGCCGCGCCGGAGGCCTTCGACATCACCCAGGAGCCGGAGCACATCCGCCGTCTTTACGGCCTGGATCGCAAGCTCAAGGGCCCCGGCGCCGACTTCGGCTGGCAATGCCTCGTGGCGCGTCGTCTCGCCGAGCGCGGCGTGCGCTTCATCGAGCTGATCGACACCGGCTCACGCCCGAACTGGGACTCCCACGGCGACATGAAGGAACACGCCGACCTTGCCTACAACGTGGACCAGCCCACCGCCGCGCTCATCACCGATCTCAAACAGCGCGGCATGTTGGATGACACCATCGTGCTCTGGGCTACCGAGTTCGGCCGCACGCCGACTCGCGAGGGAAAAAACGGTCGTGGGCATCATCGCGACTGTTTCAGCGTCTGGCTGGCCGGCGGCGGTTTCAAGCCCGGCCACGTCCACGGCACCACCGACGACATCGGCAAATACACCGTCGAAAATCCGGTCGAGGTCCACGATCTCCACGCCACGATCCTGCATCAGCTCGGCATGAACCACGAGAAGCTCACCTTCCGCCATGCAGGCCGGGATTTCCGCCTCACGGACGTGCATGGGCGCATCGTGGAGGAGCTGCTGACGTGAGGCCGCGTCACTCCTTCGCCCGCGAGTCGATGCAGATCGTCACCGGGCCGTCGTTGACGAGGGCCACCTGCATGTCCGCGCCGAAGATGCCGCAGGCCACGGGTTTGCCCAGCTCGGCCTCCAGCAAGGCGAGAAACTGCTCGTAGAGCGGGATGGCGGTCTCGGGACGTGCGGCGCGGATGAAGCTGGGGCGGTTGCCTTTCTTGGTGCTCGCATGCAGCGTGAACTGGCTCACCACGAGCAGCTCGCCTCCGCTGTCCTTCACGGAGAGGTTCATTTTGCCCTCGGCATCGGCAAAGATGCGCATCTGCGTCACCTTGGACACCAGCCAGGCGAGGTCATCGGCGGTATCGTCATGCTCAATGCCGGCGAGAATGAGCAGCCCGGCGCCGATCTGGCCGGTGATGGCGCCATCGACGGTGACGGAGGCGGAGGAGACGCGTTGGAGGACGAGACGCATGAAAACTTGGCGGGTGATGAGTTACCGCAGCAGCATCGCGCCCTTTTCCGCATCAAAGCTTCTCTCCCACTTCGCCACGACGAGTGTGGCGACGGTGTTGCCGACGAGATTGGTCAGGGCGCGTGCCTCGGACATGAAGCGGTCGATGCCGATGAGCATCGCCAGTCCGGCCACGGGGATGCCGGTGTCGATGGTGGAAAGCGTGGCGACCAGCGTGATGAAGCCCGCGCCCGTGACACCTGCCGCGCCTTTGGAGGTGAGCAGCAGCACGCCGAGCAGCATGAGCTGCTGCCAGAGCGTCAGCGGTGTGTTCGTGGCCTGCGCGACGAACAACGCGGCGAGCGTGAGGTAGATGCAGGTGCCGTCGAGATTGAAGGAGTAGCCGGAAGGGATGACCACGCCGACCACGGACTTGTCGCAGCCGGCGGTTTCGAGTTTTTTCATGAGCTGCGGCAACGCGGTCTCAGAAGATGAGGTGCCGAGCACCAGCAGGATCTCGTCTTTGATGAACACGAGCACCTTCCACAGGCTGAAGCCGCAAAAACGGCAGATCAGGCCCAGCACCACAAAGACAAACAGCCCGCAGGTCACATAGACGCAGCCGAGCACCTTCGCCAGCTTCACCAGCGTGCCCGGACCTTCCGAGCCGACCGTGTAGGCCATCGCGCCAAACGCCGCGATGGGCGCGACGCGCGTGATCATCGCCACGAGCTTGAAAAACACCTCCCCGACCGCGTGCAGCAGCTCCAGCACGATATGCCCGCGCTCCTGCATCTGGCACATGGCGATGGAGACGAGAATGGCAAGGAACAGGGTTGGCAGCACCGATTCGTCCGTGAACGCGCCCACGAAGGTCTTCGGCACGATGTTCATCACAAAGGTGGTGGTGCTCGTGTCGTGCGCCTTGTCGGCGAACTCGCTGATCTTCGCGGTTTCCTTGGCCGAAGCCTCAAGGGGCATGCCCGCGCCGGGTTGGGCGATGTTGGCCACCAGCAGGCCGATGATGAGCGCCAGCGTCGTCAGCACCTCAAAATAGAGCAGCGCCTTCCAGCCGACGCGGCCCACGCGTTTCAGATCGCCCATGCTGGCAATGCCCGCGACCACGGTGCAGAAAATGATCGGCGCGATGAGCATCTTGATCGCCTTGATGAAGATTTCCGCCAGCGGCTTGAGCGAAGTGCCGGTTTCCGGGTAAAACAGCCCCACAAGCACGCCCAGAACGATCCCGATCAGCACCTGCACATAAAGAATTTTCAGCCACTTCATGGGCGCGGATGCTGGCAGGTTCGCGGCAAAAGCCAAGAGGCTTTCTTGCACCCTTCGCCGGGCGTGCTAGGCTCGCGGCCCTCCAAAACTCCAATTCGCACGCATCATGGGCAAAACTCTCTTCGAAAAAGTCTGGGACTCGCACGTCGTCGGCACCCTCGCCAACGGTCAGGCACAGCTCCTCATCGACACGCATCTCGTCCATGAGGTCACCAGCCCGCAGGCATTCGGCATGCTGCGTGATTTGAACCTGAAGGTCGCCTACCCGCACCGCACCTTCGCCACGGTCGATCACATCGTGCCCACCGACAGCCAGGTCTCCCCGTTTTCCGACCCTCTCGCCGAGGCGATGATCCAGGAGCTCAACAAGAACGCCAAGGACTTCGGCAT
>DNXB01000400.1 GCA_003506995.1 Verrucomicrobiales bacterium
GAGATGAACACCCGCATCCAGGTGGAGCATCCGATCACTGAGGAAGTTTATGGCTGCGACTTGATCAAGGAGCAGATCCGCATCGCCGCAGGCCTGCCGCTCAGCGAGCACGTCGTGAATGCCCAGCCACGCGGCCACGCCATCGAGTGCCGCATCAATGCCGAGGACCCCTCCCGCAACTTCGCCCCCAGCCCCGGCAAGATCACACTGTTGTACACCTCCGGCGGTCGCGGTGTGCGTGTCGATACGCACGTCTATTCCGGCTACTCCGTGCCGCCGTATTATGATTCGATGATCGCCAAGCTCATCGTCACCGGCGCCACGCGTGACATCGCCATCCGCCGCATGCGTCGTGCTTTGGGCGAGTTCACCGTCGAAGGCATCAAGACCACGATCCCGCTGCAAAGCCAGATCTTGACGACCTCCGACTTCCAGAACGGCCAGTACGACATCACCTGGGTGGAGAATTTTCTCCGTCAGGAAGGCATGAAGGCGTAAACGGGCCGCTGGATTGCGGCAGCGTCGGGTTTTCCACTGTGAGAATGGAGGCTTCAGTCCGTGGTGGCTGCAAGATGACCTGTGCGCGGGTCGTTTTGCCCGTCCCCCATTGACCGCAGCGTCGCCTCCCTTGCGAAAGGTATGAAAATCGCATTGATGCGCGTCGCGTGCTCACGATGTTTCGTTTCCAACTTTCCCTCCAAACCATGCACCATCGTCCCCGTCCCTCTTTCGGCCGTTTGTTCGCCGCCACCCTGGCTCTGACCGGGTTCACCCACGCCAACGACTGGACCAACTGGCGTGGCCCTCTGCAAAACGGCGTGAGCTTGGAGCATTACACGGACGCAGGAAAGCTCGCTGACACTCCTGCGTGGACCTATGCCGCCCGCGGACGTGGCACGCCGGTGATCTTTGATGGCAAGGTCATCCTCTGGGGCTACAAAGGTGAAACCACGGACCTCATTGAACTGCTGACCTGCCTGGATGCGAAAACTGGGAAGAAAATCTGGGAACATGAGATCCCCGACTATCTCAGCGACTCGATCTACAACCGCTACTCCATCGGCGCTCCGACGGTCGATCCTGAGACCAAACGCGTTTACCTCGTGAGCAACGCAGGGGTGTTTCTCTGCTACGAACTCGACGGCACGAAGGTCTTCGAGATTCCGCTGATGGAGGACTTTGGACGCATGACCTTCCCCAATGCCCGCGTGGGCAGCCCGGTCATTGAGGGCGAGTTCGTCCTGACCCACTTCATCTACTCCAACTGGGGTGCCGACGGCCCGGCCGCAGATCGTATCTACGGCTTTGATAAGAAGACCGGCGAACTCGTCTGGTGGTCTCGTCCTGGGGTCGTGCCCCCGGTGGACAGCTCCTTCGCCACTCCCGTGCTGGAAACTCGCGACGGCAAGCGCGTGGCCTACTACGCCACTGGCTGCGGCCACATCGTCTGTGTGAACGCCCGCAACGGCAAGGCTTACTGGAAGATGCCCATCTGCAAAAACGGCGTGAACGCCTCCGTCGTGATTCACAAGGGCAACAAGCTGATCGCCATTCATGGGGACGAAAACATCGACACTTCCGAGAAGGGCCGCCTCGTCTGCATCAAGCTGCCAGAAAAGCTCAACGAGCCGACCGACATCGAAAGCGCCGTGTTGGAGCCCAGCGTGGAGCTGTGGCGCCTGCCCTTGTCCGCCACCAGCAGTTCGCCTGTGGTCGTGGGTGATGTCGTGTATCAGATGACTGACGGCGCGGAACTGTATGCCATCAACGCGGAGACAGGCGCCCAATTGTGGAAGAAGAAGCTCAGCAACGCCAACCTGCACTCCTCTCCGCTCTATGTCGATGGCCTGTTGTATTGCCCGATGATGGAAGGCAAGCTCGTCGTGGTGAAGCCCGGCGAGAAAGACGCCGAGATCGTCCAGGAGATCAAACTCGATGGTGACTGCCTCGGTGCCCCGAGCGTTTGCGACGGCCAGCTCTACGTGACCACCACGAAGCAGTTCTACTGCTTCCCGATACCAAACTCCGGCATCAAGGTGGACGCCGCGCCCGTTGCTGACATTCCAAAAGCCGGCAAGCCAGCCGCTTTGCAGATCATTCCGGCGGAAACCGTCGTCATGACCGGTGACAAGCAGGTCTTCCGCATCCGCAGTGTCGATGCGAACGGCTTCGTCGTCAGCGAGGATGTCAAAGGCGTGAAATGGGAGTCCTTCATCCCGCCCACCGCGAAAGTGAAAGCCACCATGGACGCCAAATTCAACGAGGCAGGCGAGCTCGTCGTTGCTTCGGATGCCAAGGTCAGCGCCGGTGCCTTCAAAGCCACCTCTCCAGATGGCCTGACTGGCACCATCCGTGGTCGCGCATTGAAGAACCTGCCGATCACCCAGGACTTCGAGAGCTACACGCTCACCGAGGAGTTTCCCGTCGATCCACAGAACAACCCCGCCTACAAGTTCGCCTATCCGCCGCTGCCTTGGATCGGTGCGCGCTTCAAATTCCAGGTCATGGAAAAAGACGGCAGCAAAGTCTTCGGCAAGAGCTTTGACCGGTTGTTGTTCCAGCGCGCCTCCGTCTTCTTCGCACCGTCGCACCTGAAAAACTACACCATGCAGGCCGACGTCCTCACCGAAGGCAACGCCCGCTCCAAGGCCGACATCGGCCTCATCAACCAGCGCTACCTCGTCTGCCTGCGTGGCAACGCTGGCAAGCTGGAGGTCAGTTCCAACCCGGAGCGCCTCAAGCAGGAAGTGGCCTACAAATTGACCGCCAACAAGTGGTACACCCTCAAGTGCCGCGTCGATGTCGCCGCCGATGGCAGCGGTATCGTCCAAGCCAAGGCTTGGGAAAAAGGCGCCGCCGAGCCCGATGCCTGGACCATCGAGGTTAAAGTGCCACGCGCCCACACCAACGGCTCCCCTGGCATCTTCGGCTTCACCCCGCTCAACCAAAAGCGCATGTATCTCGACAACTTGAGCGTGACGCCGAATTGATCAACGTCACGTCTTCGACTAATCTGCCTCATGGTCGCCACCGCCCCCAGCATCCCGTTGCCTGAAATCGAGAGCGCCGTCACCCGGCTCTCTCGTGGAGATCTTGGTGCCTTCCGCGACTGGTTCTCCCGCTTCGACGCCGAGGCATGGGACGCTCAATTTGAAGAAGACGTGAAGGCCGGACGTCTCGACGCCCTCGCGGACGAGGCGCTCGCCGACCTGCGAGCCGGACGCTGCCGCGATCTATGAAGCACCGTGCCACGTCTAAATTCTGGCAACACTACGATCTACTGCCCGCCAAAATCCAAACGCTGGCCGATGACAACTTCGAACTCCTCAAATCCAATCCGCGCCATCCCTCGCTCCATTTCAAGCGCGTTGGTCGTTTTTGGTCTGCCCGCGTCGGAGACCACTACCGTGCCGTCGCAGTCGAGGACGGCAGCGACTTCGCTTGGTTCTGGATCGGCCATCACAGCGAATATGACCGCCTGATCCAGCGTTAACCTCCACGTCTCACCTCTTCCCTCTTGACCAATCTTTGACGCCCTTGACTCGCCTTTCCCAAAACATGACCACCAAACCCACCCTCCTCCTCGCCCTGGCTCTTGCGGCCACGGCTTCGCTGCAGGCCGCTGATTATCCCCAATGGGGCGGCGGCAACACCCGCAACATGGTGTCCGATGAAAAAGGACTGCCCATCGACTTCGATCCCGGCAAGAAATACGGCCCGAAGGCCGCGCCGAAAATCGCCGGACGTCTCCGCCCCAATGCCGAGGAGGCCAACAAGCAGCCTGGGGCCGAGGACATCGACATGAGCACCACCAAGAACTGCCTCTGGGTCGCCAAGCTCGGCTCCCAGACCTACGGCACTCCGGTGATCGCCAACGGCCAGGTCTATGTCGGCACGAACAATGAATCCCCGCGCAATGACAAGC
>DNXB01000169.1 GCA_003506995.1 Verrucomicrobiales bacterium
GTCATCTGTGGATGCATCCTAAAGTTACTCCTTGTCCCACACTCCCGCCTCCCGGATGCCCGAAGGCCAGCCAGTCCGTCCCGTAGGCGATGAACAGGAACCGCGCCTGTGTGACCTCCAGCCCGGCAAACTGCTCCGATGGCGCGAAATGATTTCAAACGACGCCCCATCCCTCGAACGCAGCGCGGCGAGCAGGACATTGGTATCGAGGATAACACGGTTCATGACCGCCCGATGCCGCTGGGCCGCTTTGCTGTTTGCAAGGCGCGGTGTCTTCTTGGTTTATCTCTGCCTTGGAGTTGGGCGTATAGGCGAACAGCACAACATTCGGGAACTCACCCCTCCCGCTCAATCGCCATGGCGATGCCCATGCCGCCGCCGATGCAGAGGCTGGCGATGCCGCGCTTGAAGTTTTGGTCTTCCATGAGGTGAAGCAAGGTCACCAGCACACGGGCACCGCTGGCTCCGATGGGATGACCGAGGGCGATGGCTCCGCCGCGTTGGTTGAGCTTGTTCGGATCAAGGCCGAGCTGCTGGGCGCAGGCGAGGGCTTGGGCGGCGAAGGCTTCGTTGATCTCGATGGCATCGACTTCATCGAGCTTCCAGCCGGTTTCCTCAAACAGACGGCGGATGGCATGAACGGGGCCGAGGCCCATGGTGGCGGGATCGCAGCCGACGGCGGTGCTGGCGATGATGCGGGCGCGTGATTGCAGTCCGTGTTTAGTGATAGCGGACGCGGAAGCCAGCACGAGCAGCGCGGCTCCGTCGTTGACGCCGGAGGCGTTGCCAGCGGTTACGCTGCCGTCTTTGCGGAAGGCGGGCTTGAGCTTGGCGAGCTTTTCCAGCGTGGTGTCGGCACGCGGGTGCTCGTCGTGCTGCACGAGACCTTCACGAGCGTCGATGGGCACGATCTCGCGCTGAAAGGCATCGCGACTGTCAGCGGCGCGTTGCTGGCTGAGGAGGGCGAAGGCATCCTGCTCGGCGCGAGAAATGCCGCAAGTTTCAGCGATGCGTTCGGCAGTCTCGCCCATGCCGAGTTTGAGCACGGGATCGGTCAGACCATCGGCTAGGATGGCATCCACGAGTGTGCTGTCGCCGAGCTTGCAGCCGCTGCGCAGATCGGTGGCATAATGCGGGGCGCGGCTCATGGATTCGACGCCGCCGGTGAGCACGAGCACGGCCTCGCCTGAAGCGATGGCATCGGCAGCGAGCGCCACGGCCTTCATGCCTGAGCCGCAGACCATGCTCGTGACAAACGCAGGCACGCTCTGCGGCAAACCGAGACGCAGGCCGAGTTGGCGTGCCACATTCATGCCTGAGCCAGCGGTGAGCACCTGACCGAGGATGACTTGGCTGATGGCGGGCTTCAGCGCCTCCGGCACGATGGCCTGCGCGACGGGGAGAGCGAGATCAGCCGCCGATAGCGAGCGCAGGCCGCCGCCGAGCCGGCCAATGGGCGAACGTCGAGCAGCGGCGATATAAACAGGTGTGGAGTAGATCATGAGTGCGTGGCGAAACAGTCTGGTGGCATCGTAGTCGTCGAAGTGATGATGGGCGTGAATTCCATCTGGTCGAGCACCTGCGTTTGCAAGTCCACACCTGGGGCCAGTTCGGTGAGTTGCAGCCCTTGCGGTGTGAGGGCAAAGACGGCGCGTTCCGTGACATAAAAGACCTCCTGCCCGCGCTGCAACGCCGTGGGGCCATGGAAGCAGACGTGCTGGATGTTGCGCACGAACTTGGGATGGCGGCCTTCTTTAACAATGTTGAGCTGACCATCTTCAACAGCCACTTCCAGATCACCAGCACGCAGAGTGAGGCAGAACACGAGCCGCCGGGCGCTTTGCGCGATGTTCACAAAGCCGCCGACACCAGCGAAGCGTCCGGCAAAGCTAGTGACGTTCACGCTGCCTTCCGCATCCACCTCCACCGCACCAAGCACAGCGATATCGATGCCGCCGCCGTCGTAGAAGTCGAACTGCGAGGGCTGATCAATGATCGCCTCCGGGAAGTGGCTGCATCCAAAGCTCAAGCCCGATGCAGGCACGCCACCGGTGGGACCGCTCTCGACGGTGAGCGTGAACTCCTTCAAGCGCCCGGTCTCCGCCGCGACCATGGCCACACTTTCGGGCAGGCCGATGCCGAGGTTCACGATGTCGCCTGCGCGAATCTCCTTCAGCGCTCGCTGGCCGATGATCTTGCGCTCCGAGAAGCCCATCCTCGGCAAGGTGAAGTCATCGCTGCGCGAAGTGACCAAGGACTCATCAAACGTCACGCCAAAGGTCTGGTCATGCTGTGCGCCATCGCTGACGACGATGTAGTCCACCAGGATGCCGGGCACACGGACGGACTTGGGATCAGAAAATGAATCCACCACCTTCTCCACCTGCGCGATGACGATACCGCCATGATTTTTCGCCGCCTGAGCGATGGGCAACACCTCGCCGATCAAACCCTCGCGCTCCATGCTCAGGTTCCCACGCGCATCAGCCGTCGTCGCGCGAATGAGGCCGACATGGATGGGCACGGGCTTGTAGCGCAACCAGGTTTGCCCATCCAGCTCGATGCGCTCCACCAGGGGCTCCGTGGTGCGCGCGTTCATGCGGCCACCGCTCTGCGCGGCATCAATGAAGGTGTTCATTCCGACCTGCGTAATGAGTCCGGGCCGCTTCGCCGCGATCTCGCGCAGCAACACGCTGAGCACACCCTGCGGGAAGTTGTAGGCCTCGATCTCGTTCGCGAGCGCCAGCGCTCCCAGCTTCGGCGCGAGGTTCCAATGGCCGCCGATGACACGTTTGATCAGCCCCTTGTGCGCCAGATGGTTCAAGCCGCGCCCAGCGCGATCTCCTTGCCCGGCGCAGTAGTAGAGCGTGAGATCGTTTGGCGTGCCGGTTTGCAGAAACCGACGCTCCAGGGCAGCCGTGAGCATCTCGGGATGACCCGCGCCGACAAAGCCACCCACGGCAACAGTTGCGCCGCTGGGGATGGCGGCGATGGCTTCATCCGCGCTCACTTGAAGCGCCGCAGCCCTCATTCGCGCCAGCCTCCGTTCACTTCGATCGTTTGACCTGTGACATACGAGGCCAGCGGCGAGCATAGAAAGAGCGCGACATTCGCGATCTCCTCCGTGGTGCCGAAGCGGCCCGGCGGCGCGTTCTTGATCATCTCGGCACGCACGTTCTCCGGGATGGTCGCGGCCATCGCGGTGTCCACCACACCGGGCGCGATGGCATTGGCACGGATGTTTCGCCGCGCGGCCTCGCCACTGAGCACGCGCATCATCGCCTGCACGCCCGNNGCCTTGGCCGCCGCGTAGTTCGCCTGGCCGTAAAAACGCTGGATCGCCGCGATGCTGCCCATGCCTTGTGAAGCGCCCGTGGTGAGGGCGAACTTGCGGGTCAAATCAATGCGGTGACTCATGAGATTTATTTCGCTGTGTAACCGCCATCGACCGGCTGATTTACGGCAGTAATGTAAACAGAGGCATTGCTCAAAAGGAAGATCAAAGCGCAGCCAAGGTCGTTTTCGTCGGCCATGCGACCGGCATTGCCGAGTGTTTCCCCGTCGCGCTGCATGGGGAGGAGGTGCGTCACAGCCGCCTCGCCGCCCAGCAGATGAACGATGGCTTGGTGGTAGAGCGGCAGTTCGAGCGCTGTGCCCCAATCACGGAGCATCTCGATGATCCAGTCGCGTGAAACTGCGGAACGAAACGGTCACGGGCACCTCGCGTTGAGATGCTAGCCCGGCAGAGCCCAGATGTGCTGCAAAGTCGGCCTGGTAGATCGTTTCATCCGCCAGACGGCCCAGCTCCCGGTGGGCGGCGAAGGCGTGGGCCATCACGGCATAATCCAGTTCGGCAAACTCTTGGCTTGAGAGTCTGGGAAGAGTGATGGGGCAGTGGATGGGCATGAACGGGGAGGTGAGGTAGGAAGATTGGTTGGTAGGAAAATTTTCAGAAACACTCAGACTGGGAGCGAGGGAAATTTTTCTACCCCCAAATTTTCCTACAGATGCGCACGCCTTCCTCGATGATCCGTGGGTCGTTGAGGTTGATCTTGATGACGGTGGGGTTCTGGCCGGAGCGCAGTTCGCGGAGGATTCGGGAGGGGCTGAGTTTCATGATTTAACGAAGAGTGAGGGCAAAGACGTCGGCCTTTTCGAGATGCAGGCGGATGTGATACTTGGCAGGTCCAGGTCTTTCAGCTTCTTGTCCTTCCAACTGAAACGATAGCGTAGCGCATCCTTCTTCAGCGGCACGCAGTTCTCTTTTTCGAAGCCAGGCACACGATAGGGATTCTCGCCAATGAAGGGTGGCTGCTTCTTTTTGGCACTAGACTGCTCTTGCTGCCGCAGTCGTTGGCGGCGGGGTGACATCCGGGCGGTTGTTATCCGGCGCGTCTGTCCTAACGTACGATTGATCATGCCGTTCTCTCTCCAAGGCTTCCCCTGGCGCTTCGCCGTCTATTTTATCGCTGGCTGCTACCTCTTTGCCGATCTGTATGCCTGCAAAGGGCCGCTGCACGCCCGGTTGATGGCGGGGCGGGGATCGTCTCCGGAAGGGCAGGGGGGCGGCTATGCGGCGGAGGTGTATGGCCGCCCTATCACGCGCTTGGAGCTGGAGGAGGCGATGCGGGAGCATCTGTGGAAGCGGAACGAGTCCTGGGCCGCGCTGAATCCCGAGGCGCGCAGGCAGACGCGCTGGACGGTGCTGGAGAATTTGGTGAATGACCGCATCTTGCGCGCCTTCCGCATCATGAACGGGCTCGACACGGTGCCGCCTCTCGATTCGGCTCGTCGCGAATCCGATCAAATGCGCCGTCAGTTTGCCAACGAGGCCGAATATCCGCAGCGCCTCGCGGCAATGCAGCAGACGCCCAAGTCGCACGATGAGGCGATTCGTGACGCGCAGCTCGACGAGCAGTGGATCGCTGAAAAAATCTCCCACCGACTGGCCGAGGTGACGGAAGCCGATGCACGGGCCTGGTATGACGAGTTCAAGGAGACGCTGCGCATACCGCAGGCGCATCACGCCGCGCATCTTTTTCTCACCCGGCATGACAAGACCAAGCCGGACCGCGAGGCGGAGGTCCGCGAGATTCACCGCCAGACCGTCGCCAAGGAGAAAACCTTCGCCGAGCTGGCAGCTCTGCATTCAGACGACGATCGCACGAAGAAAATCGGCGGTGATCTCGGCTGGTTCACGCGCGAGCGAATGCCGGCGGATTTCATCGCCGCCGTGGAACGGCTCAAGATCGGCCAGCTCAGTGATCCGGTGCTCACAAAACTCGGCTGGCATTTGATCATCGTCATGGAGCGCCAGGAATCACGCCTGCCGACCTATGAAGAGGCCGGAGAAGAGATTTTCGCTTTGCTGACCAGCCAGCGCCGCGAGGAGGCGGTGAAAAGTCTTGTCGGCGAGCTGCGCGGGCGCTCGCAGCGGCCCACGAAGTTTGTGTTTTATCACGCGTCGATCATTGACCGCGCCGAACCCGCGTCCTAAATGCCGCGCATGAAGCAAAACGTGGGCATTCTCGGTCTGGGCATCATTGGCAGTCGTGTGGCGGAAAACCTGCGCAAGGAAGGGCATGAAGTCTTTGTGTGGAGCCGCAGCGCCCGCCCTGTGCCGAATTTCCTTTCGTCTCCGCGTGAGGTGGCCGAGGCCGCAGGCATCATCCAGATCTTTGTGCGGGACAGCGCGGCGCTCATCGAGGCCATTGTGGACATGAAACCCGCGCTCAAGGCCGGGCATCTCGTCATGAACCACGCCACGGTGAGCAAAAAAGCAACGTTGGAAGCCGCCAAGCTCGTTGAAGCCACCGGTGCCGCGTTTCTCGACGCGCCCTTCACCGGCAGCAAGATGGCCGCGCAAAACGGCAAGCTCTGCTACTACATCGGGGGCAACGATTTGATGCTCGAACGCGCCAAGCCGGTACTGGAGGCCAGCGCGTCCAAAATTCTGCCCCTCGGCGGCATTGGTGACGCGATGGTGCTCAAAATCGTCACCAACCTCGTTTCGGCGGTCATCGTCGAAGCCGTGGCAGAAGCCGCCGCGATCACGCAGGCGAACGGCATCCCGCTGGAGCGCCTGCATGAGGCGCTGGAGTCGAACGCCAACTATTCCACGCTCATCGGCATGAAGCTGCCCGCCATCATCAAGAGCGACTTCGAGCCGCACTTCAGCCTGCGCAACATGCTCAAGGACGCCGACTTCGCCCGCGAACTCGCCGCCGAGGCCAAACTGAGCACCCCCGCGCTCGATTGCACCGCCGCCGCGATGCGTGCCGGAGTGGATGCCGGGAAGGGGGACCTCGATTTCTCGGTGATCGGGCAGCGGTAGGCNNAAACCCGCCACAAGCCGATGTGGTGTGGCTGGATTGACCGGCGTGGTGGTTTTCCGCTAGCAAAGAAGGATGATGTCTTTGCCGGTGCGCTTGTGGGTGGCTTTCCTGTTCTTTCTCTCGGGCTTTGCGGCGCTGGTTTACCAGGTGGCGTGGCAACGGTTGTTGGTGGTGTTTGCGGGTGGCGATGTGCTGGCGATCACGATCATTGTCACCGCGTTCATGGCCGGTTTGGGCTGCGGCAGTTTCTTTGGCGGCGTGCTGGCTGACAAAGGCACGCAGCGGCGGAATCTGCTGCTGTTTGGCGCGGCGGAGGCGCTGATCGCGATCTTTGGTCTTATCAGCAAACCGCTGTTTTACGACCTGCTGTATTTGAAGTTCGGCGGCATCGCGGATTCGCGGCTGTTGACGGCGGCGGTGCTCATGCTGGTGTTGTTGCTGCCGACGTTTCTGATGGGCATGTCACTGCCGCTGCTGGCGCGGGCCATGATTCATGATCTGCCGGGCGCGGCGGTCCAAACAGGACGACTTTACGGCGTGAACACGCTCGGCGCTGCGGCAGGCGCTTTCATCACGACCTGGGCGCTGCTGCCGGTGCATGGCATGCAGGGCGCGATCCATCATGCGGCGCTGCTGAACGGCGTGTGCGCGCTTGGCATCATGCCGCTGTTGTGGCTAAGGACGAAGGAGGCAGATGAGGCAAAGCCTTCCACAAACCAGGATGAAGCCTGCTGGAGCCTGCGCCGCTGCCTCATGATTTACGCGTTGTCCGGCTTCATCGCGCTGGCGCTGGAGATGCTGTGGTTCCGCCTGCTTGGCGTGATGCTGAAATCCACCGCGTTCACCTTTGGCACGCTGCTGGCGGTGTATTTGTGCGGTGTCGGCGGGGGATCGTTGATCGGCACTTTGTTGACGTCTCGTGTGCGAGGTCCGGCCAAGTGGTTCTTGATGTTGCAATGTGGGATCGGGATTTATGCCGGACTCATGACCACGCTGGTGCTCGTGGTGGTGAACCAATGGCCGTCGTTGGACTGGGTGCGGGTGTATTTGGACAGTTACGAGCCGGTGGACGCGAACACGGCGGTGCTGCTGCTCCAGCAGTGGTGGAGCGGCGCTTTGTCGCCGCAGGAGGCAAATATCGCGCGGATTTTTCCCGCGCTGCATCTTGGACTGCCCTTGTTGTTGGTCGGCCCGCCGACCTTGCTGATGGGCCTGAGCTTTCCACTGTTGCAAAAGGCCGCGCAGAGTGATCTGGCGCTCGTCGGCCGCCGTGTGGGCTGGATTCAGACGGCCAACATCGCGGGCAGCATGCTCGGCGCGGTGTTGGTAAGCACCTGCCTGCTGCCGCTGCTGGGCACGGCGATGACACTGCGACTGCTGGTCGTTTTGAGCGCGGTGTTTGGCTTGTTGGCACTCTCCCAGGCCAAATGGCCGTTCAAGCTGGCCTTCGCCATGCTCATGCTTGCCAGCATCACGCTGATTCCTGACCAGCAGACGCTCTGGGCGCGTGCGCATGGCACCACGCCGGAGCGCATTCTTCTGGCAGAGGATGGCGCGGGTGTGTCCGTGCTGAAAAAGCCGCCTCCGGGGGATGCCAACGCAGCGACGATGGTCTTTGTCAACGGCATCGGTCAGAGCTGGATCCCCTTTGGTGGCGTTCACAGCGCGCTCGGGGCGTTGCCGACGCTGCTGCATCCGAAGCCGGAGGAAATCGCCATCATTGGTCTGGGATCGGGCGACACGCTGTTCAGCGCTGCGTCACGCATCGAGACGCGTGAGATCGTCTGCATCGAGATCATCGGTGCGGAGTTGGAGACGCTGCGGCAGCATGCGGCGGAGTCATCCTACGCCGGCTTGCGCGCGCTGCTGGAAGACGAGCGCATCCGCCACGTCATGGGCGATGGCCGCCAGTTTCTCATGACCACGCCGCAGCGCTTCGACATCATCGAGGCGGACGCGCTGCGGCCCACCAGCGCGCATTCGGGCAATTTGTACTCCGAGGAGTATTTTCGTCTGCTGCTCAGCCGCCTGAAGCCCGGCGGCTATGCCGTGACGTGGGTGCCGACGCAGCGCGTGCATGACACCTTCCTGCGCGTGTTTCCGCATGTGCTGAGCCTGCCGCACATCATCATCGGCAGCAATCAGCCGATCCCGTGGGATGTCACCGCGCTCCGCCTGCGGCTCAATCATCTGGAACTGCGGCATCACTTCGCCGCCGCTGGCATTGATCTGCCGGGCCTGCTGGCGCCGTTCCTTGCGCCGGAGACACCCGTGCGATTTTTTGGACCGGATTTCGACCGCGCCGTGCTCAGCGATCTGAACACCGATGTGTTTCCGCGTGATGAACTGGCGCTGCCGGCGCTGTGGCCTGTGAAATGAGCAGGTTTTGAGGGAAGAAGATGGTTGCCGTCGGATGAGCGCCACGCATGTATGAAGCGCCATGAAAAGCTTACCCACTCCTGATCTCTGGCAGAAAATCCTGGTGCCTACGGATTTTTCCGCATGCGCTGAATCCGCCATTCATGCCGCCGCCGCGCTGCATCAAAAATCCGGCGCTGAAATCCTCCTGCTGCACGTCACCGAGCCGGCGTATCAAGGGCTCCGCGTGCAGACGAACGACCTCCATGCGCAGATGCGCCACGAGGCGGAGAGCCGCCTGAAAAAGCTGGCCGCCGAAGCCTTCCCCAACGCCACTAGCGTTCGTGTGCTGGTCAAGGACGGCCGCCCGGCGGACGTGATCTGCCAGACCGCCGCGGTGGAAAAGGCGGACGCGATCATCATCCCCACGCACGGGCATTCCGGCCTGAAGCACGCGCTGCTGGGCAGCGTGGCGGAGAAAGTCGTCCGCCATGCGCCTTGCAGCGTGCTGGTGGTGCGGGAGTGACAGTGGCGGAGCACTTCTCGACCCTGTCTCATGCTTGATTCTCTGCTGCTGTTATTTGCTGGCGTGGCGCTCGCCATCTGGGGCGGGACTTTGTTTGTGAACGGGGGGGTTGGTCTGGCGCAGCGTGCTCGCTGGCCCACTGCGGTCATTGGAGTCACAGTGGCGGCATTTGGCACCTCCTCGCCGGAACTGCTGGTGGCCGTGAGAGCGGCGCAGGATGGAGTGGCCAATATCTCACTCGGCAATGTGCTCGGCGCCAATGTGATCAACGTGGCGCTCGTGATGGGCTTGGTGCTGAGCATGGGCGGGCTGCGCACCGGGGAGGATGGTGGCTCGCGGCGTGATTGGGCGGCAGCCCTCCTCCTGCCGGGGCTGATGGCCGTGCTGCTTTTGGACGGATGGTTCTCGCGGGTGGATGCGTTCATCCTGCTGGCAGTGTTTGTGCTCTGGCTGGTGGTGGTGCTGCGCCACGCGCTGGGGCATGCCGCGCGGGAGGAGGGGATCATCCGCCCGGAGCCGGTGCCGAAGCGCCGCAAGGTGATGCTGGAGCTGGTATGCGGCCTGGGGCTGCTGGTGGTGGCCTCGGATCTTGTGGTGACCGG
Organism: Verrucomicrobiales bacterium; assembly: GCA_003506995.1. Classification (GTDB taxonomy): domain Bacteria; phylum Verrucomicrobiota; class Verrucomicrobiia; order Verrucomicrobiales; family Verrucomicrobiaceae; genus Prosthecobacter. Next base: position 9,822 of record DNXB01000169.1, read on the forward strand.
TGGCAGAGGCGTGGCTCAGGCGCTGGGGTGGAGCAGTTTTGTCGTCGGGGCGGTGGTGGTGGCCCTGGCCACCACGACACCGGAACTGTCAGTGTCGCTGGTGTCACGCTTTCGTGGTCATGACGACATCGGCCTGGGCAACATCCTGGGCAGCAACATTTTCAATGCCTGCGTTGTCGGCGCCGTCACGGCGCTCATACAGCCCTACGCGGTGAAACGCGCGGAAGTGATGCCCTCACTGGCCTGTGGCGCGGTCGCGGTGCTGCTCATCTGGCCCCCCCGCAGCGGGTTTCTACGCCGTTGGCACGGCTTCGTGCTGCTGGCGTTGTATGTTGTCTATGTGTCGATGACACTGGGGGCGGGCGGTGCGGGGCGCTGACTCACCTCGCTTTCAGTCTGGCAGGGGAACGGGGCTCTGCCTCGTCGTCAGCGCAGCGGTTTCGCGGAACAAGCAGGCGGAAGATGCGCTGAAGAATCGTCCGCTCTCCACGTTCTCAAGCGCGTGATCTCCCGCTCCTTTCTTCCCGTCCTTCTGCTTTCGTCATTTGTCATTTCGCATTCGTCATTTTCGGCGCAGCCCGACTCCGCCAAGGCTCCGACGGGCAGGCCGAATCTCATTCTCATCCTCGCGGATGACCTCGGGTATGCGGACGTCGGCTGCTACGGCAACACCTTCAACGAAACGCCGAACATCGACCGGCTGGCGCGTGAGGGCATGAGGTTCACGCAGTTTTACGCGGGGCCGGTGTGCTCGCCCACGCGCTGCAACTTGCAGAGCGGGCAGGACCAGGCGCGCTTCGGCATCACGCAGCACATTCCGGGGCACAAGCGGCCGTTTGCGAGGCTGAGTGATCCCGCCGTGCCGCTGCAACTGCCGCTGGAGGTGGAAACCTTCGCCGAGTGTGTGAGCAAGGCGGGTTATGCGACCGGCTACTTCGGCAAATGGCATCTCGGCGGCGCGGGATTCGGCCCTGAACACCAAGGCTGGCAAACCGCGGAGGAGATCAAAGGCAACACGCAACCCGCAGCGACCAAGGGCGGCCCACCCCGGCGCACCACCGACGTTTTGGCCACCAAGGCGGCCGAGTTTATCCAGGCAAACAAGGACAGGCCCTTCCTGCTGCAAGTCTCCCACGCCGCTGTCCACATCCCGCTTTCCACCACGCCCGAGTTGAAGGCGAAATACGCCAACAAACCGCCCATGCCCGGCTATCCGAGCAACGTCGAGTATGCGGGACTGCTGGAGGAGATGGATCAAAGCGTGGGCCGTGTCGTCGAAGCCGTGGAAAAGGCAGGCATCGCGGACACCACGCTCATTCTTTTCCTCAGCGACAACGGCGGTCTGGAGCACGAGCAGAGCGGGCGCGTCGTCACGTCGAACCAACCGCTGCGTGGAGAAAAGGGCACGCTCCACGAAGGCGGCATTCGCATTCCAGCCATCGCCCGCTGGAAAGGAAAAGTGCCCGCTGGCAGCCAGTGCGACACTCCGCTCATCACCATGGACGTGTATCCCACCGTCGTCGAACTCGCCGGAGCCGCCCTGCCAAAAAGCCAGCCCTGTGATGGCATCAGCCTCGCCGCCCTGCTGCGCGATCCCGCATCCACGCTCGCCCGCGACACGCTGCACTGGNNATCACAGCACGCCCGCCAGCGCCATTCGGAAGGGCGACTGGAAGCTCATCGAGTTCTTCGAGGATGGGGCGCTGGAGCTATACGACCTGAAAGCGGACATCGGTGAGCAGACCAACCTTGCCGCCCGCGAACCGGCGCGTGCCAGGGAACTGCAAGCCGCGCTCGCAGCGTGGCGTCAGCAAATCAGCGCGCGCATGCCCGTGCCCAATCCCAAGCATGACCCCGCCCGCGCCGCCGAACTCGCCAAGGGCAAACGCAAGGAGTGATGTGAGATCAGCGGAGCGAAAAAACAGCGATCACACTCGCTTCCGCGCCACATAGACCGTGCTGGCGGAGTCGCGTTCCTGGATCGGGTTGTGAAACTTCACCACATGAGATTCCAGCGCGTCAAACACCTCGGTCAGATGGCTGAGAAAGGTGGCCTCGGGTGGATCATCGGACCAGAGGGCAAAGACGCCGCCGGGGAGCAAGTGCTGCGAGAGCTTTTTCAGGCCCTCCACGCTGTAAAAACCGGCGTGACGCTCATGCAGCAAGTTTTCCGGCGAGTGATCGATGTCCAGCAGCACAGCGTGGAAGCGACGGCCTGGCTGCAGGGGATCGAAGCCCAGCGCGGGATCGGCGGCGAGCGCGAAGAAGTCCGCCTCGATCAAGCGGCAGCGCGGATCAGCGGTGAGCACGGGGCCGAGCGGGACGAGCCCCTTTTGGTGCCACTCGATGACGGCGGGCATGATGTCCACGACGAGGAGTTCGCCCACGCGTGTGTCTTTGAGCGCTGCTGCTGCGGTGTAACCGAGTCCGAGGCCGCCCACGACCACGTCCAGCGTCTCGCCCGGCGCGGCGGTGACGGCTGCGAGGCCGCGATCCGCCAGTACCTCCTCCACCTCATGAAAGAGGCTCGACATGAGGAAGCCGTCCCCCAGCTTCACTTCCAGCACCTCCAGATCGTCGAGCATGGCGATGCGGCGGCGGCGCAGGATGAGATCGCCCATGGGCGTGGGGCGGAAGTCGAGTTCTTCAAAGGGCAGGGGCATGCACAAGACATAGCAGCATTGCGGACGGACACACCCGCGAATGCGAGGCTGTGATTTTGCGCATCTTGCGATGCGCTATTCGTGCAGCAGCATGTGGCGCCACACGGGCTCATTCAGCGCCTTGTTCCTGCCGCTGATCATGGTGCCATGGGCGGTCCGGGAATCGACCTTCGTGCCAGGGTGATTGGTCATGAGGATGCGGCTCCCGCCGTAGGGCGGCTGTGCGTTCTCCACTTTCACCGGCGGGCCAAATGAATCCAGTTTCAGCGCCTGTAGATTTTCGATCTGCTGGGCGGGCGTGCAGCCCTGGCGGTCCTGCTCGTGGTTGAAGGCAAAGAAGCGGTCTTTCGGAGTGGCTGATTCTTTTTGATACCACGCCGCCGGGGATTTCAGCGCCAGGCTGTGGTCCTTCGGAGCACCAAAGCACAGCACACGCGAAACCCGGTGATGCACGCCGATCAATGCGGCATGTCCGCCGCCCTGGGACTGGCCCGCGACGGCCACGCGCTCCCACCGGATGCCGCCGTCCTCCTTCAAGAACTGCGACCACTCCTCGCGCGCTCGATTCTTTGCCAGCAGTTGCAGCAGCTTGATCAGCCGGTTTTCGATGCTGTCCGTGCGGCTCACCGTGATGTGCTTGCTGGCGCCGCCCGCGATGAGCGCCATGCGGAACTCCTCAAACGCGCCCGGCTCCGCTTCATTCCGGCACACAGCGGCGGAGATCGTGTTGGGATAGGAGAGAGCGATGACGTGGTAGCCCAGTGACGCCGCCAGCTTGCAAAACGCATCCGAGCCTCCCCGCGTGACGCGGCCCGGTCGAGGCTCCTCCGCATCGGGTGGCCGAGTCCCCGGAATCCACAGCAGCAGCTCATGGCGGGCGGCGGGCAGCGTCATCTCCTTTTTCAAAACGCTGTCCCGGTTCACATACACCCAGTGCGGATCATCGAAGTCCTTGATGGCCGAATCCGTCGTGCTCGGCCGGATGGGGAGACCATTGAGCGCCTGCTGTGTCTGCGGGTTGGTCTGCGCATGTAGGGGAGTCAGGCAGAGGAGCAGCGGTGCGCTCAGGCATGGGAGGGTTTTCATGTCAGGTGGAATGAGGTTTTCATGTTCATTGCGTCAGCGCTCAGTCTTGACCTCCATCTCCCATTCAGCCACCAGGGCTTTGAGGCGGGTCGCATCTGCGCTTCGTGCTGCTTTCAGATCTTCAGCTTCACCGGGGTCAGTCTTCAGATCGAAGAGCCACTCCTCGGCGGGTGTGCCGGTGTCCTGTTTCGTGATCCATTTCAGATTTCCCGAGCGCACGGCCCGCCAGGTGCGCTCGCCGCGGCGGGCACGCCAGAAAAAATCACGCGCGGGGCTGGCGCGGCCTTTGATGACATCCACGAGCACGGGATGACCGTCCAGCGGGCGTCCGTCAGGCGGAGCGGCGTTGGCGAGTTGCAAAAAAGAGGCGGTGAGGTCCATCAGCATCCACGGACGGTCGTCCACCGTGCCAGCCTTGAGTTTTCCCGGCCAGCGTGCCAGCACCGGCGTGCGGATGCCGCCCTCGAAGAGCGTCTCTTTGAAGTCGCGCCACGGGGCGTTCGAGCCGGGAGCCATCGCGCCGTGATCGCTGGCAAAGACCACGAGCGTGTTGTCTTCCGCACCGGTTGCCTGGAGCGCCGCGAAGATCGCTCCGGCAGCGTCGTCCATGTTTTCGATCATCTTCACATAGTTCGCGCGGGTGCCCTTCGTCCACTGCTCGGCGGTGGGCATCGGCTCGTCGGGCGTGCCGGGTGGTTGGAAGGGAAAATGCGGCGCGGTGAAGCTCAGCATGAGGAAGAACGGCTTTTGAGCGGACTGCTGCTTCACAAAGGCCACCGCCTCATCGCGGAACAGGTCCGTCATGTAGCCTGCGCGAGTCACGGGAGCGCGGTTGTCGATGAAGACGGGCAGATCGGACAGCTCGATGTGCCGGTAGTAGTCCACATTGCCGCCGAGGATGCCGAAGAAGCGGTCGAAGCCCTGCTCCAGCGGATTGAACTTCGCCTCGTAACCGAGGTGCCACTTGCCGATGAGCGCGGTGCTGTAGCCGACTTGTTTCAATCCGGGCGCGAGCACGGCCATGTGCGGTGGCAGGCCGAGATCCTGCTGTTCGCGCAGGCGGATGGCATCGTCGTAGCGCCCCACATTCCCCGTGCCCAGCGGGCACTCCAGACCGCCGGGGCGTTGCGGATGACGTCCGGTGAGGATGGCCGTGCGCGAGGGCGTGCATTCCGGGCCGTTCGCATAGGCTTGCGTGAATTTCACGCCCGCCGCCGCCAGTCGGTCCAGATGCGGCGTGCGCACATCCTTTGCGCCAAAGGCAGGCAGGTCGCCGTAGCCGAGGTCATCGGCGAGCATGAAGATGATGTTCGGCGGCGCGGCTTGAAGCGCAGAAACAGAAAGCAAGAGCAGCAGGGAGAGACGTGAGATCATCATGAGGCAGAGGTGAACGAACCAGCACGGTGCCGCGTTTCGGCAAGTGTGCGCGCAAGACGATGGTCTCTGGCTCGTTGCCAGTGAATGTCCTCACTTCACGCCGCCCGGCTTTTATGCTTCGCCGTTTCCTTGGTGGTTTCTCCCTTCCCGGCAGCCGCCGCCGCTTCGCGCCCAAACGTGGTCATGCTGCTGGCGGATGATCTCGGCTTCAAGGACATCGGCTGCTACGGCGGACCGGTGAAGACACCGACTCTCGATGCTCTCGCGGCGGGTGGCACGCGTTTCAGCGATTTCTACTCCGGCTGCGCGGTATGCTCGCCCTCGCGGGCGGTTTTGCTCACCGGCAGGCACCACATCCGCGCGGGTGTCTATAGCTGGATCAGCGATGCCGGGCAGCGCTCGCACCTCCTGGAGAGCGAGGTCACGCTGGCGGAAGTTTTAAAACAAAACGGCTACGCCACGGCGCATGTGGGCAAGTGGCACCTCGGCCTGCCCACCGCGAAGTTCGCCAAACCCACACCCGACAAGCACGGCTTCGATCATTGGTTCGCCACTTGGAACAACGCCGAGCCAAGCCATCACAACCCGGAGAATTTCATCCGCAACGGCCAATCCGTCGGCAAGATCGAGGGCTACTCCTGCCAGATCGTCGTGGATGAAGCCATCACCTGGCTGGACCAGCATCGCGCCAAAGAAAAGCCCTTCTTTCTCAACGTCTGGTTTCACGAGCCGCACGCGCCCATCGCCGCACCGGACGACATCGTGAGCACCTACGGCAAGCTCAAGGACCAGGCCGCGGTCTATTCCGGCACCATTGACAACACCGACCGCGCCATCGCCC
>DNXB01000453.1 GCA_003506995.1 Verrucomicrobiales bacterium
GGATGGCGGAAGCGACGACCTCATATGCAGGACTGCCTTGGAAATCGAAGCCGTTGAGCTGGACGATCAAGTTGTTTGGCTTGTGGGCCGACTTGGCGCTCGTGACACCCAGGGACCAGCCGGGCTTGGTTTTGTCGTTGTCCCAGCGCGCGGCGATGGTGCGCACGCTGGCATCGGGATAGAGCGAGTTGAGCTTCACGACGGCCTCGATGGAAAATTGGTCGCCCTCCGTTTTGCCTTCGAGGTTCACGCGCAGTTTTTCGCTCGGCGTGCCGGGTTGCAGCAGGAAGGTCTTCGTGGTGCGGGCGGCTGGATTCGGGCCGAAGAACTTCTGCGCGTCGGCAAGCGGCGTGGCGAGCGGCGGAGGCGGCGGAGCCTCGCGCTGAAGCATGGCGCGTTGCGATTTGAGGAACCCAAGCGCCGCATCGGCTTCCTGCTTGGTGGGCTGGCGTGAGAAGGCGAGCGCGTAGGCGCTGGCGACGCGTTTGGCATCGTCTTTGGGATTTTCCAGCAACAGGCGGGTGGCCATGGCGCGGGCGCGATCAAGCGGCCAGTCGCCATTGACCATGAGCAGGCTCTGCGTGGCGGTGGTGGTGCTCTGGCGCTCGGGCGTGCTCTGGAATCCGGGAGGCGCGTCGAGGCTGGCGAGGAATTCTTCCGGCGTGTTGCGCATCTTGCGCAGGTAGAGGCTGCGGCGTGGCTTGGACTTCTCCACGCCCTCGCCACCAATGGTGAGATCAAGCTCGCCACTGGCCGTGAGCATGGAATCGCGAGCCTGCTCCGCGTCGAGACGGCGCGGGCTGTAGCGCCAGAGCAGGCGGTTCTCGGGATCTTTGAGCAGCGCGTCTTTATCGCTCGCCGTGCTCTGCTGGTAGGTGGCGCTGGCCATGATGAGCTTGTGCAGCGTCTTCAATTTCCAGCCGCTCTTGATGAACTCGCTGGCGAGCCAGTCAAGCAGCTCAGGATGCGATGGTTTGTCTCCAAGGCGGCCAAAGTCGCTGGCCGTGGTGCTGAGACCTTTGCCGAAATGATACTGCCACACGCGGTTCACGATGACGCGGGCCGTGAGCGGGTTCTGCGGACTCGCTAGCCAGTTCGCCAGCACCGTGCGGCGGCCGCTGGTGAGCGCGTCGGGCTTGGGCGTGGGAATTTCGGCATCCTTCGGGTCGAGGATGGTCAGGAAGCCCGGCGTGGTGGCGACTTCACCGGCTTTGCGAGTCACAAACTTCGTCGTTGGAGCCTGCGGGCCGGTTTCACCCACGGCGAGCGTGGGAATGAGCTTTTTAGGCTTCAGGTGCGCGAATTCATCCAGCTTGGCCTTGGCCTCGCGATACTGCGTGGCCTCGGGGTCCTTCAACTTGTCCGCCTTATAGCGCTCACGCTCATAATAGACCTGACGACCGGCGAGCTGGACGATCTGCTCCTCATACGGTGTGCGTTGCTCGCGCGGCTTCGCGAACATGGCTTGGATTTCCTCGGGGAACTTGGTGATGGCGCTCTTTTGTGATCCGGCGATTTTCGGCTCGACGATGGCGTCGATGATGGCGCGTGGCTCCTTCGTGGCTTCTTCCCAGATCTTGAGCTGCGTGTTGAATTCGTCGATCTGCGCCTGCGTGGCGAAGGGTTTGTCCTCGGCCCAGGTGATGTTCGAGAGGAAGGCCTGGAGTCGATAATAGTCCTTGTGCAGGATGGGGTCGAACTTGTGGTCGTGGCACTGGGCGCACTGCACGCTCATGCCCATGAAGACATCGGCGGTCACGTCGGTGACCTCGTTCATGATGAGCTTCCACTGGCCCTCGGAATCGCGCTGGTTGTATTCGTAGATCGTGTGGCGCAGGAAGCCGGTCGCGGTGAGCAAGTCGAGATCTTCAGCGGTTTGCGGCACCGTTTTGCCTTGGGCGTAAAGCATCTCGTCACCCGCGATCTGCTCGCGCACGAACTGGTCATACGGCTTGTCGTTGTTCAGCGAGCGCACGACGTAATCGCGATACGGCCAGACATTCGGACGGTAGGCATCAAGGCGGTAGCCCTCGCTCTCCGCGTAGCGCACAAGGTCGAGCCAATGCTGCGCCCAGCGCTCGCCGTAACGTGGAGATTCGAGCAGGCGGTCGATCAGCTTCGCACGCGTCTCAGGGGAGCCATTCGACGCATAGGACTCATGCACGAATGCCTCCACTTCTTCAGGAGTGGGCGGCATGCCAGTGAGATCAAAGGTGGCGCGGCGGATAAACGCCACCGGATCAGCCGGAGGCGAAGGCTTGAGGCCGTTTTCCGCGAGCTTGGCCTGCACGAAGGCATCAATGGGGGAAGTGCTCAGTGCGGAGTGCTTAGTACTCGGTTTGGAGGACTCAGAACTGAGCACTGAGGACTGAGCACTGGGCACTTTCGGCACGGGCGGTGACTTCACCGGCACGAAAGACCACCACTTCTTGTCGTCCTCGGTGATGTCACCGGGTTTGCGCGAAGGTTTGGCCGCCGCGACCTCCGCCTCGGGCCACGGAGCGCCCATGGCGATCCATTTCTTCAAAATCTCGATCTTCTCCGAACTGAGCTTGCCATCCGGCGGCATCTCCATGTCCGGGTCTTCGTAATTGACGAGCTTGATCAGCAAAGACGCGTCCGGCTTGTGCGGGACAATGGCCGGGCCGCTTTCGCCGCCCTGGAGGATGTAAGGCAGATTGTCGAGGCGCAGCCCGCCTTTGTGCTTCTGCGGGCCGTGGCACTCCTGACAGGCTTCGACCAGCAACGGCCGCACCTCTTTCTCAAAAAACTTGAGCGACTCCGCATTCGGGGCGGCGAGTGCGGTGCTGGCGGAGAAGATGAAAAGGGCGCGGATCATGGTGCTGGCAGTAAAGTGTGCCGGGCAGGGCCTTTTGGACATGATTTTTTCTGTCCAACGCCCAGCCGCAGCCGCCTGTTGTGTACGACCGCCGCTTCCGCGATATTTCCACGCCATGCCTGACACCGACCGCACCCAGGAATTTCTCGAACTGCTCACGCACCATGACCGTGCGCTGGGCGTCTATGTTTATAGCATGGTGCCGCAGCCGCATGACGCGGATGACATCCTGCAGCAGACGAAGATGATCCTGTGGCGCTGCTTTGATCAGTTTGAGACGGGCACGAACTTCCTGGCCTGGGCGCGGAAGACGGCGTTTCATCAGGTGCTGACGCATCGCCGCCAGAAAAAGCGCGAGGCCACGCCGCTGAGCGATGAAATCCTGGAACTGCTGCACGACGAGGTCTCCAAGCTCAGCGACAGCGGCGACCGCCGCCGCGACGCGCTTCGCACCTGTGTGACCAAACTGCCCACCGCACACCGCCAACTCGTGACGCTGCGCTATTACGAAGACCTGGAGATTGACGGCGTGGCCGAGCGCATCCGCAGCACGGCGGGGGCTGTTTATCGCGCTTTGAGCCGCATTCGCATGAGTCTCATGACCTGCGTGGAGAAAGAACTCAAACTGGAAGGAGCCTGAGCATGAAACCTGCCGATCAATTTCGACTGATGGAGCTGTCCGAGCGTTACGCGGACGAAAAACTGAGCGCGACGGAGATTTCCGCGCTCGAAGCCGAACTGCGCGACAATGCCGAAGCACGCGCCTTTTTCGCCAAGGCGCTGCATCAACGCGCCGAGTTGTGTTTTGATGACTCGTGGCAGGTGCAGGCCGTTGCGGAGAGCAAACCGACTGCGAAGCCGGTTTGGTGGCGTCATGCCATCACGGCGGCTGCGGCTGCGTGCATCACCTTTGGCATCTTTTGGCTGCAAAACAGCCGTGACGGCACGGTGGCGACGTTGATTCGTTCCCAACAGTGCCAGTGGGCCGGCAGCAGCCTGCCGACGGTGGAAGGCGCCCGCTTGAAGCCCGGCGTGCTCGATTTGATCGAAGGTCTGGCCGTGTTGCGCTTTGACAGCGGCGCGGAACTTGTTCTCGAAGCTCCTGCGACGGTGGAAGTGCTCGACGCGATGAATTGCAAACTCCGCCGTGGCACGCTCGTGGCCGAGGTGCCTCCGCAGGCGAAGGGATTCAGCATCGACACCAAAGACGCCAAGGTCATCGACTGGGGCACGAAATTCGGCCTCAGCGCCGACGAGGACGGCAAGTACATGGTGCGTGTGCTTGAAGGTCTCGTCGAAGTGGAGGACAAGAATGTCGCTGGATCGAAGAAACTCGAAAAAGGCCAGGGCATGGATCGTGGCTGGTCGAAAAGCCAGCTCAACCCCGCCAGCAGCGAAGTGCCTGAGCCAAGCCGCTGGCAGCCGACAAGCGTGTTCGACGCGGGCGACGGCTGGCAGGCCATCACCACCGCGTTTGGTCGCGGCAAGGACAGCTACATCCAGCCCACCAGCAAAACGCCCACCGACTTCGGCAAGCACCCGTTCATTCGGGTGAAGCACAGCGGGGGAAAAGTCGAACTGAACCGCAAAGGCTACATCGCCTTCGATTTGAGCAAGTTTGCCGGCCGCCAGATCGATGACGCGGAACTCGTGCTCACCATCGAGCCGAGCGAGCTTGGCTTTGCCAGCTTCGTGCCGGACAGCACCTTCGCCGTGTATGGCGTGCTCGACGAGAGCGCGGACGCCTGGGAGGAAAACGGCCTGAGCTGGCAGCAAGCTCCCGCGCATGATCCAGCGCAGCCAGATCATCACCTGCCAGCCGCCGCGAAAGTGAAGCTGCTTGGCAAATTCGAGATCGCCCAGGGCATCAATCGCGGCACGCGTAAGCTGCGTGGCAAAGACCTCGCTGATTTCCTGTCTGCCGACACGAATCAGATCGCCACGCTCATCCTCTGCCGCGAAACCGACGAAACCGCAGACAGCGGCCTCGTGCATGCCTTTGCGACCAAAGAGAACGACACCCGCTCCGCGCCGATGCTGCGGGTGAAGCTGAGGTGATCAGCCGATCTCGATGGGCTTCGCCAGCGAGAAGCGCTTCTGAATCCACACGAGGCCGAAGAAGAAGCGCAGACGCCACCAGGTGGCGAAGGTCATCTCGGGACGTCCGGCGAGGACGCAGTTGATGGCGCAGACCATGCGGAATTTGTTGCTGGGCTGGAAGAAGAGCTGCGCGAAGTGCTTGGTGTAGAATTTTTCAATGAACTGCCAGAAGCGGCTCACATGCTTTCGCGTGGACCACTCGTAGCGTCTCATGGCGAAGGTCATCGCCTTGCCAGCGGTGAGCGCGGCATGCACCACCTGCGCCCCGCGCTGGCCGCTGTGCATGGCGAGCATGACGCCGCTGGAGAAGATGGGGTCGATGAAGCCTGCGGCATCGCCCACACGCACGACGCGGTCGGAGACGAGCTTGCGGTTCGTGTAGGAGAAGTCGCTGAGCACATGGCCCTGCGTGATCGGTTGGGCGTTGATCATGCGGTCATGCACGGCCTTGGTGCTGAGCACGGCGTCATCGAACACGGCCTGTGGCTCCTGCTGCAGGGCTTTGAAATCGTTCACGTCGAGCACGAGGCCCACGCTGACTTTGTCATCCGCCAGCGGGATCATCCAGAACCAGGAGTTCTCGCGGCGCACGATGAGGATGTCGCCTTTCTCCTCGCCCTCCGTCATCTGCACGCCGCTGTAGTGGCCGAAGATGGCGATCTTTTTGTGAACGGGATAGTACTCACGCAGTTTCTCGCGGTTGGCGGTGAAGTTGTTCAAGCCGCTGGCATCCATGAGAAAGGCGGCCTGTGCCTCGTGCTCGCTGCCGTCCTTGGCGCGGAACTTGACGGTCACGCGGTCCTTTTCGATGCAGTGCTCGGTGACGAGCGCCTCTTCACGCACCTCGGCTCCGAGTTCTTCAGCATGGCGGAGCAGGATGTCGTCAAATTTGGCTCGCTCGACTTGGATCGACTCGGGAAACTCGGTGAAGGAGCCTTTGGAGAAATTCAGCCGCGTGTGCAGCGAGCCGTCGCCCATCCAAAACTGGGCACCGCGTTTCACCATGAAACCAGCGGCCTGGATTTTCGACCAGACGCCGAGTTCGTCAAAAATGGGGCGGTTGTAGGGCAGCAACGACTCGCCGATGTGGAAACGCGGAAATTTCTCCTTCTCCAGCACGAGCACCTTCCGCCCAGCCTTTCGCAGCGTGCAAGCGGCGGAAGATCCCGCCGGACCGCCGCCGATGATGATGACATCCCAGGTGTTGCTCATGTTGGGTGAATGCAGTGTCATTTTAATCTGAAGTGGCAAGAAAAGACTGCCTGACCTTCGATTATAACGATTCCAGGACCATCTTGGAGGCTGCCAAATGGCCGGTGCGCACACTCATGCGCGGATGAAGAAAAACACCAAAAACGATGAGGTGTTTTCAAGTTCTGTCCCAGAACAACTCCACGCACGCTGTTAAATTTTACTAAAACCCACATGGCATTGCCTTGCCATTTCAGAACATTCCGCTTTGATCGGGAGCGAATGGATCTTTCAAGACCTTTGCCCTGCTTCCTGCTGCAACAGCGCTGGAATCGACTCTATTTGCAGTTCCCAACGCCAAACACCAGCAACGGATGAAGCCGTTACGCATTTTTATCAGCAGCGTGCAGAAGGAAATGGCGGTGGAACGGGCGGCGCTGCGTGATTTTTTACGTGGCGACCGACTGCTGCGCAAACTCGTTGAACCGGTGTTGTTTGAAGATTTTCCTGCCGCAGGCATTCGACCTGACTTCTTGTATTTGGATGAAGCTGCATCCTGCGACCTTTACCTTGGGCTGTTTGGCAAAGACTACGGCAGCGAGGACGATACCGGCGTGTCTCCCACTGAGCGCGAGTACGACGAGGCCGGACATCACAACAAGCCTCGTTTTGTTTTCATCAAGGGCGGAGTCGATGAGAAGCGGCATCCAAAGATGGAGGAACTGATCATAAAGGCAGGGCGGCAGATCACGCGCCGACGTTTTCACAACCAAGCGGAACTGATCGGCGGAGTTTACGCGGCGCTGGTGGATCATCTGGAAAAAGCCCAGATCATCCGCAGCGGACCGTTTGACGCCGCCGTTTGCGCGAAAGCGCAGTTGGAAGACCTGGACGAGGAGCGGATGGTCCGATTCATTCGCGACGCGCGTGCGCACCGAAACTTTGCCTTGAGCGCGACGGCCCCCGCCTTCGAGTTGCTGACGCATCTGAACCTGCTGGACGAGGGGCGGCCGACCCATGCTGCGGTGCTGTTGTTTGGGTTTCAGCCGCAGCGCTTCTTGGTATCCTCCGAAGTAAAGTGTGCGCATTATCACGGCACGGAGACCGCCAAGCCAATCCCCTCGCTTCAAATCTACAAAGGCACGGTGTTTGATCTGGTGGACCAGGCCGTGGATTTCGTGATGTCCAAGCTCAATCTCAGCGTCGGCACACGCGCCAGCAGTATTCAGGCGCCCTCGGAATATGAAATC
>DNXB01000633.1 GCA_003506995.1 Verrucomicrobiales bacterium
TCGCCGGCGGCGGCGTGCGCGGCGGGCAGGTCATCGGCAGCAGTGACGCGACGGGCGCGTATCCCAAAGACCGCCCCGTCTCACCGGCAGACATCCACGCGAGCATCTATGCGGCGCTGGGCTACGACTACCGCGAGATCAGCTACCGCTCATCCGATGGACGTCCTGTGTCACTGACTGAGGGCTCCACGATCAGCGAGTTGTTTTGATTTCCAGCGCCACGGGCTAAATTCAGGGGTGCCGAAAAAGAAAAAACAAGCCGCCAAGGCCAAACCCGCCCCAAAAAAGTGGTGCCTTTATGTCCTGCTGTGCAAGGACGGCACGCTCTACTGCGGGATCACCAATGATCTGGCCCGTCGCGTCGCCCAGCACACTGCTGGCAAGGGTGCGCGCTACACGCGGGGGCGGGGGCCGGTGAAAGTGCTGCGCAACTGGCCGCAGAGAAACAAATCGGCGGCGCTCAAGGCGGAGATCGCCTTCAAACGTCTCAGCAGACGCGCGAAGGACGCGGTTCTTGCAGCCGGATGAGACAAACTTGAAAAATGAATTGTCACATTTGATGATGGTTTCTGAGACAGGGTGGCAAACTTGTGGTACAGGGAAAGATGGTCGTTACAAAAGCAGTCGCAAAAAAAGCTCCTTTCTCCCGCCGGGTTGTTGATCACGTCACAGACGAGCTCGTCAATGCCCTCTCCAATGGTGAAACCTATGAGTTTAAGCCGCTCTTCACGAAGGTGTTCGAGGCATTGAAGCTCAAAAATGCCGTCAGTGGTGGTGAGGAGATGCTGCGGCTCCGCTCGTATGAGAAGATCATCAAGCTCACGAGCTGTGGCCTGGTCGAGAAGATCGGCAAAACGTATCGTGCGCTCGAAGGCATCGAAACCGCCTCCAGCGCCCATCGTCTGGCCCGCCTTGATGCGGTGGTGCTGGCAGCCCAGAACAAGACGGCCTGCGCAGTCGTCTCCTGATTGTTTCGTTTTGAACCACTCTCAACATCGGGAGTGGTTGCCTCACAAGGATTCGAACCTTGAAATCCCCCAGAGGGGTTTGGGGATCAGTGACTTAACTGATTATCAATGCTTTAGCGTTGTCGGCGTGATCAAAAATCATGCCCGTTATTCTTAGCTGGATTCTTAGCCATGAGGGCCGTATGTGATGCGGCAAGAAAGTTGAATCTTTACCTTATGGCGTCACTCTGGAAGCATCCCGAAAGCAAGTATTGGGTGGCGTGTTTCACGACTGCGGACGGGCGGCAGCGGAAGAAATCCACGAAGATCGAGGCGAAGGAAAAGAACCGCAGTGCGGCGCAACGCATCGCCGATGATCTGGAAGGGGCGCACAAGAAGCGCCTGACCTCGGAGCAGATTTTCAAGCTCTACTCGGAGACGCGGCGTGAGGTGGCGGGCGAGTCCATCCCGGCAACCACGGTGCGCGAGTTCTTCACCGGCTACCTGGAGCGCATCAAGCGAGAGGTGAGCCGGGCCACGATTGCGGCCTACAAGGGCGCGAGCACGAAGTTTCTGGCGTGGCTGGGAGATGAGGCGGACGCGGAGATTCATCGCGTCTCACGGCAGCACATCCGGCGCTTTCGTGACAAGGTGGCGGGCGAACTGCATCCGAACACGGCGAATCAAATCGTGCGCTTTCTGCGGGTGTTCTTCAATGCGGCGAGAGCAGACGGCTACGTTGACACGGTGCCGACAGAAGGACTCAAATCCTTGAAGAAGCCCACGGAGCGCACGCGGCGCGGTTTCACGGTGGATGAGCTGCGCATCGTGCTGAAGGAGTCCGAAGGCACAGAATGGGCCTCCATGG
Source organism: Verrucomicrobiales bacterium (assembly GCA_003506995.1). Lineage (GTDB taxonomy): Bacteria > Verrucomicrobiota > Verrucomicrobiia > Verrucomicrobiales > Verrucomicrobiaceae > Prosthecobacter. The sequence continues at coordinate 1,816 of DNXB01000633.1, forward strand.
TGAAGTTCGGCCTCTACACGGGGCAGCGGCTCGGCGATCTGGCACGACTGCGCTGGACTGCCGTTGATCTGGAGGAAAAGGAAGTGCGCTTCACGACGGCGAAAACGGGAACGGTGGTGATTGTGCCTATGTGCAAGCCGCTGGAGGATCATATTCTTTCCCTGCCAGCCGGTGACAAGCCGGACGCCTACGTTCACCCGGAGCTGGGGGCGCTGGCGGAGTTCTCGAATGGCGGGCCGCATCTGTCCCGGCAGTTTGGGGACTTGCTGGCGCGGTGCGGTTTCCGGGAGCTGAACACGAATCACGCGAAGATCGAGGGCCGCACGAGCAAGCTGCGAGCCGTGAAGGCGTTGAGTTTCCATTCCTTGCGGCATAGCGCCGTCTCCATGATGAAGAACGCGGGCATCCCTGCCGTGGTGGTGCAGGACATCGTAGGACACGCCAGCGAGGCCGTGAGCCAGGTTTACACGAAGATCGAGACGGAGACGAAACGAACGGCATTGGCGAAGCTGCCGACGATCTGAACCGAAAACACCACTTTATGAACACTGACTATCAAACCAAAAAGGAACCATTACCCGAGGATTTAGCCGCGAGTGATGACCGCTTCAGCGTCAACGCCTTTGGCTTCAAGATCGAAGTCATGTCGAACGCTGAGCGGATAGCGAATGGCTACGCGCCAATCCCGGAAAACTTCATCTGCTGCTGTGAGCCACACGGCCCGCGTTTGGTGGCATGTGCCGATGATGCACTGTAGGAGGATGCCGGAATGATGAACACGGCCAGAAAGAAGAAAATGATTCTCTCTCTTTCATCTGTCCGCACTCACTCCACGCCGGGGATGTTTTTCCCCGGACGGAACCCGCTTTCGACGCCGATGATTCCTTCCGCCCCACACGTCCTTAGTGGAACCGGAAACGGAAAGCCGGAAGAAGCGACCGGGGGCGGGGGTGACGAGATCGGCGCAGCGGGCGCTGCTGATATGGATTCGAGGCTGGGGAATTTTTTCGCATTGGGCGCGGCTGGAGTAGCGGCGGGGCTTCCCTGCCTTGAAGGCCATGACGAGGAGAATTCCGGCCTCCCCGCGCCCGGACGGAATCAACAACGTGAAAGGATGAAGTGATGAACCTAGAAAAAAAATCAAAGCACCGGTTCTTCGAGCGCATCAGGCTGAAACATCGTGATCCGAAAACGATGCAGATGGACAGTGAAGTTTTCAGGCAGAGTGTCGAGCTTGCCCGGCTGGCCGTTGATTTAGCATCACTGGCTTGGCAAAGAGGGGGTTCGAATGAGGAGCCGCTAGCCTTCCTCGATCATGCTGCGCATTTGGTGAACGAAGCAGCCAAACTTACTGGTTTCAGCCCAGACGAAGCCGTTAAATCCATGATGGGAGAGCGTTGGGAAGATCGTGCAGCCAGACAGATTCCCATGTCTGCTCTTTATGGCGAAGAACCTGGTGAATACGAGGCTATCATGGAGGACGGAACCAAGTTTGCCTTCGCACGGTTTACGACGGAACGAGGGTGGCGGGAATTCTTGGCGCGGCATTTTGAACGCGTTCTGCCTGACTGGCTAAAGAACGGTATCTTTGAGAACCTGTCGAAAAGTCTCGACTCGAAAACGGGCGTCGATAATGAACAGCGGCGTGAGTCAGCATTGAAAGCTGCGATAGAGTTTTTCTATTCAACCGCATGGAACGGACTTGAGCATCTGCTGGATCAGGCCGCGAAAGACAATCACAAGGCGACGCCTAAAAACTGGCCTGCTGTTGTGCTGAAAAGGTGGATAGAACTTCAAACCAAATGGAGCGTTGAGAGCTATCCGAAGAAGTGGAAGGAGCACGGCTTGGAATACACTGTGTTGCAGTCCTTGGCACAAACGCGGCGGCTGGGCAACAAGGCCAAGGGCAGCGGGAAACGTCAAACAGCCAAGCAACCGGAAGGAACAACGCTCAACGCAGGCAGCCCAAGGAAAGAACAAGGTAAGGCGCGGAAGAAACAAGGGCGTGGCTGATGCATCTTGGAAATGACAGCGGGTGCGTGTGAATGATCGTGAGGCGCTTATGAGAGCGCTGCTTTGTCGCGGGCATCGCCAAGAACGGCGACTTCGACAATGCACAAGAAACACAACATCGAAACGGGCCGCCCCACACTCGCGGGCAGCATTCCCAAAGGCCAAGAAAACCGCTTCACCCCTGCCAGCCTCGAATCGGCAGAGTGGGGAAGACTTCCGCGAGCGCGGGAGAAATGCCCGGTAAGCCAGCTTTCACGATCTGGGTTGATTGACCTTTCCCATGCTGTGCCAGGCTTGCTGGTGAGGTGCCGCAGGCCGGGGACGATTCGCGGCAGTGTGCTGGTGCATCTGCCCACCTTGCGGGCGCATCTGCGGGGATTGCAGACTGAACAGGCCGGGAAGGAGGTGGCGGCATGAACGCGGATCAAGTCCATGTGGCGGCGTATTCACCCGTTCAGAAGTGCTGGCATGTCGAAAGCCTCGCGGATCATGTCACCAGCAATGCGCGAAACCTTGGCGCTGGCACGCTGGGAGACACGGCTTATTGCGCGGTAGCACTCGCGGAGAGTCGCGAGGCGGCAAGTGATGCCATCGCGGAAATCGAGAAGATCGTGAACGGTGGAAAGGAGACTGGAAACGATGAAGACGGCGCGTGATGAACTCTCGATTGAGGAGATCAAGGCGCGGCTCTCCATCCCGGAGGCGGCGCGGTTGCTGGGCTTGAACTGGCAGCCGGGGAAGTCGTGCGTTTCACCCTTCCGGCCTGACAAGCATCCGAGCTTTTCCGTGTTCCAAGAGGGGCGGCGGTTCCGCGATCATGCCAACGGGGATTCCGGCACGGTGATCGACTTCATTCAAAAGGCGCTGGATGTCCCGCTGAAGGAGGCGATTCAATGGGCGCGGGAGAAGTGCGGCGGCGCGGCTCTACCGGTGCCGATTGCGGCCGGGGCAGCGATGAAGAAACCGGCAGGCGATGCGAAGGCGAAACCACCGCCCAAGCTGCGAGCGGCGCGGCCCGGTGAGCTGGAGGCGCTGGCAGCCTTGCGAGGCTTCACGGTGGAGACGCTAGCGGATGCGCAACGGCGCGGCCTACTGGCCTTTGCGAGCGTGTGGGGCCGTGTGGCGTGGTGCGTGTGTGATCCGGGCGGGCGCATCGCGGAAGGGCGGCGGCTGGATGGACTGCCGTGGGAGGCTTATGGCTCCATGCCTGCGCGGAAATGCCATGCGTGGGGCGGCCAGAAAAACTGGCCGGTGAATCTGGAGGAAGCGGCGCAGTGCTCCAAGCTGGCACTGGTAGAAGGCGGGCCGGATGCGCTGGCGGCGCTGGAGATCATGCGGCGCGAGGGCGCGGCAGACGTGGACGTGGTGGCATTGCTTGGCGCGGCAAACACGCGGCTGGATGCGGCGGCGCTTCCTTTCTTCAAGGGGAAGGTGGTGCGGCTGTTTCCTCATGCGGATGAAGCGGGGCAGCGTGCGGCGCGTGAATGGGCGCTGGCGCTGCGAGACGTGGGCGCGGCGCGGGTGGATGCCTTCGATCTGCGCGGCATCGTGCGGCGTGATGGGCAGGCGGGAAAGGATCTGTGCGACGTGCTGAACATCGCGCCGGAGTGCCTGGAGAAGCTGGCGAAATTTCAAGGGAGGATGATGCCATGAGCCGGGGGAATGATTCGGGCGTGTTTGACCCGCTGGCGGATGAAGATCGAAAGCCAGGCGCGGCGGCAAAGACAGCGGCGGCAGTGCCGGTGAAGAAGTTCCTTCACTTCTACAAGCCAAGCGAGNNGCAGCGTATCAAGTGCCGGAGGATGTGCCGTTGATCGGTGATCTTCACGTTTACAAGGGCGGCATCTTTGTTCTTGGCGGAGCGCCGGGCGTGGGGAAATCCTTCGCGTTGAGCCAGCTTGCCATTTCAGGAGCCACGGGAACGGCGTGGTTTGGCCTGCCGGTGCATCGCCGGTTCAAGACGATGATCCTGCAAGCCGAGAACGGCATGGTGCGGCTGGCATCCGAGTATCAAGTTCACTGCGAAACGGCGGGCCTTGATGAATGGGTGAGAGTGTCCAGCGATGTCGATACATTCGCCTTTGAGAACCCGGATTTTTGCGCGGAGTTCCGGGCGGAGATCGAGGCGTTCGGGCCGGATGTGATCGTTCTCGATCCGTGGAACCGTGCGGCGCGTGACAACATGGAGAAGGATTTCAGGGCGGCTTTTGAAGCTATCCTTTCCTGCATGGCCGAGGGTGACAAGCGGCCCGCTTTGATGATCGTAGCTCACACACGCAAGCCACGCATGGGAGAGAAGGTGAACGGGCGCGGCCTGCTGAATCTGCTGTCTGGCTCACTGGTGCTGGGCAGCATCCCGCGTGCGGCTTTCGTCCTTCAAGCGGCCAGTGATGACACCGAGCGCAAGGAGTTCGTTTTCTGCTGCTGCAAGAACAACAACGGCGAACTAGGCAAAGCGACGGCGTGGAAACGCGAGGGCGTAAATTTCGTGGGGCCGCTGGTGAATTTTGATTGGGATGCGTTCAACAACGGCAGCACGGGCGGCGGGAAGAACGCGAAGATCGAGGAACATCACCTGGAAGAAATCTTCGATCATGGCCGCGTGTGGCTGCCGAAAGCGGCGGCGGCAAAAGCACTGCAAGCTCTTACGGGCGCGGGCCATTCGGCGATTTATGGGGCGCTGGACACATCCGCCAAGGGCCGCTTTTGCCACCGCCTGCAAGTGAACCCGGCAAACGGGCAGCTTGGCATTGCCGAAGGGCTGGAGGTGCTGGAGGAATGAAGGCGGGCTTGCCATCCTCGCGGCGCTTTCCGGTTTCCGGTTCCACTAGGAGAGAGTGACCGGAAGGAATCATCGGCGTTATCAGCGGTAAATGGCGTGCGCGTGGAAATGCTCACCCTTCGCCATAGGTGTTACTGACGCGTTTCGATTTTTTGAAGTAGAACCACCAAATCAGGAAGGCGATAGCATTTTGAGCTATTGCGATGACCATTTGCAAAACCACCTCCGAAAAAGCCGAAGCCGGAATATCTCTCAACAGGAACAATGCAAAAACCTCGATGCCAACAAAACCGAAGAAGCGTATCAACAGGTAGCGGCGTGCAATGGTTCTTCCTTGTGGGCTGCCACTCCACACAATGCAGCCTACGATAAAGCCATAAATCAAAAGAACGATTGAACCGGCTGACTCCCAAATTATCGCGGCCTTGATCGCGGGAAAACTCACAAAGGCGGGCTTCGCTTCGGACCATGTGTTGGCTATTGAGCCTAGAACAACTAGAGGGCCAAGAATCGTAAGTCCGACACAGAAGAAGGTGAGCCATCCACCAACACCGGTCGGGCTTGTCGGCTGCGCTGCGGTTGATGGTGGAGTAGTTGAAACTGTGCTTGCGGTCGTAACTGAGCTTGCAGCCACAACTGGCGGCGGTGGAGGCAATCCCAGTAGGGTGTGAAGGGGTTGCCAATCAGCCACGCCCTGGCACCACGCGAGGTCGGTTGAAGCCACAAGTCCACCACTCAACATCCCCATGACCTGATCCTGACCAAAAGGCCCCATCTGAGTTCCGTTTCTAGTGATGTAGATGTGCATAGACAATGATTCTTTACGTCAACACCACAAGACCGCGCTTGTCGGATTCCGGTTTGCCGATCAGGGCGACGATTCTGAAGGATGTCAATTCTGATTGTTCGGCATTGTGCGTTTGGCATGCGGCTGAAAGGGCACGCAAGAGAGAGCCTGCCATCCATGCAGCGCTTTCAGCGGTAAATGGCGTGCGTGCCGATGTCCAAGGAGACGACATCGGAGCCATCAAGGTAGAACACGGCGCGTAAATCTGGCTGTATCCAGACTGAAAAGACGGTGCGCCCGAAGCGAGCGGACAAGCTGTTGATCTTGTGAGTGCCAAGCCGCTGATCGAAAGGGTTTTGCTTGAAGATGCTCCATGCGGCCCGTGCCGCCTCCCGCTGGCTGTCAGTGAGCCGGGCATATGACCGCCAGAACTCCGGCATGGCGAGGAATCGGCGGGCCATCAGGCGGTAACGGGTGGCGTATGGAAGTACTCGTCACGCATCTCGATAAACTCGCCGCGCTCCGCCTCTGCAATGGCACGGAGGAAGGATTCGGGAATCATGGATTCCTCAAGCGCGTGAACATGATTAAACACGGCCTTGCGCTCTTGCGGCGCGAGGAAGTCGATTTCGGCGATGACCTGGGATGCTGTCATGGTGGGAAAGGTATGCACGAGATGACACGGAGCAACGGGGATGTTTGCGGATGGCGGGGAGAGCGGCCCGGCTGGATATGTGTATTCAAAAAAGGGCTTCGCAAAATCACAGGCCGGATGCGCAGAGAACGGGACAGATGAGGCGGCTTGAAATATGTATTCACATAACCTATTGGTTATTTGACTACACTTGGAAGTGTGGAACAATAGGCCCATCATGAAACCGAAAGCCGCTCCCCTTCCCGTCTGCATCATCGTTCGCGTCTCCACCAACAAGCAGGAGACGGCCCGGCAAGTTCAAGAGCTGGAGAAACTGGCGAAGGAACGAAGCTGGCGCGTGGTGGAAGTCTGCGAGGAAACGATTTCAGGCAGTGCTAAACTTGAGGAACGGCCCGGACTCATGCGGGCGCTGGAACTCGCGCAAGCTGGCACGATCAAGAAAGTGCTGGTGCATGAAATCAGCCGCGTGGCGAGGCGTTCCAGCGTGGCGCACACGTTCGTGGAGAAGCTGGAGGAATGCGGCGTGTCGCTCTACTGGCACGCGCACAACATCGAAACCCTGATGCCGAGCGGGAAGCGGAATCCAGCGGCAGCCATCATGCTTGCCCTCCTTGCGGAGATGGCGAGGGCGGAAAAGGACACGTTGAAGGAGCGCATTCTAAGCGGCCTAGCACACGCCAAGAAGCACGGCACAAAGTCAGGCCGTGCCATTGGCAGACCAACGGGAACCACGTTAGAAACGGCTGATTTCCTCGCCAAGCACAAGGACGTGGTGAAGCTACTCAAGAGCGGCCAGAGCATCCGCAATGCGGCAAAGATCAGCAACAAGGGCGGCTCTACGGTGCAACGTGTGGCGGCAGCGATGAAAGCGGCGGCGTGAGATCGTGGCGGCGATTCCGGGCGCGGCGGGGAGGAACGGAATCATCGACGTTCATGGCCGGAAGGACTGGAACCCGCACGATGCGGCGCGGCTGTGGAGCATTTCCGGCGCTGTAGTATCAAGAAAGTGGGAAAGCCAGGACACCATACGAGAGTTCAAGAAGTAGCAGCGGCGGCGGGCGCTATCCCACCTTCAAAAAGAAGCGGGGGAGG
>DNXB01000114.1 GCA_003506995.1 Verrucomicrobiales bacterium
TCCGATTGACGGACTACACTAGCTCGTCCAAAGATGGACTCAAAAAGTGTCCGAATAGTGTCCGAATCGAATTATTACCTTGTCGGAAAATCGACGTAACTCATTGAGAATGAGTGGCGCACCCCAGAGGATTCGAACCTCTAACCTTCTGATCCGTAGTCAGATGCTCTAATCCGTTGAGCTAGGGGTGCCTTTGGCTTTCGCCAGACCCGCTGCTCGGAAGCAGCGGGCCACGAGACTAGACCAGTGATGCGTTTTGTCAAACAGTCGGACGCATTTATTCTCGCCTTCTTGGCAAGCAGCGGGAATAGCTCGGATCACCCACTCACTCATGCCTGAATCGAAACTCATGTCCCCTGCGGAAGTCGCCCAAAGCTATGATGTGCTCGCACCACAGTGGGCCGGTCCTGACTTTCACCGCGAAAATGGCATGTCCCAGCACCTCAGGGCGCTGCAATTCATCGCACAGCCGGGCAAGGCGCTTGATGTGGGCAGCGGCAGCAGCGGGAGGTTCATCGACTTGCTGATGGAGCGTGGCTTTGAGGTCGAAGGACTCGACATCTCCGCCGAAATGATCCGCCTAGCCCTCCAGCGGCATCCGCAGATCGTTTTCCATCACGCCGACCTCGTCGAATGGACGCCGCCCCATGACTACGACTTCATCAGCGCCTGGGACAGCGTCTGGCATGTGCCGCTGGCCTCGCAGGAGGCCGTTTGGACGAAACTCACGCACGCCCTCGCACCTAGCGGCGTGATGCTTCTCACCACTGGCGGCCTTGATGTCCCCGGCGAGGTGCAAAACGCCCACATGGGCGTGCCCATGTATCACGCCACGCCCGGCCTGCCTGCTTTATGCCACCTCATCGCCGAAGCTGGCTGTGTCATCCGCCATCTGGAGTATGACCAGTGGCCGGAGAAGCATGTGGTCGTGGTGGTGCAGCGAATGCGATAAAGAAGGGCTGGAATGAAATCCCGCCCTCCGAGGTGCAGTTGCGGCGCAACTGCACAACTTTAGCTCGCCAGCTTCTCCATGAGCTTCTGGGTGCGCTCGATGATGCGTTGAGGCTCATCAAGGAGGCCAGCGCTAAGCAAAGCGTTGTCGAGGATCTGCTCAGAGATGAGTCCTGCCGTTTCGGGGTCGCTCTGGTGGAGTTTGGAGAGGCCTTTGACGAGGCTGTGACGCGGGTTGATCTCAAAGATGACTTTGCTGCCGGGCATGTCGTTGTCTTTGCCCATGGCTTTCATCATCTGGCGGATCTGCGGGCTCATTTCTCCTTCGGGAGTCAAAACGAGGGCCGGGGAGCCGACGAGGCGCTTGCCGGTGCGGACGGTTTCGACCTGAGAGACGAGGCGTTCTTTGATCCAGTCGCACAGGGTGGTCGCCTCGGCTTCGGGGAGGCTTTCACCGTCGCCGGTGGCGTCGCCGAGGTCGATGTCGGGGGCATTGACGGACTTGAGGTCTTTGTCCTCGAACTTGCTGAGGCTGGAGATGACGTATTCGTCGATGTGCTCGAACATGTAGAGCACTTCAAAGCCCTTCTCTTTGAAAGCGGCGACGTAGGGACCGGTTTCGATGCTGCTGCGCGAGGTGGCGACTTGATAGTAGATCGCGGTCTGGCCTTCCTTCATGCGCTTCACATAGTCGGTGAGGCTGACCGTCTCGCCCGCCTCGGTCATGCTGGACTCAAAGCGCAGGAGCTTGGCGATGGCGTCGCGGTTCGTGTGATCGGTGGCGATGCCTTCTTTGAAGAAGCGGCTGAAGCTCGCATAGAACTCATTGTACTTCTTGGCGTCTTCGACGGCTTCTTTGTCGAGGTGCTTGAGCAGGCGCTTGGCCACGACATCGCCAAGTTTGCGCACGAGGGCGCTGTCCTGCATGGACTCGCGGGAGATGTTCAGCGGCAGATCTTCGCTGTCGATGACGCCACGGACGAAGCGCATCCATTCCGGCAGCAGTTTGCGTGGTTTCGGGTCGATGAGGACTTTTTTGCAGTAGAGGCCGACGTTCGGCTCCATCTGGCCCATGCCGTAGGCTTCCATGTTCTGCGTGGGCGTGAACAGCAGCGCGTTGATGGCGATGGGAGACTCGGCCTGGAAGTGCAGGCGGTAGCTGGGATCATCGAAAGCGTGGGCGGTGAACTTGTAGAACTCCTTGTACTGCTCGTCGGTGATGCCGTCCTTCGATTTNNAAGTTCGAGTGCTTCTCGATGATCTGCTTCACTGTGTGCTGCTTGGTGAAGTCGGCTGCGTCCTCCTTGAGATGCAGCACGATCTTGCAGCCGCGCGCCTGATCGGCTGATTCATCAATCGTGTAGCTGCTGGCACCGTCGCTGGTCCAGACGAGGTGTTCGCCGTCGTTGCGCCAGGAACGCGTGTGGACCTCGACCTTGTCGGCCACCATGAAGGCGGAGTAAAAGCCGACACCGAACTGGCCGATGAGCGTGGCGTCGTTTTGCTTGCCCGCGTTCTTCAATGCGGCGGCAAAGGCTTTGGAGCCCGAGTGAGCGATGGTGCCCAGGTTTTCGACCAACTCCGCACGCGTCATGCCGATGCCGGAATCGGCGATGGTGAGGGTGCGCGCGGCTTCGTCGGTGGTGATGGTGATTTGCAGCTCGGCGGAGGCGTCGAAGATGTCCTTCTCCGTGAGCTGGGTGAGGCGCATCTTTTCCATCGCGTCGGCGGCGTTGGAAACCAGCTCGCGGATGAAAATCTCGCGATCGGTGTAGAGGCTGTGGATGACGATATCGAGGACTTGTTTGACTTCGGCCTGGAATTCGTGGGTTTGGCTCATGGTGGGTGGTAGATTGGGTTTGGGGGCGGGAAGAGTAGCGGTTCGTGATGCGTGGTCAAGGCGGCTGCGCCGTCAAAGGTCAAGGAATCGTCAAGTGTCGTGATCACTGTGGCTCGACACTTGACCACCTTGACCATGCTTGAGGGCGCAGCCTTGACTTTGCCCTCCCCTCCCCCACACTCCGCGCACCCATGGGACTCTTCGATTCACTCGCCAAAAACGCGCTGGGCGGCCTGCTCGGCGGCTCTTCCAAACAAGATCCGGCAGCGATGCTTTCCGGCCTGCTCAATGACGCCGGCGGTCTGCAAGGGCTGATGGGGCAGTTTCAAAAGGCGGGTTTCGGCGAGCAATTCGCCTCCTGGGTGGGCACGGGTGAAAACCAGCCGCTCGACGCCGAGCAGGTGCAAAACGCCGTGGGCGCGGATGAGATTCAGCGGCTGGCCGACAAGATTGGCATGAAGACGCAGACCGTGCTGCCGCTGCTGGCGCAGTTTCTCCCGCAGGTGATCGACAAACTGACCCCCAAGGGCCAGATCGACGACAACAACCCCAGCGGCAGCCAAATTCAGAGCGTGCTGACCAGCCTGATCAGCAGCAGCTTCGGCGGCTTGTTTGGCGGCGGAAAACGTTAAAACCGTGCGCCGCATGGCGCGCTTTCAGCGTAACTCTTCCCCGCATGCTCCGCCTCGCCCTCAAAATGCTTTTTGGTGACACGGCGAAGTACCTCATGCTCGTCGCGGGGCTGGCAGTGGCGACGTTTTTGATGGCGCAGCAGACGGCGGTGTTCTGCGGGCTGATGAGCTGGACGAAATCCACGCTCAAAAACGTCCCCGCGCCGATCTGGGTGGTGGAGGAGAAGGTGGAGCAGGTCAATGAGACGAATCCCCTGCTGGACACCGATGTGGCACGCGTGCGCAGCGTGAGCAGCGTGGCCTGGGCCTCGCCGATTTACTCGGGCATCCAGCGCGTGCGATTGGAGAACGGGAACTTCAAGATCATCCAGCTCATCGGCATCGACGCGAACACGCTGGCTGGCGCACCGGCCAAGATGCTGCAAGGCGACCTCATGAAGCTGCGCCTGCCGCATTCGGTGATCATCGACGACCTCGGCGTGCAGCGTTTGGCAAAGAAACGCGGGGACAAGGTCAAAATCGGCGACGCGTTTGAGATCAACGACCAGGAAGCGCGTGTGGTGGGCATCGCCGACGCGGTGAACTCCTTCACCGGCGGGCCGTATGTGTGGACGACGTATGAGCGGGCGCTGCAATACGTCCCGGCGCAGCGCAAGATGCTGCAGGCGGTGATCTGCGCCCCGCGCGAGGGCGTGAGCCTGGAGCAGGCCATCGCGGACATCCGCAAGGAAACGGGATTGAAGGCCTTCATCAACCGCGAGGCCAGCTTTGAGGAGTTCATGAGCCAGACGCCCGAAAAGCCGACGACGAACTTCAACGTCTCGACGGTGTGGTGGTATGTGAAGAACACGGGCATCCCGATCTCCTTCGGCACCACGGTGATCATCGGCCTGCTGGTGGGCATGGCGGTGAGCTGCCAGACGTTTTACTCGTTCGTGCTGGAGAACATGCGGCATCTCGGTGCCTTGAAAGCGATGGGAGCCTCAAACGGCACGCTCTGCCTGATGCTGATCGTGCAGGCATTCACGGTGGGCCTCATCGGCTACGGCATCGGCCTGCTGGGCACCGCAGGTTTTGCGTTTGGGGCGCTCAAAAACGAGCAGCCGCCGTTTTACATGCCGGAGTTCGTGCCCTTCGCGGTGCTGGCGGTCGTTTTGGGCATCTGCATGCTGGCGGCGCTGCTGGGCATCTGGCGCGTGAGCCGGCTGGAGCCTGCGATGGTGTTCAGGAGTTGATGACGAATTCAGCATGACGAATGACGAATCCAAACAGCTCGCGGCGCGAGTGCGCGGCATCTCCAAGAGCTTTGGAGATGGAGAGGCGCGGATCAAGGTGCTGAAGGGCATTGATCTCGATGTGCGGCGCGGGGACATCACCATGCTGGTGGGGCCGTCCGGCTGTGGCAAGACCACGCTCATCAGCATCATCGCAGGCACCCTGGCGGCGGACGAGGGAGAGCTGAACGTGTTCGGCCACGATCTGCGGCAGATGAGCAAGGCGGCGATCACGCGGTTCCGGGCGCATCACATCGGCTTCATTTTCCAGGCCTTCAATCTCATCCCCACCCTGACCTGCGCGGAGAATGTGAGCGTGCCGCTTTTGATTCAGGGCCTGTCAGCGCACAAGGCGGAGAAACGGGCGCGGGAAGTGCTCGCGCAGGTGGGAATGGCGGACCAGATCAAGCGCCGCCCCTCCCAACTTTCCGGCGGGCAGCAGCAGCGCGTCGCCATCGCCCGGGCGCTGGTGCATGAGCCGAAGCTGATCATCTGTGACGAGCCGACCGCCGCGCTCGACGCGAAAAACGGCCATGTGGTGATGGAGCTCTTCGAGCATGTGGCGCGGGGCCAGGACAGGGCCGTTTTGATCGTGACACACGACAACCGCATTTTTCACCACGCCAACCGCATCGCCGGCATGGACGACGGGCAGATCCTGGAGGTGCATGACGTGGACGCGGACCATCCGCCGCCTGAGCATTTGCATGCGCCGGAGCGTTTGTGATTCGGATTGGCATCGTCCTCGGTTCTGCCACTGCTCAGGCAGAAGTTGACGGTTGTTGACCGTGGCTGAAGGGCGCTGTGCGCCGTTGACGGTGGTTTGCCAAACCATCGTCAGCAACTGTCAACCACCGTCAACTATGCAAACCTCCCTGATCGCGCATCAGCAGGGTTCGCGAAGCGGATCACGGCACGACCTGCACCGGCGTGCCTTGCGGGCAGGCATAATAAAATTTCTCCGCCATGTGGCCAGGAAGGCGGATGCAGCCGTGGGAGGCAGGGTAACCAGGAAGATAGCCCTGGTGCATGCCAACGCCGCCGTAGATGCGCATGAAATAATACATCTTCGCCCCTTCAAAGCGCGTGTCGGGCGGGCGCGGATCTTTACGGTTGTCGATGTTCTGCATGATGACGTTGCCCTGATAGTCCTCGTAGTCGCCGTAGATGGAGGATTTGTGGTCGATGTCCTTTTCGATGACGCTGTAGCGGCCAGGACGGGTGTCATAACCCTCGGAGCCGGAGGAAATGGGCGAGCCACCGGCCAGTTCTCCGCCCTTGAACAAGTACACCATCTGCTCGCCCAAATTGATGACGAGGCTGGGCCTGCCCCGCATCTCATCGGCATACCAGAAGGAGCCACCCTCATCAGCCCCGAAGCCGAAAAGACTCCGCACCTGGCCGTTCACAAAGCGGGCGGCCCGGGGAATCTCCCCGGTGACCACGCGGCGGCCAAAGTTAAAGCTGTTCGTGCTGGCGGTTTTGACCGTGGCGCAACTGCTCAACAAAACCGCGAGAAAAAGGAGGCGTGAGACCATGCGCGAGATTTGGCGGCACAGCGGGAGATGTTCAAGGCTCAATGTGCGGCGTTTGAGGCATCGGGTTCAACGCGCCTGCCAAAGCACTGCCGTGTCGGTCATGGCTGACTGCATTGGGCGTTTCCTCCAGGCGGGCACCTGAAGCCCTGCGCAAACTGACCAGCAGACAGTCTTCCATGCGGCGCTCGTCCTTGGGGATGGCGTTGCTGGAATCGGCTGGCTGCTGTCTCTGGTGAGCCACGCCTTGCTCTGCCAGCGTCCCAGCCTGTGGTCTGGGCGATGGCATCAACGCTGTTCATGGAAGATGGTCGAACAGGCGGATGGATTCGATCTGATCATCCATGCTCCCAAGACTCGAGAGAACGGCATTGGGAGGGACCACGATTCTCCTGTCCGCGAAGTTCTCGTCTCGATAGAGAATGGCCCAGCAGGCGGGGCCCGTGCGGAGGCTGCTGATTTCATTGTCCCAGTCTCGTCCATCCATGCCTTCGAGCTCAGCAAACGCGGCCGGCCCCTGAAGCCGCACTGCGGCACCGCTGAAATTCATGCCATCGAAGAGTTCGATGAAGCAACCGGGATTGATCATGCGCGGGGGCGAGTCACAACCCGCCAGCATGAGTCCAATCCCGGCCAAGAAGGCGACGTGAAGCGTTTTCATGGCGCATGGTCCAGTAGCTTGATGGACTCGGTTTCGTCATCCATGTCGCCGAGGTTGCCGACCATCGTGGCAGGCGGAATGACTTTGCCTGCATCCTTGAATCCGGCGTCCTTGTAAATGACCAGCCAGCAGAGCGGACCTGTTTTGACGCTGCCGATCTCGTTGTCCCACTCGGCGCCATTGAGAGACTTGAGCGAGGAGAACGTCGCAGGCCCCCTGACTTGCGTCACCCTGCCCCCGAAGTTTTTGCCTTCGTAGAGGTCAACGTAGCATCCGGGGTTGTAATAGGTGGGGTAGGTTGAGACTGAAGTGTGGTCACAGCCTGTCAGCATCAGTCCGATCAAAGCAAAAGTAGCGGCTTGAAGAGTTTTCATCATCGTGGGGGGTTGGGTTCATGTGTGCTTACGAAACCAAATCGTCCGAACCCCTGCTCACGGATGGGGGAAAGGGCGGAAAAAACCTCCATCTCCCATGTTCCGATCAGCGACTATTTCCGTGGCCTGGCGGCAAAAACTTTGTTGAAACCCTTGCGACGTGATAAAGTGGATCCCATGAACCCAGAACAACTTCAGCAGCTCAAGACCTTGGTGGAAGACGCGGAGGATCTGCCTGAAGAGGCGAAACTCCGATTGCTTCGGCTCATTTCACAAGAGGAGCAGTCTGTTTTCTCCGATAAGAACGCTCCGCAGGATTCCGAGAGCAGCTTCATGACTTCCGTCAAAGAGTTCGAGGTCTCGCATCCAGAAGCGACATCCTTTCTGAATCGTGTGGCGACAATCCTAGCCAACATGGGCATCTGAATGGGCTGAATGAATTCGCACCCATGCCTGCGCGAATAAATGGAAAGCCGCCACCGTTCCACAGCCGACTGATTCCCAAAACATGGCCATGTGTTAAGTCTGAATAACAGGAAGCCATCATCAGCCCCCCATGAAACGCATGGGACATGCAGTAGAAGAGCTTCACCAGGAAGCTGCGTGAAGCCGCGGACATCATCGTCGGAGGCAACGGCGTCAAGATTGCCAAGGCCTTGTGGCTCACGGCAAAAAACTCCATGATTCCGATTGCGGCATTGTCATCACCCCTCCGTCCGTTCATGCCACATCCGCTGGCACACTTTCGTCCTTCTCGTCCTTCCGCCGAAATCCCGTCCTCAGTTTCCGGCTCAGCTTCTCCATGTAGAGGTACACCACGGGGGTAATGTAAAGGGTGAGCAACTGCGAGAAAACCAGCCCGCCCACCACCGCCAGCCCTAGCGAACGGCGCGCGTCCGCTCCTGCGCCAATGCCGAGCGCAATGGGCAGCGCACCCATCAGCGCGGCAAAGGTGGTCATCATGATGGGACGGAACCGCACCAGGCAGGCCTCGTGGATGGCATCCGCCGGGGTCTTGTTGGCATGACGTTGCGCCTCGAGGGCAAAGTCGATCATCATGATGGCATTCTTTTTCACGATGCCGATGAGCATCAGGATGCCCACGAAGCCGTACACGTTCAGCTCCTCACCAAACAACATGAGCGTCATCAAGGCCCCGATGCCAGCCGCAGGCAGGCCGGACAAGATGGTGAGAGGGTGAATGAAGCTCTCATACAAAATGCCCAGCACCAGATAGATCACGAGGATCGCCATCACCAGCAGCAGGGTGAGGTTGCCGAGGGAATCCTGAAACGCCTGGGCTTCTCCTTGGAAGCTGGTGTTGATGCCAGCCGGTGTCATGCCTTCCACCGCCGTCTCAATGCGGTTGACCACATCCCCCAGCGACTGCCCGCGCTCAATATTAAAGGAAACGGTGGCCGCCGGAAGCTGGCCCAGATGGTTCACGGTGAGCGGGCCGACGCCGCGTGTGATCGTGGCGATGGCATCCAGCGGTGTCAGGCCGTTGTCCGTGGAGCGCAGATACACGCGGTCCAGTTCCCCTGGCGTCTGTTGAAATCGCGGACGCACCTCCAGCATCACCGAGTATTCATCGGCGGAAGTGTAGATGCTGCTGATCTGGCGCGAGCCAAAGGCATCATACAGCGCGTTGTCGATCTGGCCGGAGGAGATGCCGAGCGAGGCCGCGCGATCGCGGTCNNCCCACGGTGTCCTCGAAACAAATGAGCGGGATAAGCTGCACCTCGGGATTGCTCAGTTGCAGGTCCGACGCCACATCGGTCACACCGGCCACGGTGCGGATCTTGGCCTCCAGTTGCGGCGTGATGCGGTTGATCTCATCCAGGCTGATTCCAGAGAGCGTGAATTGATACGGACTGTTGCTCAGCCGCCCTCCCAGCCGGATCATTGGCGGCACTTGCGGGAAAGCCCGAATCCCCGGCACCTGCGCCAGATCGCGGCGGAGTTGATCCACGATCTCCCCTGCCGACGGCCGCTGGTCGCGCGGCTTCAGGCGGGCGTACATGCGTCCTAGATTGGACGGTCCCCCGAAGGAGCTGCCGAGGCTCGAACTAAAACCCACGATGTGCGGATTGCGCCCCACAATCGCAGCGAGGGCCTTTTGATGCGCGACCATCGACTCAAACGACGTGTCCTTGGCGCCTTCCGTGCCGATGTAAATCTGCCCGATGTCCTCTGTGGGGATGAAGCCCTTGCGAATCACCGCGAAGCCCCACGCGGTGGCGGCAACCGTCGCGAACGTCACCAGCATCGTCAGCACTGGATGCGCCAGCACGATGTCCAGCGTCCGGCGATACACCGACGTCATGCCGTTGATGCCCCATTCCAGAGCGCGGGAGAACCGGCCTTCCTTCTTCTCTTCACGCTGCGATTTGAGAAACCGGCTGCACAGCATCGGCGTGAGAGTCAGGGAAACCACGCCTGAAACCAGGATCGCCGTCCCGATGGTGATCGCAAACTCATTGAAAAGCCGGCCCAAAATGCCGCCCATGAACAACACGGGCAGAAACACCGCCGCCAGCGAGAGCGTCATCGAGATCACCGTGAAGGCGATCTCACGCGAGCCGATCAGCGCCGCCTGAAAGGGCGTCTTCCCTTGTTCGATGTGACGCACGATGTTTTCCAGCACCACAATCGCATCATCGACAACGAAGCCCACGCACAATGTCAGCGCCATCAAGGACAGGTTGTTCAAGCTGAAGCCCAGCAGGTGCATCACCGCGAAGGTGCTGATGATCGACAGCACAATCGCCAGCGCCGGGATCACCGTGGCAGTGAGCCTGCGCAGGAACATGAAAATCACCAGCACCACGAGCGCAACACTCAGTCCCAGTGTGAACTGCACGTCATGCACCGAGTCGCGAATCGAGACCGAGCGGTCCGTCAGCGTTTCCAGCGTCACGGCCGCAGGGAGCTGCTCGTTGATTTCCGGCAGCAGTTTGCGGATTTCATTCACCACATTGACGGTGTTCGAGCCGGGCTGGCGCTGCACGGCGATCATGATGGCCCGCTTGTTGTTGAACCACGCCGCCACGCGGTCATCCTCCACGCCATCAATGACCTGGGCCACGTCTCCGAGCCGCACCGGGCTGCCCTCGCGATAGGCGATGACCAACTGGCCGAACTGCGCGGCGTTGGTCAGCTTGCCCCCGGACTGCACCGTGAACACCTGGTCCACGCCTTGCAGCGTGCCGGTGGGGATGTTGCTGTTGCCGGTTTGAATGGCTACGCGCACTTCATCCAGGCTCACGCCGCGCGAGGCGATGCGCAGCGGATTGACCTGCACACGCACGGCATACTTCTGCGAGCCATACACCTGCACCTGCGCCACGCCGGCCACCGTGGAGAACTTTGGCGAGATCAGCGTCTCCGCATACTCATCCACCTTGGACATCGGCAGCGTGTCGGACACCAACGCCAGGAACATGATCGGCGACTCCGCCGGATTCACTTTGCGAAACGACGGCGGCGCGGTCATCTCCTGCGGCAGCCGCCGTTGCGCGGTTGAAATCGCCGACTGCACGTCCAGCGCGGCATCGTCAATGTTGCGTGCCAGGTCGAACTGCAGCGTGATGCTCGTGCTTCCCAGCGAACTGCTGGAAACCATCGAGGTGATGCCTGGAATCGTCGAAAACTGCTTCTCCAGCGGATTGGCCACGGTGGCCGCCATCGTCGCCGGACTGGCGCCTGAAAGGCTGGCGGTCACGGACAACGTGGGAAAGTCCACATTCGGCAGGTCGCTGACCGGCAGCTCTTTGTAGGCCAAGATGCCAAACGCCAGCGCGCCGATCATGACCAGCGAGGTCATCACCGGACGTTGGATCGAAATCTCGGAAACGTTCATGGCAGCACTCCTGCGGTGGCTTCATCGGGAGGAGACCCCTCGAGTCCCGGCTTGATGTTCACCTTGCCCCCGTCGCGCAGGCGGTCCTGTCCGTCGATGACCACCTTCTCTCCACCCTCAAGTCCTGCGGAAATGACCGCCTCATTTTCCACCGTCCGCGCTACCACCACATTGGTCGCCTTCACGGTCATGTCCGCCTGCACCACAAACACAAACGTGCCGTTCTGCCCGGGCTGGACCGCGCGCGCAGGCACCACCACGGCATTCTTGTCCACTTTCACCTCCACCGAGAGGTTCGCATACTGTCCAGGCCAGAGGATCTGCGGGTTGTTCTGGAAAGTGGCCCTCACATCGATCGTTCCGGTGTTCGGTTTCACCGTGTTGTCTAAAAACTCCAACCGCCCTTCCGCCGTCAATCGCTCCGGCAGGCTGGTGTTGGCGGTCACTTTCAGCGTGCCTGTGTTCATGCCGCGCTGGAGCGCCGGCAGTTGCTGCTCCGGCACCGCAAAGGTCACTTCGATGGGTTCGATCTGGTTGATCACCACCAGGTCCGTCTGATACGCGCTCGCCATGTTGCCCACGTCCGCCAGGATGCGCCCGGCACGGCCTGAGATCGGTGCCCGCACATCGCAGTAGCCCAGATTCAGCTCCGCCTTTTGCACCGTCGCCTCCGCGACCAAGGTTTGACTCCCGGCTGCTTTCACATTCACGGTCGCCTGTTCCAGTTCCTTCTGCGGCACCGCTCCGTCTTTGGCCAGCGACAGGTAACGGCGTTCCTGGTCTTTCGCATTGCCAGCCTGCGCCATCGCCTGCGCCAGCAGCGCTTTGGCCTCGTTCAAGGCCACCTCAAACGGCCTGCGGTCGATGGTAACCATCGGATCGTCCTTTTTGACCAGTTGTCCGTCCTTGAAATGAACTTCCGCAATCTGTCCGGTCACCTGGGGTTTGAGCGTCACCGTCTGCGTCGGCGTCACTCTTCCGATGGCACGCAGACTGACAGCCATGTCCTTGCGCATCACCTCCGCCACCAGCACTGGCGTCACCTGCTGCTTGGGCGGCCCCGCCATCTGCTCCTTGGAACAGCCCGCCATGCCCAGCAGCAGCATCACCACCACCGCACACCCGACCACTCTCCAAGGTTCGGTCGATTTTTTCTGGGGGAAGCCATGGGCAATTAGTTGTTTCATAATCATCAATCTTGTCATCAGTACGCCCCCGCCCTGCGAACGGCCTAGTTGAAAATTGCCAACGCATCGTGCTCATGTGCTGCCGCTTCGCATCCTGACGGCAGGGTCATGCTCACTCTCGACCTTCCACAAGGGGTGCGTTCATTGACTGACTCCCCCCTTCGTTTCCGGCCATTTTTTCGTGCGACCCATGCACCACGGGTGATGACCGAGCGTCACTTCTTTCTTTCACGCTCCAGTTGTATGAGGTTTTCAATGTTGGGGCCGTATGCGCGAATGAACGCATTGCGGAAGATGTTGCCGATCATTGGCAATATCGCCGCCTTGGGGTCATCCACCCGTCCTTGCACGGGAATCATCGTGGCAAACCGTTCCTTGCGCTGATTGCGGAACACCCTTGTGATGGAACCGACCACCCCCTCCCACAGAAGCTGGAGTGGATTCTTGATTTCCTCCTTCACGTCCACAACGGCGACGTCGTCAAACAACGGCTTCATGTAGCCGCGCATGCTGCCATTCACGGCGGCGAACTCGGCAGCGATGGCGAGGGTGCCTTTTTCAAAATCAAAGTTGGCATAGGCGCGGGAAAAGTCGTTGAAGCGAACCAGAGCGACGGGGCTCATCTTAAAATCGAGGTCGAAAGTGGGATGACGTGTGAGGGGATTGATCTTCATGTTGAGGTCCAGGCGTCCCTGCTCAAAGCCACGTCCCCTTGCCTCGATCGTCGCCACCAGTTTCTCTGAGAGTTCCTTGCTGTTGGTGAAATTTTTCCCCAGCATGTGAATTTGATCAATCTTCAGGTCCACTTTCGGCCGGCTGTGGAAATCGCGATAGCGCAGAGTGCCGTTGTGAACTTCGAAGCGGTTCAGATCGAGCGGGAAAAGCCTGTTGATGACATCCAGCCAGGGCTTGTCCACGCCGACCTGAGTGGTCGCCTCAGAGGCGCCGTTCACGAAATTGACGACGGGGGAATCGAACTCAATCTCCCCCACCCACGCCCCATCGAACAGAGCTTTCCATTCCACGGAGAATTTGACCGATTTGGAGGCGAAGAATGGCACAGGAACCTTTCCAGAGGTTTTCACAATCTCGATATCCTCGATCTCATAGGCTCCTTCCCACAGCTTCATGTCCACATCACCGATGTGGCCGTCGTATTCAGGCATCTCATCCAAAACTCGGTTCACATGCCGCTGCACGAGCTGAGGAAGAGCAATGCGGAGTCCGAGAAGGAGCGCGGCGAGAATGATCAGAACCGTGTTGTTCCACCTGAAGAAGCGTCTGAAACGACCGGCTTTCATGTCTTGCGAATCGTTTCACGGCAAAAGCGCACCGCCCTCCAGCATTGAGATTGGCGGCGTCTTTTTGCCTGGATCAGTCAGAACAGGGTCAGAGCGCCCGTAAAAAGGCCACCAGATCTGTCTTTTCTTCCTCCGTGAGGTGGGTTTCGAGCACGAGGTTGAAGAATTCGACCGTGTCCTCGAGTGTCAGCAAGCGGTCATCGTGCAGGTAGGGAGGCGAGTCCTTGATGCCGCGCAGTGGAAAGGTCTTGATGGGGCCGTCTGCGCTGGCCTTGCGTCCGTTGATCATCTTCTCGGCAAAGAACCGCTCCACCCGCAGGTTGTGCATGTTGTTGTCCGTGTAATAAGGCGGCGGGTGGCAGGTGGCGCACTGAGCCTTGCCAAAGAAAAGCGTCTGCCCGCGTATCTCGGCCTCGCTGGCTTTGGTGTCATCAAGCTTTCCAAAGACATTGAGCTTGGGGGCGGGCGGGAAGTCCAGCAGCGCCTGGAACTCGGCCATGAAATGAACCTGGCTGCCGCGCTCCAGCGGATTGATGCCTTTTTTCGCCGCAGTCGTGATATCGCCGTCAAAATAAGCCGCGCGTTGCTCGAATTCTGTGAAGTCTTCCACGGATTTCAGCGCACGTTGAGAACCAAAGAGCCGCTGGATGTTCACGCCACGCAAGGAGGGCGTGTCGATGCGATGCCGGTGCTCGTCAGGGCGGATGTCACCCACCGTGTGCGTGGCCGCGACGGTGTGACCATTGGCATGACAGTCAAAACAACCGACGCCGAGGCTGGGATGCAGGCTGCGGCGGTCATCGGTGGCGTTGAACTGCTGCTGCGGAAACGGCGTGACGAGCAGACGCAGACCTTCAAGCTGCTTGGGATTGAGGATGTCTTTAAACAGGCTGAAGAAATTCGCCACGGTGACCAACTGCCCCTGCGAGACGTCGCCCAGATCGGGCCGGGTGGTCAGATAAATCGGCGCGGGGAATTCTGGCAGGAGGTGCTGCGGCAGATCGAAATCGAGGTCGAAGCGCGTCAAATCGCGCGCGGTCTGTTTTTTGGTTTCATCAATGAGCGGCTGCGGAAACACCATGCCGCCGGCTTCATGGTGGGGATGCGGAAGCGGGTAAAATCCCGTCGGCCACAGCTCCTTGCTCTTGATGATGTCCGGTGACATTGCCGCTAGCTTGTCCCACGTCGTGCCTTCGGGCAGCTTCACGCGCACCCCGGCCTGCACCGGTTTGCCGCGTGCCATGGTGACATCCTTCGCCGGGCGGTCGGCCAGATCATAGCGTTCGGCCAGCAGTTTCTGATGGCGTTCGGCAAAGGCAGGCTTCTCCCCCTGCAAACGCCTGACCAAGGTGGAAAAATCCTCGTCTGCGGCTGCTGATGTGCCGATGAGCAGTCCCAAAGCGGCCAAAGCAGTCACGAACCACGGGTGATGAAGTTTGATTTTCATGACGGTCTCTTTCGTGCGGTTGTTGATGTGTTGAGATTCATTGAGAGGTATTCCGCCGGTGTGGCGTCTGCTTTCCCCCGTTCGGCTGGCGCATCAACACCATCTGGCATGAGAGCAGCTCCGACGGGCCTCCATCTCTGCTGTGACTCGGGCCGGAGTTCTGGCCGTATGATTTTCAGCCGCCCTGCCGAGGCGCGATCCAGTGCAGTTTCGAGGCAGGCTTTATTTGCAAACGATGCAACCGTGCAACCGGACAACGACGAATGCCTTGTGACATTCGAGCCCTATTGAACGTATCCGTGATTCATAGCCCC
>DNXB01000462.1:0-978 GCA_003506995.1 Verrucomicrobiales bacterium
CATCCACATACTCCATGGCGAAGTACAACTGGCCGCCGAGGTTGGTCCCAAAGTCATATACACCTACCACCGCTGGATTTGTGAGACGAGCCATCAGCCGCGCCTCGCTCTTGAAGCGCTCGGCAAAGCTGGGGTCTTCCTTCTCCACGCCGGGCGGCAGGATCTTGATGGCAACGGGCCGGTCGAGATTGGTCTGCACCCCGCGATACACCGCGCCCATGCCGCCACGGCCGAGGATTTTCTCGATGGTGTAGCCGGGCATCAATGCCTGGAGTTCCTCCGCCGTCGGCGGCTCCCAGCGAAAATTCCCGCCCGTGGTGCGCGGCGGCGGCGTTTCAGACGTAGGAGCGGCGGGAGTGGATTCGTCAGCCATGCGGCATGGTTTTTACAAAAACAGGCGGAGGATGGCAAGCCCTGAATTCCAGGGCCACGCATTCCCGTTTGCCCACCTCGCAGCTCGCTCTAGCATCCGCGCCTTATGAAACGCAACCGCCTCGGCCGCACCGGCATCGTCGTCACGGACATCTGCATGGGAACCATGACCTTCGGCCTCCAGGCCGATGAGAAGACCTCCTTCGCCATCATGGACCGTGCCATTGACGCGGGGATCGACTTCTTCGACACCGCCGAGATGTATCCCGTGCCGCCGAGCGCCGAACTCTTCGGCGTGACCGAGCAGATCGTCGGCAAGTGGCTCAAAGGCCGCACGCGGGGCGAGATCATCGTTGCCAGCAAGGTCACCGGCCCCGGCCACGGCTGGTTCCGCCCGCCGATTCGCGGCGGCTTCACCGCGCTGGACCGCCGCCAGATCTTCCAGGCCTGCGAGGACAGCCTGCGCCGCCTGCAAACCGACNNNNGCAGCAACGAAACCTGCTGGGGCGTCATGAAAAACCTCTGGGAGGCCGAGAAGCACGGCCTGGCCCGCATGGCCTCGGTGCAGAACAACTTCTCCCTCATCAACCGCCGCTGCGAGAGCGA
>DNXB01000462.1:1123-9277 GCA_003506995.1 Verrucomicrobiales bacterium
GCCTGGAGCAAGCAGCACGACTTCGTCGCCTCCACCATCGTTGGTGCGACGACCGTCGCGCAGTTTGAAGAAAGCCTTGCCGCCGCCGATCTCGTGCTCAGCGCCGAAACCCTCGCCCGCATTGATGCCATCGACGAAGCGATTCCGAATCCGATGACTGAGGATGGGTTGCGGCGGTTGTAGCTGAACTGAGTGCGGACACTCTTCTACCACACACCACCATGAAACACCTCGCGATCTACATCCTCGCAGCCACCGGCATGTGCCTTGCAGCGGACGAACTGCCCAAGGTGTATGAGCACGACGTAACCAAGTGGAAGGAGGTGCCATTGCCTTCGCGTTTATCGTATGAAGAGCGTAGTGCCTTCATGCAAAGAGCTAACTTTTCACAAGTGGAGTGGACCGTCGAACGCCAGGAGAAAACTGTCCGCGCAGTTTTGAGCAGTGGGAACAACGAAACTCCCGAGACAGACCGGCCCTCATTCTCCATGGAGATTCCTCTGGGCAGTGATCCGTCTATTGTCCCCACCCAGGTCCTCAAAGTAAACGACGGCTGGCTGGCAGGTTACAACCAGGGGGAATTTGGCGCGGCGTTGTGGTGGTATGCCACCGATGGAAAGCAGCGCTATAAGATTTCGGACCACCAGGTGAATCAATTCATCGTTCACAAGGAGCGCATCTTTGCCGTCGAGGGCCTGGCCCATATGGGCACGGACGAAGGTTCACTGATCGAAATCCGCCACAACGGGAATCAATGGGCGGCGGCCACATTTGTTGACCTGCCGGGATGTGGCCAAACCATCACCGTTTTGAACGACGACCGCTTCTGTATTGCGACGATGGGCATGCTGCTGACTGTCTCCCTCGACAAGAAAATGGAGATACTCATCCCACAAGGGGCATGGATGTATTTCTGTTTACCTCATTCCATCGCTTTGGATGCCAATTCGGAAATCATCTACATCGGCATGCGCCAGTTTGTGGTGCGCTACAACCTCAAGGCAAACAACCACAGCTATCAGTTTTTGATCCCGAGTCTGGATTTTCTCAACAAGAAGGCAGCTCCATTCTGATGACGGAGGATGGGTTGAGACCCAAATGAAAAGAGACCGCACCGCCGCCGTCATGAACGCACCCACTGACTCCACGGATGACGCCGCAGTTGGCCGCAGAAGGTTGGTGTGGCTCACCGTCGCGGTCACGATGTTTGTCTTGGTTCTGGTGTTCCTCTTGTCCCGCATCACGAAGCCTGTGCCACACGAGCGTTGGTTGGGTGCCTTCGATGGCACCCACGCCAGCTTTTCGGTCAGAGTCATTGATGAACCGCCCTTCCAGGTGCTCATCGCTCTGCCGAGCAACGTCTCGGTGCCGTCAGACTGGTCGGGATCTGTTTCAATGATCGCACCAAACGGCTCTCAGTGGAGGACCGCGTGCTCTGCCGCCACGATGAAGCCGTGTAACTGGCTTCATGACCATCCAGACTTGGATTGCCACATACTCACATGGAACAGCACACCCCGCTTGAGCGAATTCATGCGATCCGAGCTAGCGTATAAGCTTACGCTCACAGGAACCAGTCGCTTTTCCTCACCCGCCGTGGTGCTGTTGAGTGGAATGAAAACCAGGCACTGAGTTTGGGGGAAAACCGGCCCGGTGACTCGGCCACCCACACACAGCACCGAGTCAAAAGGCCGGTTTCCCACGTCTCAAACCAAGCAGACAACCGGAGAGAAACCCTTTTCAGGCGGCCACGGCCACAAACGCATCGTCGTTCAGCGCCTGTGTCTTCGTGCGGGTCATGATCAAGCGAAGAACGACCGCACCCACCAGCCAGAAGCCGAGGCTGAAGCCCCAGACCTCAAGGCTGAACAAGGACTGGACCAAGGAAAAGTCAGCCATCCCGCTGCTGGTGGCCGCCCAGACCAGCCCAGGAGCCAGCAGGCCCAAAACGTAAAGCGCGACGAATCCAAGCGGCAGGCAAAAGGCCTTCACGTCCGAGAGCCAGGTGGCCATGGGCAGCTCGTGGGAGTCTTGCGAGGAGGCGGTGTTAAAAAGAGGTGAGGCGTAGTTCATGATGGATGCTGGTGAGGATTTGGAACACCGCCATGGAAGCGCATGGGCAGAACCACAGCAGCTTCCCAGTGCTTTAAAGTTTCTAAAGCTACCTTTAGCAGCCGCCCTCTCCCGTTTCCCCCCAGGCTGGCGATGCCGCCCGCCAGACTCAGCCGTCCTTCAACACGCCATCCCACTCCTCCATGTGCCGTGCCCAGGTGCGCGGCAGGACCGTTTCGCGGGAGGCATTGGAAAGCGCCTGCCATTGCGTTTCCCCCAAGGAGAGAGCCTCATAGATGCGTGACGCCAGCTCCTGCGGCTGCTGCGGGTGGTAAAGCATGAAGCCGTTTTCACCGTTGCGGATGTGATCGACGGCGCCGTCCATGACGGAGACCAAGCCGGGCAGGCCGCAGGCCATGCTTTGCAGCACGGTGTTGGAAAAGGCGTCATACTGCGTGGGATGCACGAACCAGTCGGCGGCCTGATACAGCTCCACGAGATTGCTGGTGACGGGCACGACGCGAACGCGTGATGAGAGGCCGTTTCGATTTACGAAATCACGCTGCGCGGCATTGAGCCCCTTCCCGGCGATCCAGAGCGTGGCGTCAACGCTCTTCAGCGCCTCCAGCAATGGCTCCAGGCCGCGACGGCGATGGCTGAGCGAGATGAAGAGCAGCACGGGCTTCGCCGCGTCGGTGTTCAGCTTGCGGCAGAGCAGATCGCGCACATTCGCGCGATTCTCGGCCGGCTTGAACAAGGCCGTCTCGACGGGGGGTGACAGGATCGTGAAGCGCTCTCCATCGGCACCGTAGATGCCCTGAAGCTGGGAGGCAACCCTGGCGGAGCTGGTCACGAACCGCCGCGTCTCGCGGCCGGTGTAGAGCCGGCGCTCCAGATGCAGCTCAAACAGATGCCTCACGCTGTAGCGCTGCCAGAGCGGCAGCAGATTGCCGTAGAGACGATGGGTGCCGGTGCCGTTGCGGTGAATGTCCTGCGCACAGGTGCGGCCAAAACCGATGCTCAGATCCACGCGGGCCTCGGCGGCGGCACGCGGGGCGAGGCGGTTGAAGTGCCACATGCGCATCGTGGCCGAGCCACGGATGCGCGGCAGCAGCTCCCAGCGCCCGGGCAGCATGGCACCGATCTCCGGCGTGGTGAGCGAGGTGATGTAGGTCAGCTCATGCCCCGCCGTGACGAGACGCTTCGCGAACTCGATGAGAAAGGTCTCCACCGCAGTGCCACGGATGATTTGCGGATGGATCAGCGCCAGTTTCATCCTTCAAGCTTCGACTTTGCCTCCGCCTCGGCTTCATACATGCGGCTGTAGCGGTCCAGGGTGAAGAAGGCCGTCGCCACGGCGATCCAGAAACCGGGAAAACCATCCAGGAAGCCGAGCTTGAACCCATAGGCCCGCACAAAGCGCCACCAGGGCCGGAACAGCGTTTGCAGGAGCGACCAGCGCTTCCCTTTGCTCTGCTGCGTCTGGAGGAAGACGTTCGAGTACTGCACATGCTTCACGAGGTAGTGCTGGATGTTCTTGAACGAGTAATGCAGCAAATCCCCCTTCAGCGTGGTGCAGGGGCCATCGACATCCAGCCGCTCATGCACCTGCCCGCCGCCATCGGCGGCCCAGCGGCTCTTGTCGCGACGAAAAAGGCGCACTTTGCGATCGGGATACCAGTCGCCATGATGAATCCAGCGGCCCATGAACCACACGAGGCGGGGCATCCACGCGCCATCGTATTTTTCGCGGTCGCCGTTCTCGAAGAAACGCTGAATCGACTCCCGCAGCTCGGGCGTGAGCTCCTCATCACAGTCGAGCGCCAGAATCCACGGCTGCGAGCACAGCGCGAGGCAGTGGTTCTTCTGCGCCGTGTAACCGAGCCAGTCCTGATGCACAAACTTCACCCCAAACTCCTCGGCGATGGCCGCCGTGCGGTCGGTGGAGCCGGAATCCACGATGACGATCTCCTGCGCCAGTTCCGCCGCGCTGACGAGGCAGCGACGGAGGTTGGCCTCCTCGTTCTGGGAGATGATGGAGATCGAAAGCGGCAGCCGGGTCATGCGTGGCGCGACTCTCGCGAATCCACCGCCGGTGCCAAGCGGGAAAGCAGAGGGCGTAGGGCGTAGGGCAAAGAGCGAAGAGCGAAGGGCCAAGGGCGAAGAGTCACGAGTCGTTCAACCACGTTCAAAGACCAAAACATGTCTCTTCGCCCTTCGCCCTTCGCCCTTTGCTCTACGCTTTCACAGCGCCGCCAGCGCCACCGCGGCATTATGCCCGCCCATGCCGGAGGCCAGCTTGATCACGCGATCTCCCGAAACGAGCTTCATCGGCGATTCATTGAGCGGCAGTCCGCACTCCGGCGGTGTGAGGCATGGCAGCACGGCTGGCAGCCAGCCTTCGGCCATGCAGGACGCCAGCAGCGCCACATCCAGCAGACCGCTCGCGCCCAGCGCGTGCCCTGTTTGCGGCTTCAGCGGCAGCAAGGGCACCGCCTGTCCCTCCAAGGCCCGCAGCAAGGCCGGAGGCTCCACCCGCGCATGATTCAGCGTGCCCGTGGCATGCGGGCACAGCGCGACCACCTTGCCGCGATCCCCGGCATGCAACGCAGTGCGCACACAATCCGCGATACCGCCGCCGTCCTCGGGAATCATCAGCGCGTCGTAGGCGTCGCTGTTGGCGTTGTAGTGTTCGATTCGACACAACCTCGGCCTGCCCGCCACATCACGCTCCAAAGTCACCGCCACGGCGGCCTCCGCCGGGAAAAAGCCGCTCGTGGCTGGTTCGCAGGCGGTTTTTCCACCCAGGGCAAAAGGATCAATAAGGCCGTTGCTGGAGAGCAGGCCCGTGTCACGAAAATCCCGCAGAAGCGGCAGCACCAGCGGCAGGTCCACGGCCACCACGAGGGCTCGGGGTGCCAGACCGCTGCCCACGGCCATCCAGGCCAGGCCCAGCGCATCCAGGCCGGAGGAACAACCGTTGGAGACCATCTGCCACGGCCCCCGGATGCCCAGTTCGATGCTCACCGCCGCCGCAATCTCGCTATGCATGGAGTTGCTGGCACTGAACCTGCGTATCGGCCTGCGCCATGCATTGGAACCTGTTGTTTCTCCCACATTCCCCCGGCTGCTCGCGGCGTAGAGCCACGCGCGGGTCGTTTCCTCCTGCGTCCACCCTGCCCGGCCCACGGCTGAGCGCGCCACATGCGCCGCCGCGTTGGCTGCCGCCCCATAGCGCCTGCCCCGCAGCAGTTCGCGCGAGGGAAGCAGTCCGGCAGGCAGCATCGCAAACTCCTCCAGCCCGGGCAGCCTGCCACCTAGCGGCTCCAGGCCGCCACACCTGCCACGCAAGGCAGTGAGGCAGTCCTTCGTCGTCAAACCAATCGCACAGGCCGTCTCCACGGCTGTGATAAGCACAGATTCCATCATGATCCGACACAGCCGCAAAACTCACGCCGCGCAACTCCACGCAACATTCTCGTTACATCAACCTCACAAAAAATAAGCAAGCCAAAGATTGACACTCAAGTTAACAGACCGCTATATTTTCAATCTCATGTTAAGGCAAATTATTGGACAACCCGAAGGGCAGAAGGACGACCGCCGTCCCGACGCGTCCGCACCGGCACCGGCGGCCGAGCGCGCACCCATTCTTTCCGCCGCCTCCGCACCCGTTGCACAACCCCCACGCACTCACTCCGCCCCCTCCATGACCACCAGTAAAAACGTTCTCGCCAACGACGTCGAAATCAAAGGCTCCATCAAATTCTCCCACGACCTCATCATTGATGGCAAGATCGAGGGCGAGGTCATCTCCGACGGCAGCCTCACCGTGGGTGAAAACGCCCTGATCAAGGGCGAGGTCAAAACCCGCTCCGTCATCATTTTCGGCAAGGTCGAGGGAAACATCACCGTGCAGGAACGCTGCGAGCTCAAGAGCAACGCCATCCTCGTCGGCGACATCGCCGCCGGCACCCTTGCCATCGAAGAAGGCGCCACCTTCATGGGCCAGTCCCAGGTCGGCAAAAAGCCTGACGCTCCGAAGCCCGCCTTCGGCGGCGGCGGTCCGAAACCACAACCTTAACCTGCCCTAACCCGAGTGTTCGGCCGGTTCTTCGGCTCGAAGTCCAGCATCCTGCCCACACCGCCCAAGAATCAAATCGAGGTGGTGTGTCCGTCTTGCGGCGCGGCTCAATACGAGCCGCGCCTTGTCGTTTCCACGTTTTGCAAAAAATGCGGGGTGCATCTCACCGTGCATAAAAAGCGCGTGACCGCCTCCGATGTCACCCGATCTGGCGTCGGCACTGGCATGACCGATTCTTGGGCGGATGAAGCGCCCGCTCCCGCCAAGTCCGCCGAACCTGCGCCCGTCGCAGCGGCAGTTCCAGCCGCCAAGCAGGACGACTCACTCTCCCCCGCTGAAGGATTTGGAGCCTACCTGCAAAGCCAGGCCCAGCCAGTGATCCCGCCCCAGCCGCCGGACAAACCAGCGGCCCAGCAGCAAGAACTGCCGCTGCCACAAGACGCCGGCGCCGCGCAGATGCGTCGGCCGCAGTCCAATTCCCCGCCCCCCACGCCATCGCCCGCGCTGCAAACCGCCAGCTCGCTTCAAAAAATGAAGGAGCAGGGCATGTACCGGAACCAGTACTTCAAAGACGCCGAGTGCTTCGACTGCGGCCACAAGTTCAAAACCGGACGCTCCGCCAAATCCGCCAACTGCCCCGCCTGCGGTGCTTACATCTCGCTTGAGGATGTGGAGATCAACATGACCTCCACCCAGTCGGTCAAAACGCGCGGCAACGTGCTGGTCCGCAAACGCGGCCGACTTTCCGCCAGCAGTGTCCAATGCCGTGATCTCGAATGCCACGGCACCATCGAGGCCAACGTCACCTGCTCCGGCGACGCCGCCTTCCGCACCACCGGCAGCATCATTGGCGAAATCCGCTGCCAGCGCTTCGTCGTCGAAAAAGGCGCTGACGTGGCCTTCCTCAATCATGTGCATGCCACCGAGGTCGAAGTCCAGGCCCGCGTCACCGGCACCATCTTCTGCACCGGCCCCGTGCTCATCAGCGGCAATGGTTCCGTCAACGGCGATGTCACTGCCCGCTCCGTCTCCATCGAGCCCGGCGGCGAGTTGAACGGCGCGATGAACATCGTGCGCGGCAAGAATCCGGCCCCACCGCCCACACCGGGGGCCTGAACCCAGGCGGCGCGTATGAAACGACGCACTTGGCTGATAGCGGCGGCCCTCACGGCCTCGGCGTTTCTGGCGGCAAACGCCACGTCGCAAACGTTCATCCAGTCCTGGATCAACCAGTTCATGCAATACCTCAATCGTCAGACCCTGGCCCTGCCCTACGCTCCACCTCCAGATTCCGGGCAATGGCAGTCCCTCAGCGCCACCGAACGCCTCGCCAGCACGCGCTCACGTCTCCTGCCCAAGCTGCACGACGAACTCGCCGCCAAGCAACTCAAGCTCGGCCAGCCCGCCTTCATTCGCATTTTCAAAGAAAGCCGCGAGCTCGAGCTGTGGCTGAAAAACAGCACCGGCTGGCAGCTCTTCCGCACCTACCCCATCGCCACCTTCTCCGGCACCCTCGGCCCCAAAACCCGCGAAGGCGACATGCAGGCTCCCGAAGGCTTCTACAGCGTCACTTCAAAGCAGCTCAATCCCGCCAGCAGCTACCATCTCTCCTTCAACATCGGTTACCCCAACGCCTACGACCTCGCGCACCAGCGCACCGGCAGCCTCATCATGGTGCATGGCGACACCGTCAGCATCGGATGCTTCGCCATGACCGATCCGCTCATTGAGGAAATCTACCTCGTCGTCGAAGCCGCCCTCAAAAACATGTCCACAGTCCCCGTCCACTGCTTCCCGTTCCGCATGACCGGCGAGCGCCTGCAAAAGGAACAAGCCTCCCCGCACCTCGACTTCTGGCAAAACCTCCGCCCCGCTCACGACCTCTTCGAGAAAGAGCGCCGCGTGCCGCAAGTCACCGTCAAAAACGACCGCTACCAAGCCCGATAAAAAGCACACGAGCACGACCGTCAAAGGCTCGTCATTTGGACTTCGACATTCATTCGTCATTCGTCATTCGT
>DNXB01000196.1 GCA_003506995.1 Verrucomicrobiales bacterium
GCGACGAAGTAGGGCGGGAAGATCGTGGTATGCCAGCCAGGAACGATGGAGGTGGCGAAGTCGAAGGACACGACGGAATGCACGGACAGCACCAGCGGCGTGGAAAGAGCGGCCAGAAGCATGTAACCGGTCTCATAGTGGCTCCAGTGGCGGTTGCCACCGCGCCAGCCGAGGGCGAACAGGCCGTAGAGGAATTTTTTCAGGCCGGGGCGGCAGCGATCACGCAGCGTGGCAAGGTCAGGCACAAGGCCGAGGAACCAGAACACCGCCGAGACGCTGAAGTAAGTCGAAACAGCGAACACGTCCCACAACAGGGGCGATTTGAAATTCTGCCAGATGGCGTTGGCGTTTGGAATTGGAGCCAGGAACCACACCATCCACACACGACCGACGTGGAAGGCCGGGAAGAGTCCGGCGCACATCACGGCGAAGATCGTCATGGCCTCGGCGGCGCGGTTCACCGAAGTGCGCCACTTCTGACGCGTGAGGAAAAGAATCGCGGAAATCAGGGTGCCGGCGTGGCCGATACCGATCCAGAACACGAAGTTCGTGATGTCCCAGGCCCAGGCGACCGGCTGCTTCTGACCCCAGACACCGACGCCGGTGGAGATGAGGTAAACAAAGCAGAACACCATCAACCCGGTCAGCAGCACCGAGGGGATGAACAGAATCCACCACAGGGCGGGCTGCTTGTTTTCGACGATGCCGCAAATGCGGTTCGTGATCCACGAGTAGGAGCGTTGGTTGAGAACCAACGGCTCTCTGTCCAAGATCCGGGGCGTTTCGGTGGCTGTGGCGGGAGAGGACATTTAGCGGGAAATGGAAGGGTTGAGTCCGAATGACGAATGCGGAATGACGAATGACGAATGAACAGGGCTGCCGCCAAAAAGTGCGGCGCCGTCGTTCAGGGGCGTCATGGAGATTTGCTTCGTCATCGGGGCTTCGTCATTCATTCGTCATTCTGATTTCGGCATTCGTCATTAGAACTGATTGTTGCTCCACACGGCGATGTTTTCCGCGCCGGGCATGTTCTTGTTCGGATTGCGCAGACGGGCCAGGTAGCTCGTGCGCGGGCGGGTGCCGATGTATTTGAGGACTTGGTAGTCACGCGGGGAGGCCTTGGCCTTGACCACGGCGGACTTT
This sequence comes from Verrucomicrobiales bacterium, assembly GCA_003506995.1. Classification (GTDB taxonomy): domain Bacteria; phylum Verrucomicrobiota; class Verrucomicrobiia; order Verrucomicrobiales; family Verrucomicrobiaceae; genus Prosthecobacter. The sequence continues at coordinate 1,144 of DNXB01000196.1, forward strand.
TTGTCGGCCAAATCGCCGAAGACGATCGCGTCAGCCGGGCAGGACTGCTGGCAGGCGGTTTTGACCGTGTCAGTCGGCACGCGGAAGTTCTTGGAGTCGCGCTGCACCTGCTTCTGCAGGATTTTGGCGGATTCGAGGCGCTGCACGCAGTAGGTGCATTTCTCGATGACACCACGCATGCGGACGGTGACGTTCGGGTTGCGCTGGAGGCGGAGGCTTTCGTCTTCTTTCTTCTCGCCGAGCGGTCCGGCGTAGAGGTTTTGCACCTTCATGCCGAGCACGGAGGTTTCGGTCAGCGGGTTGCGCTTGTTGTAGTCGAACCAGTTGAAGCGGCGCGCGGTGTAAGGGCAGTTGTTGGCGCAGTAACGCGTGCCGATGCAGCGGTTGTAGGCCATGGCGTTGAGGCCGTCGTCGGTATGGACGGTGGCGTTCACGGGGCAGACGGTTTCGCACGGGGCGGCTTCGCACTGCTGGCAGGCCATCGGCTGGGTCACCATCTCGGCGCTTTCGAGCTGTTCCGGCGTCGGATCGTCCTCGGCCCAGGTGCTCTGCTGCTCGACGTTGTTCTTGCCCCACTTCGGCACGGCAAAGTAGCGGTCCATGCGGATCCATTGCATGATGCGGCCCTTGCGGACCTGGTCCTTGCCGACCACGGGAATGTTGTTCTCGCTCTGGCAGGCGATGACGCACGCGGTGCAGCCGATGCACTTGCTGAGGTCGATGACCATGCCCCACTGGTGCTTGGTCTCGTAATCAAAGCCTTCCGGATTCTCAGCGGACTTCACGCCCATCTGGCCTTTGTAGAAGGAAATGTTTTCCGGGATGTGACCGTCCATGCCGGTCTTCTGCGCGAATGCCACGTCCTTGTTGAAGGTGTCCAACGTGCCTTCACGGTAAACCGCGCGGCCTTCCATCGTGTTCTGCTCCTGCGTGATGGCGAGCTCGGCCACCGTGGCAAGCGCCTCGATCTTCGCACCGCTCAGCACAAACACGCCGGGCTGCTTGCGCAGCGCATAGGCGTTCACGCCACGGTCGCTGCCGACCACGCCGACGCCCTTCTGGCCGTAGCCAAGCGGGAGGGTGATGGAGTGGGTCGCATGACCCGGGGCTTCGATGGCCGGAATCTCGATTTCAGCACCACCGACGGAAATTTTGACGTGCTGGCCGTCTTTGAGGCCCAGTTTGCGGAAGGTGACGGAGCCGATCCAGGCGGCGTTGTCCCAAGTCAGCTTGGTGACCGGATCGGGCGCTTCCTGGAGCCAGGCGTTGTTGATATAACGCCCGTCAAACACGCTGGAGTCAGGGACGAGCACGACTTCAAGCGCCTCATCGGTCGGAGCGGCGGCAGGCGTGGCCTTGGCAATGAATTCAGCGGCAGCGGCCACGTTCGGAGTCACGGCGGCCTTGGCGTAGGCGGAGGCTTTGAGGAAACCGTCACGCAGGGTGAAATTCCACTTCGCTTCGTCGAGGCCACCCGCCACAGCGGCAAAGGTGTCGCGAACCGCCGTGTGAGCGGCGTCTTCGGCCGGAGGTGCGCCGGCAGCGGGAGGCGCAGCTTCCACCGGGCCGAGCTTTTTGCGGCCCAGGAGCGCGAGGAGCACTTCAATCTTGCTCGCGCTGTCGTAAAGCGGCGCGATCATCGGCTGAACAATCGAATAAGTGCCGTCGGCAGAACGGGCATCGCCCCAAGACTCGAGGTAATGAGCGGCAGGAATGTGCAACGCCGCGTGCAGCGCCGTGCTGTTCTTGAGCGTGCCGACGTGAACAAGCTTCACCTTCTTCTCAGTGGCGAGCTTGACGAACGCCGCCGCGTCAGGCGCATCGTAGTAGAGGTTGGAAGGCGTCAGCGAAACCAAGGTCTTCACCTGACCGCCGGAAACCGCCGCTTGCAGCTCGGCGAAACCGCCAAACTCAGGGGCAGGAGCCTCCTGGAGCAAATCAATCGTCGAACCATACGCGCCAAGCGCGTTGTTGATCGAGGCAACGAGCGCGTGAACTTCCGCGCCGAGGCGCGAACCGGCGAGAACGAGGGATTTGCCTTTGTTGTCGATCAAATCGCGAACCGCCGGAGCGATCCACTCTTTCAGACCGGCAGGAGCCGTGTCAGCGAGCGCCTTGGCCGAGCTGTCGCCCAGTTCAACGGCGATGAGCGCCGCCGCCGCTGGAATCAGGCTGGCAGGGATCGCCTTGCGATGATCCGCCATGCCGCCGGTGAGCGTGTAGCGGTTTTCGAGAACGTAGAGGCGGTTCATGTCCGCCGTCTTCGCTTCCTTGGCGCGATGCTTCGTGAACGCGGAGATCGGCGCGCCCGCGACCGGGTCCAGGCCGAGGAAATCGCAGTCGAGCGCCAGAATGCGCATCGCGGAGCCGAGCTTGACGAAGGGCTTCACACCCGCGCCGAGCACGGCCTTGGTGGCGGCAGCGCTGCCTTCAGCGCCTGCGGCCTCATACTTGAACAACTGGACCTGCGGGAGAGCGACCTTCAACTCGCCAAGCAGACGCAGGTAAGTGGGGGAGGTCGTGGCTCCGATCACAACGCCAAGGCCGGCTCCAGAGGATTTTTTGGCCTCGGTGGACACGGCAGAGAGCAATTCGTTCGCCTTGGCCCAGGAAAGCTCCTTGCCCATGCCCAGCGGCTGCTGCGAGCGCTCAGGATCGTAAAGATCGAGCACGGAAGCCTGCGCGAAGCTGTCGATGCCACCACCAAGAGGGTGAAGTGGATTGCCAGTGACGTGCGTCGGACGGCCTTCGTGCGTGGTGACGACGAGGGGCGTCGCACCGCCGCTGCGGGGCATCGTGGTGGCATACATCAGCGCCTTGCCCGGCACCATCCACTCAACGTGCTGGGTGTAGGGCAGGATCGTGGTCAGCGGGCGGCGGCAGCTTGCCAGACCCATCAGACCGACGCTGGCGCCCATGATTTTCAAAAAGTCACGGCGGCCGTTCTCACGCTCTTCGTCCGTCAAGGTGTCGCCAGCGGGGAACTCGCGGCCCAGATCCTTGAGGAAATTCTCACGACGCTCCAACTCGGAGACACTGCGCCAGTAGCGCTTCGCGTTCTGCGGCTCCTCGGGATGAATCCAATTGCGTTTCATGTGTCGGGAAAAAAGGCGCGGGGTTAGCGGTGGCAGGCGGTGCAGTTTTCTGGCGGCTGAATCTGCCAGTGCTTTTTGAGCTGGGCGCCCACTTCCGCCTGGGTCACTTCCTTGCCATAGGTTGTTTCAGCGAGCTTGAGAAGCTGGTCGAGGTCGTCGGCTTTCGCCGCCTCACCACCGATCACCGTGGCGATCTCCTTGGCCGGGATCTTCTTGTCGAGCAGGCCTTTGTAGAAATCCGCGCGCTTCAGGTCAGCGGGCTTGAAATTGAGGTTCGTGATCTGCTCCAGCGGGCGCAGGTTGTTCTCAGGGTTACGGTGGCAGTCGAGGCACCAGCCCATGGACTGCGGCTGATCGTGACGGACCACTTCCATCTCATTGATCTTGCCGTGGCAGGAGACGCAGGAAATGCCGCGATTGAGATGGGCGCTGTGATTGAAGTAAACGTAATCAGGAGCCTTGTGAATCTTCACCCACGGGATGGACTTGCCGGTTTCGTTGGCCTTCACGACCAGTTCCAGATTGGGAGAATTGCTGCGGATGTTGCCTTTGCCTGGTCCGTGGCAGTTGAAGCAGGTCTGGTTCGTCGGCACGTTCGCGTGGCTGGAGGCCTCGCTAAAGCTGTGACAGTAGCGGCAGTCGAGGCCGAGCTGACCGGCATGAATTTTGTGGGAGAAAGGCACCGGCTGGGTCGGCTCGTAGCCCACGCGGGTGTATTTCGGAGTGAAGTAGTAGGCGACGCCGACACTCACGCCGAAGGCAATGAACACGACGGCAATGGCTACCTTGAGCGGCAGCCAGTTGGTCCAACGCGGAAAAAAGTTACCCATAATTGATGACGGCAGATGAGCTTGTGAAAAATTTCACAAGGATTCCCAGAATAGGGAGACGCGAGCAGGTTTGCAACCGTCATCTTGATCTTTTTAAACTTTTATGCGCCAAGATTGTCATGTTGCGATTCCGTCGCAAAAAAATGCGGCTCGGCGCGGTTGATTCAGCCCCATTCCACGAACAGCAGGCCATGCTCGAAATCCAGCGTCACCCGGTAATCCTCGAGCAAGTAGGTGCCCAGGCGTGAAGGGCCCGGCATCACGTCCACCTGCGCAAAGGGATAGTAGGAGCCAAACAAACCCAAAGCCTGAAACTCCAGCACACGCACGTTGGCCTGCGTTGGCGTCTGCGCTCCGCCCACGCCGGTGATCAAATAATTGCCACCCACCTGCCAGCCGCCGTTTTTGTAGCCGAGCACGCGGGCGGTGTTTGGGTCGAGCTGCACACCAAAGACGGAACCGGAGTCCACGACGGCCGGCCAGGAAAGGCGGCCGTATTTGAGGGTCGTGGTCGGCACGCCGCTTTGCATGCTCAGGTTCGTCTGATGCATGTGCTTGCGGGTTTTCCCGGCAAAACTGCGGGTGAAGCCGAACTCCACCTCCTCCCGCAGGAAATCCAGCGTCAGGTATTTGCAGTTTGCCGCCGCCAGATGCACGCCCAGCACGGAAATGCCGAGGTGCTCCTTCAAAATGCCGCTGCCCCAGGCCGTGCGCTGCATGCGCAGGATGCACGGCAGGTTCTCCAGACGCCAGGAGCCGATCTGCACCGTGGGAATCAGCGCCGCCATGCCCGGCTCTTTTCCCAGCACACCGGACATGGTCGGCCTTACTTGTGGTACCGTTCGCATGCCAAATTCCACCGCCTGCTCCGCGTCGAACACGCTGAACGTCGCCCCGGTGTCGAACATGAATTTCTTCGGTTTGCGACCGTTCAGGCTCGCCTTGATGTGCGGGATGCCGTTCTCGTAATACATCGGCACCTTCAGCACGCCTTCTGGAGGAGGCGTGCTGCGAGCTTTCACATTCAGCACGCCCTTGCTGATTTTGAGTTCAGCGGCCGGCACCGCCTGCGCCTGCAGCTTCTGTTGGATTTCCGCAGGCACGGCCTCGTTTTTGACCGCAAACGTCTCCGCGCAGCCTGCGGCACCCAGCACCACAAAAGTTATCTGCGTGATTCGCAGTCCGGTGCTCAAAGTGGGTCGGTTCATGCGGCGCAAGCCATCCACGCGGCCCGCATTCATGTCAACCTCGTGCAAATCGCGCACAAATCCTTGTGCGCACCGACGTAATGTCGGAGACTTCCCGCTTCACCGACCTGAATGACCGCCTATTTAATCCGCCGCCTGCTGCTCATCCCGCCGACACTCGTCGGCATGACGCTGGTGGTGTTTTTCATCATCCGCTTCACGCCGGGCGGGCCGATGGAGCAGGCGCTGATGGAGGCTCGTATGAAAAGCGATGGACAGCGCGGTGGCAGCAGCCGTCAACAGTCGAGCGGACTCACGCCCGCGCAGCTTTTGAAGCTCCAGGAGCAATACGGGCATGATAAATCCTTCCTTGTCGCCTATGCGTCGTGGCTGGGTGCCTGGCCGAAGGACACGAACCGCTCACGCGCCGACTTTGCCGAAGGGAAAATGGAAACTGAGGTCAAGCTGCCCGGCACGGCGAATGTGGTGACGGTGAAGCGGAATGCGAAGGATGAGGCCGAGATCGTGCCGCTCAAAGACGTGGACACCTCCGTCTGGCGGGCACGCATCATCACGCCGGAAAAGCAGAGGCAGGAGTGGGAGAAGGCGAATCCCGGCCAGAAGCTCGACAAAGCGCAGCCGCATGTGGCGCTGATCTACCAGCCTAAGTTCGCCGGCGTGCTGCAAGGCAACCTGGGCGACTCCACACGCTACTCGGAACCGGTTTGGACGATGATGAAGCGCCGTTTCCCGATCTCGCTGTTCTACGGCGTGATGTCGATCATCCTCACTTACATGGTGTGCGTGCCGCTGGGCGTGCTGAAGGCCATCAAGCATCGCACACCGGTCGATACGGCCACTTCGGTGCTCATTTTCTTTGGTTATGCGATCCCGGGCTTCGTGCTCGGCGTGTTTCTGATGGTGCTGTTTGCCGCTCGGTTGCGCTGGTTCCCGCTGGAGGGCTTTGTGAGCGCGGATTTCGCTGAACTCGGCTTCTTCGGCAAAATCTACGATCTTTTCCATCACGCCTTCCTGCCGCTGTGCTGCTACATGGTGGGCAGTTTCGCCGGATTGACGATGCTGGTGAAAAACAACCTGCTCGATCAGCTCGCCAGCGATTATGTGCGCACGGCTGTGGCAAAGGGCGTGGAATTTAAGAGGGCCGTCATCGGCCATGCGCTGCGCAATTCCTTCATTCCCGCCGCCGCCACGATGGGGCAGGCGCTCACGGTGCTCGTGGCGGGCAGTTTTTTGATCGAGCGCATCTTCGACATCGACGGTTTCGGCCTCATGGGCTTCAACGCCCTCCTGGAGAAGGATTATCCCATCGTCATGGGCACCGTCACGGTCGGCGGGCTGCTGCTGATGCTCGGCAACGTCCTTTCCGACATGATCACCGCGCGGCTCGATCCAAGGATACGGTTTGAGTGATGCAGAACCCAAGAACGCCTATGAATGACGAATGCAGAATGACGAATGACGAATGGCCTGAAGAGGGTCTCGGCTGGCATTCGTCATTTGGCGCCGCCACCGCATGAACCGCAAACTCTCCATCACCGCGATCATCCTCGGCGCACTCGCGATCCTCGGCGAGCTGTGCGGGCTGCTGATTCCGACGGTGTCGTGGTTCTTCAGCAATGGACATGTGTTTGGATGGACGAGTTCCGTGCTTTTGATCGCAGGCGGCGTGCTGGGGCTGCTGTTTCTGCCGCGTGAGATTCGCTGGACGCCGGTGACCTTGCAGCGCTTCCGCCGTTTCCGCAGCATCGGGCGCGGGTGGTGGTCGTTCCGCATCCTGCTGGCCTTGATCGCGCTGGCGATGCTGGATCAGATCATCGTCGGCAAGCGGGCGCTGATGGTGCGTTGCGATGGAAAGACGCACTTCCCGGCTTTCGTGACAAAGCGCTACCAGGCGCAGGATTTTGGCCTCCAAGGCGAGCAGGAGGTGAGCTACCGCGAGCTGAAACAGCAGTTGAGCAAGGAGAAGCGCGGCTTTGTGCTCATGCCGCTCGTGCCTTGGGATCCAGTGCTGGATTCGGACACGCTGCAATCCATCACGCTGGAGCAGCGCGACGGAAAATGGTTCAAGCCGGGCGATGCGGAGCCGTATTCCGGCCGTGCGCGCACCGCGTATGTGGACGCGCCCACGCAGAAGCACACGGACACGCGTTTCCGCAAGGGCGTGCCCGATGGCGAGTCGCAAGGCTACGCGAAGACCGGTGCGCTGGCCTTTTCGGCCTTCTACAAGGCGGGCGTGAAGGATCGCGAAAAATGGACGGGCGAGATGCCGCAGGAGGAGTTCGAGAAGGCGGCGGTCACACCTTATGAAGTGACGATTTATCCGCCGATCCCGCCTCTGTGGAAGGCGAGCCACTTTCTAGGCACGGACAGCAAGGGATGGGATGTGCTGGCGCAGATTTACGGCGGCTGGCAGCTCAATCTGAAGGCCATCGTGCTCTACCTGGCCTTCACCTACGGCGTCGGCATGATCATCGGCTCGCTGATGGGCTTCCTCGGCGGCGTGTTCGACATCACCTTTCAGCGCATCATCGAAATCATCGAGGAACTGCCCTTCCTCTACATCGTGATGATCGTGGTGAGCATCATCACCGTGGCGGAGATGAATCTCGTCATCCTGCTGGCTGTGATCTGCCTCTTCTCGTGGACCAGTCTCACCTACTCGCTGCGCGCGCTGGCCTACAAGGAGAAGGAGCGGGACTACATCTCCGCCGCCCGCCTGCAAGGCGCGAGCACCTGGCGCATCCTCACGCGCTACCTGCTGCCCAACATGCTCGCCACCGTGGTCACGCAGGTGCCCTTCAGCGTCGCCGGCATCATTTCCTCCATCACCGCGCTCGCCTTCCTCGGCTTCGGCCTGCCGGAAACGTATCCGCAATGGGGCTGGCTCTTCGACGACGGCGTGAACCATCTCTCCGCGCTGTGGATCTCCACCTCGATGTTCGCCGCGATGGTCTTCATCCTCCTGCTCGTCACCTTCGTCGGCGAGGCGCTGCGGGAGGCCTTCGATCCCAAAAAGTTCACGACGTATCAATGAGGAGACGATAAACTAACGCCATGACGATCCAGATCCCTGACCGCATTATTCAAGACGCCGGCCTCGACGAGAAGTCGGCGCTGAAGGAACTCGCTCTAACCCTTTTCGCGCAGGGAAGACTGACTGCGGGTCAGGCCCGGCGAATGGCCGGCGTGCATTTTTTTGAGTTTGAGCAGTGGCGGACAGAGCGCGGCCTGCCGCTGCGGGAGTTCAACGAGGAGGAATTGGAAAGCGACATCGAAACCCTCCGCTCCCTCGGCCGCCTGTGATTGTGGTTTCGGACACATCCTGCCTTTGCTATCTGGCGCTGATCGGGCGTGAAGGGCTGCTGCGGGAACTTTACCACGAGGTCGTCGTGCCGCCTGCCGTGGCAGCGGAGCTTGCGCGCGGAGCTGCCACCCTGCCTGCCATCCAGCGTATGCTGGATGCCTCCTGGCTCATCGTGCGGACGCTCAACCACTCTGAGAGAGCCGCAGAGTTGCTTGAGGAGGTGGACGCAGGCGAGGCGGAGGCCATCGCCCTGTACGAGGAACTGAAAGCCGACCTGCTCCTCGTCGATGACATGGATGCTCGTGAGCTGGCCCGAAAACTCGGAATCGCCCGAATCGGGCTGCTCGGCGTGTTTCTGGACGCCAGAAAGTCCGGTGTGTTGAATGAGCCGCTCCGCCCTGTTTTCGAGTCTCTGCTCGAACATGGGTTCCGAGCGAGCCGTAGCTTTGTCGAACGCTTGTTAAAGGAGGCTGGCGAATGAAAACTCGAACTCATGATACCTTCCAGGTGTTCTCAATGCTGATCGCGGCGTTGTTTGGCATCTCCACACTCTCCGCCGCCGATTTCCCGCCCTACGATGGCACCAAGGAGCGCGACGCGTTTTGGAGCTTCTACAACCATAAGGTCCTGGAGGATTTGCAGAGCCAGGAGAAGGATCTTCCTGAACAAATCGCCAAAGAAGCCGATGCGGCCAAAAAAGCCGAGCTGGAGGCAGAGCTGACGACCGTGCGCGAACGCCTGAAAATGCCCGAGTACTTCACCTTTGCGAAGCCGGAGGACGTTCCGGCCGATTTGAAGTGGGAGGACGGCATGAACGAGCCGGAGATTGGCGATCCGAACGCGAAGAAGGGCGGCACGATGCGCCTCTACATTCTCTCCTTCCCGCCGACACTGCGCATTCTCGGCGAGAACAGCAACAGCTCCTTCCGCGGCTATCAGGCCGATGAGGTGGAGATGGCGCTGCTCGGTTCTTTTGGAGACACGGGTCTGCACCCGGAAACCGGCGGCTTTTATCCCGGCATAGCCAATCAATGGGCGGTGTCGGCGGACAATCGCACAGTTTACTTCCGCATCGATCCCGAGGCGCGTTACTCCGACGGCGTGCCGGTCGAGGTCGATGACTTCTTCAACCGCGTGTACATGGAGCTGAGCGAGTATCCGAAGAACCCGTTCGGCAACGAGTACTTCGCCACCCAGTTCCACAACTTCACCCGCTACGATGCGCGGACGATGTCCGTGACGCTGCCGGAGCCGAAGCCGCTGGCGCCGTATTTTGCCGGCTTCTCGCCGTATCCCCGGCACTTCTACAGCGAGTTCGGCCCGGACTTCGAGCAGCGCTACCAGTGGCGCTCCCGTCCGACCACCGGACCCTATGTGATTCATGAGGAGGACATCAACTTTGGCCGCAGCGTCACCTTCACCCGCGTGAAGGACTGGTGGGCGAAGGATCACAAGTTCTACCGCCACCGCTACAATGCCGACCGCATTGTCTATCGAGTCGTGCGTTTGCAGGAGAAGGTGCTGGAACTATTCCGTCAGGGCGAGCTTGATGCTGAAGAACTCATGATGGGCATCCCGGAGTATTGGTATGAGAAGCTGGAGATCCCGGAGGTTCACAAGGGCTACATCAACAAGGCGAAGTTCTACCGCGTCTGGCCGAGCTCCTACGCGGGCCTGTGGCTGAACACCGCCGTGCCGCCGCTGAACAACAAGGAGGTGCGCCTCGGACTCAGCTTCGCCACGAACTACCAAAAGGTCATCGACTTCGACCTGCGCGGCGATTTCCAGCGACTGAATGCCTTCGCGCAGGGCTACACGTTGCTCGGCAATCCGCCAATCCAGTCCCGGCCTTTTGACGTGCAGAAGGCACGCGAGCATTTTGCCCAGGCAGGCTACACCAAGCTCGGCAACGACGGCGTGCTCATGAACGACAAAGGCCAGAGGTTGTCGGTGACGATCCTGCATCGCAAAGTCGAGCTGATTCAGAAAGTCATGCAGCGCCTCAAGGAGGAAGCGATCAAAGCCGGACTCGAATACAAGCTCGAAGGCATGGACACCACGGCTTACTTCCAGAAAGCCACGCAGAAGAAGCACCAGGCCGTGTCCGTCGCCTTTGGCACGTCGCCACCGCTGCCTGACCACTTCCAATATTTTCACTCCAAGCAGGCTTACATGGACGATGGCAAGACGCCGAAAACGAACACCAACAACCTCACCTCCTTTGCTGATCCGCGCATGGACAAGCTCTCTGACGAGGAGCGTCACGCCACCTCCATCGAAGAATTCCGTGCCAAATCCCATGCTTGCGACCAGATCATTCATGACGAGGCCATCTGGATTCCCGGCTACGAGCAGAACTACTACCGCGTGGCCTACTGGCGCTGGGTGAAGTGGCCGGAGAAGACCTTCAATCTGCCCATCAGCGACCTTCCACTTCAGTACCATGTGCATTGGATCGACGAGGAAGTGAAACGCGAAACCGAAGCAGCGATCCGCAGCGGCAAGACCTTCCCAGAGACCGATCAAGTCTTCGATCACAACCTCAAATCAGGAGGAACCAAGTGATGGCGACGCCCTTGCTCGAAGTGCGCAACCTGCGTGTCGGTTTCCAGACCGACCACGACCTGCTCACCGCCGTGGACGATGTCGATTTCACATTGGAGGCCGGCAAGACGCTCGGCGTCGTCGGCGAAAGCGGTTGCGGCAAAAGCGTGACCGCAATGAGCCTCATGCGCCTGTTGCCCCAACCCGCCGGACGCATCCTCGGCGGCGAAGTGCTGCTCGAAGGCCGCGATTTGACCAAACTGCCGATTGAGGACATGCGGAAGATTCGCGGCAACGACATCGCGATGATCTTCCAGGAACCGATGACCGCGCTGAATCCCGTGCTGCGTGTCGGGAAGCAAATCATCGAGGCGATCCAGCTCCACGAGCCTATGTCGCCGGACCAAGCGCTCAAACGGGCTGTCGAACTCATGGAGTGGGTCGGCATTCCCGCACCGGATCAGCGGGTGAACGAGTATCCCCATCAACTCAGCGGCGGCATGCGCCAGCGCGTGATGATCGCCATGGCGTTGTCCTGCCACCCAAAAGTGCTCATCGCCGACGAACCGACCACNNCGACGTCACCGTGCAGGCGCAGATTCTCGATCTGCTGAAGCGCCTCCAACGCGAAACCGGCATGGCCGTCATCCTCATCACGCACGACCTCGGCGTCATCGCCGAAGTGTGTGACGACGTGGCCGTGATGTACGCAGGCCGCATCGCCGAGCGCGGCCCCGTGCATGAGATTTTCGCCAACCCACTGCATCCCTACACGCAGGGCCTCATCCGCTGCCTGCCCAAGCTCGATCATCCGCCGAAGACCGACCTCCCTGTCATCCCCGGCATGGTCCCAAGCCTGCGCGACATGCCCGCCGGCTGCCGCTTCGCCTCCCGCTGCCCGAACCAGCACGACGACAGCGTTTTGAACACACGCCAGCCCTGGAAAGACTGCGGCCACGGTCACGGCGTCGAGGCCTGCGCGTGTTTTTCCTCACAACTCGAGCCATAGAACATGAAAGTCCGCGACGCCCTCCGCTTGCTCCACGAAGATGGCTGGACGCACCATGCCACGCGTGGCAGCCACCGCCAGTTCGTGCATCCGGTGAAAACCGGGAAAGTCACCGTGCCGGGCCATCCATCTGACGATCTGGCTCCGGGCACATGGAACAGCATTCGCAAACAAGCTGGCTGGAAATAACTTCAGAAGCCGCCTACTCTCCACTCATGAAATCACTCCGCTATCTCTTCGTCATCGAAAAGGCTGTGAAGAATTATTCCGGTTATTTCCCGGATGTGCCCGGCTGCGTCACGACTGCCCGCACGATTGAAAAGATGCTCGCCAACGGAGCCGAAGCACTGGATTTACATTTTGAAGTTGAAGCCAAACTGCCACGCCCGCGAACCCTGGCTTGGCATCTCGACAAGGGTGGGTTGAAGCTTCGGCCCACAGATGTGGTCACTTGGATCGAACATGACAGGCAACATCAACTCGCAGCGGCCTAAACGTGTCCCTCCTCTCTGTCCAGAACCTCAAGATGCACTTCCCGGTGCGCGGTGGCGTGTTTTACACGAAGAAGGCGACTTGCAAGGCCGTGGATGGCGTGAGCTTTGCTCTCCAGCCTGGCGAGACGCTCGGCCTTGTCGGCGAAAGCGGCT
>DNXB01000314.1 GCA_003506995.1 Verrucomicrobiales bacterium
CTCAAGACAGCGAAGCGCCATTTTTATAGGTGCTGGTTTATTTCGATAAGTTTATTAGTGAAGCAGTTCTACATCATTTTTTGATTTGTCTTGCCGAAAATTTTAGAAATATCGCATGTTGGCTTTTCCTTTCCGTGTATTCCGTGGGCCATTCCCATGAACCACTGGCTCCTCAAATCCGAACCCGATGTCTTTTCCTTCGACCATCTGAAGGCCCGCCCGAAGAAGACAGAGCCGTGGAACGGGGTGCGGAATTATCAGGTGCGGAACATGATGCGGGATCAGATGGCGGTCGGCGACCTGGGGTTCTTCTACCACTCCAGTTGCGCGGTGCCGGGCATCGCGGGCGTGGTGAAAATCGTGAAGGAGGCCTATCCTGATCACACGCAGTTTGACCCGTCCTCCGAATACTTCGACGCGGGCAGCCAGCGCGAGGATCCGCGCTGGCTGATGGTGGATGTGAAGTGGGAGGCCGACTTCAAGACCTTCGTCACGCTCGACATGCTGCGCGCCGATCCCAAGCTGGCCGACATGCTCATCCTGCGCCGTGGGAACCGCCTATCCATCACTCCAGTTGAAGCGAAGCACTGGGAACGCATCTGCAAGCTCGGCGGGCTGTGAGTCGCGGCCTCAGAAACCGCTCGGAGCCATCGAGTACAGGCCCATCGTCACATCGTAGGCGTCCAGCATCGCCATGCGTTTCAGCTCATGGCCCGCGCCCCAGGAGTCGGTGAAGAGCAGTTGGCTCTTGGCCAGGTTGTAGCCGATCACCAGGCGCATGTGGCCGCCGCTGACCTGCCCGCCCATCGGTAGCGGCGGATCTTCCGGCTTCTGGCCGAGCGCGAGTCCCCACAGCAGCGGCACGCCCCGGTCGATGTGCGCCTTCACATCGGCGACGAAGGCTTTCTCGGACACGCGGCGCTTGCGACCAGCGGTGTAATACTGCTCCGGGTTCACCAGCGGCTTGAAGGTCACCTTGAAGGCGCTGTCGATCTTCGAGAGGCTCTTCTGCATGTTGAAGACGTTCGCGCCGCTCTCGGCGTCCACGCTCACCAGTTTCGCCATCTCGTGCTGGTCGCAGGGGATGCGCATGTACTCAAACAGGCGCTGGCAGCTCGCCGCCACGCAGTAGCCCTTCTGCCCCTGGTCCACCATCGGCACCCCGGCGATGTAAACGTCCCCCTCGGGCGTCTTGGTGACGCGCTTCAGCAGTTCCATGCGCTGCACGCCCACGGCCATCTTGCCCATGCTCCAGTCCGCCTGGTTCGGCGCGGCCAGCTTCATCCGCAGGAACTCCGGCTTCGCCGTCTGGTACTCGTTGTGCTCCAGCAGCGCGATGCCCGTGGGCGCGCTCCACATCCAGCTCGTCACCGGCAGCGCCGCGTTGGCGGAGTTGAGCTGCCGTTTCGGGACCACCTTCGTCACCTGCCCGAGGTTCTGGCCGATCGTTTTGAGGATGCGGTCAAAGTCCGCCACCTCAATGTCGCCCGAGTCCCCGCGATTGTAAAACGACACCGTCGCCCGCGCCGCCTTGCCGTTCACAAACTCCACAATCGCCTCCTCCAGCCGGATCGACCCGCCGAACATCGTCAGCTTCGTGTCCACGTTGCTGTACATCTTGCGGGAAAAGCGGGCGCGGTCCTTGCTGGTGTTCACCCACTCAAACTGCGGCGGCTTCTCCTGCTGCTCCGGGTCGGCCAGCTTCACGACGTAAGCCTTTTCAAAATCCTCCGAGGTCCACTGCCACAACTGCGTGAAGTTCAGCAGCGCGTCAAGGTTCGCCGAAAGCACCGGCAGCCTGCGCTCCTGGGCTGGGGCCGGAAAGGCGAGGCAGGCGACGAATAAGAGCAGGGCGAGGCGGCCGACGAGGTGCATGCCCTAGATTTACTTGATGGAGGTTCCGGGTGTCAATCCTTGCCTCAAATCGCTTTTGAGCAGCGCCACCGGTAAGCCGTCGTCGCGAAGAGCAAGATCAGTCGTCCAGGAACTCGAATGTTCCGTCTTCAATCTCGCGAGGGATTTCCTGGGCGCGATTGCGGAGCGCGATGCGAGTTTCGATCAGCTTTCGAGTTTCGATGGCGACTTTTTCGCGAAGTTTTTTCTCTTTGGGCAAAGGCAGCTTGAGCTCTAGCAGGCGGCGACCAAGCGTGTCGATGATGTCCTGGGTGAACTGCTTGGCGCGAATCTGTGCTTTCACAATGCTGGTGTTTAAGACTGCCAGCAGCACAAACGGGTCAACCACCGAATGGTCCAGGCTACGGATGCGATACAAATGGCTTTGGAACAGCATGGGAAGATCGCTTTCGGTGACAATGGCTGTTGTTCCCACCAGATAAGTCCCGTCTTTGACCATGAGGATGTCACCGGCAACCACATCGAGCTTGCTGCTCCACTCATCGTAGATGGCGTCACTGACACCGTGTTTGAAGTCCGCTTTGATCTCCCAGTTTGAAATGTCACTGGTGCGGATGAATGGAATCTTGCCCGTTCCGTAGGCCATCTTACCGACCTCAACGCCGGTTTCGACGGTCAAAATGCCTTCATCGACGAGTTCTCTCACGCTTTTGACGTTGTGAGTCGCCTTGAGTAGTTCAAGGCGGCCAGCAATCTCGGGGTTGTAATATTTGGGAACGAAAATGTTATTCTGAACCTCGCTGCGCTTGAGCCAGAAGCCGAGGTGATCCTGTTTCCTGCCACCAGCAAGCAAAGAATGGTATCGCTCTCTGATGACGGGAACGTCATCCAGCAACACAGTTTCGCCGTCATCATTTTTGCGAAGGGTTGGATTGCCACGAGAGTCATGCCCGCACCACTTGGCATCACCCATGAAGATGGCTTTGCTTTGAGGATCGATGGTCTTGCGTATGACCATCACACAGACTTTGGTGTGCGTGCCGCCCTTGCCACTGGTCTTGAACAGTGATTCAGGCATCGTGACAACGACATCCAGGGTGGCTCTCCCGCGAAGGAAGGAATGAACGTGTTCATAAGATGGATTTCCAAGCAGGCTTTCTGGAAACACAATGCCGAGTCTGCCACCGGGCCTTAGCAGTTGAAGGCAGCGTTCCAAAAACAGAAGCTGCGGTGGTTGTTGCTCCTGGAGCACACCTGTGTTCTCCCACTCCTGGGTCGCCTTATCGCGCTTCCATTTGTGAGCCATTTCGAATTGAGAAAGCAACGGAGCGCCTTTGACAACGATGTCCTGCCCGAAGGGAGGGTTGCTGAACACGACATCAAATTCCCCGAGACCGATTTTGTCCTGCACCTTGAAGCTCCAATCCTCTGGCCGTGACAAGCCGTTGGCACAAAAAACACCGCCACGACCGTCACCTATCAGGGCCATATAGGCTTTGCAGACCTTGGCTAGAAAGGCGTCCTTATCCAGACCTCTGAAACAAGAAGTGGCAACCTCGACCTCACGCCGCATGAGCTGACGCTCAGTCCAGTCCTTGCGCTTTCCCTCCTGACGCAACTGCGCCCAAACATGCTCCAACGCGGCGATGAGGAATCCGCCAGATCCGCATGCAGGGTCGATGATCTTTTCACCAGGCCTGGGATCGACCAATTCAACGAGCATCTTGACCACGTTGCGCGGGGTGAAAAACTGGCCCTCGGCTCCACGCAACGCGGGGCCGATGAAGACCTCGAAGGCATCGCCGATGGCGTCGCGGTCGGCGTCCATGACGCAGTAGTTTTGCAGCTCGCCCACGACGTAACGAAGGCTGTCAGCATCGAGGTTGATGGTGTCACTTTCGACAAAGACATCCTCATAGGTGGCGTTTTTCACGCGGTCGAAGAGCTTCAGGATGCGCTGGCGAATGGCTTCGGGTTTTTCATCCACGCCCGCCCTGAACGTGACCATCTGATCCGGCTCGGTCTCCTGCTCGTCGAGGATTTTGCAGAAGAGGAGGTTGATGATCTCCTGGGCCAGCGCCTCGTCGCGTGTGATGCCGGTGGTCATGCCGGCGAGGTGATTTCGCAGGTCGCGGAAGACGGCCTTGAGGTTGGAGGGCTTGCGGAGATCCTGACGCTTGTAGAGGCCGATGTCCTCGATGCGCTGACCGTGGCGCGGGATGTTCGGCAACTGCTCGTAGGTGCGGCGGCCGTCCTTGTGATGAACCTTGCGCAGGTACTCGTGCTCATCCCCGTTGAACCAGACGCCGATCTCGGCGGGGGACATGTCGAGGTAGAGCTTGAGCTGATTGATGCCGTCCTTGCGGGTCTTCTGCTTGCACTCGACGACGATGTGCAGGCATTCCTCGATCTTCATCGGGTCTTTGAAGACGGCGATGTCCACCGGGTAGGACTTGTCTTCATCCGAGGGTCTGCGGCGCACGCGGAACTGCGGGCGGGTCTGGATGTGCTCCTTCGGGTAACCGTAGTCCTCGACGAGGCGGCGTGAGAAGACCTGCACGGCGTCCCGCTCCTCCGGGGTGTCTTTCACGGACTGGCCGCTGATGAAATCGGCGACGTAACCGGCCTTGAGCTCCACAGGCGGGGCTGCTGCTGCGGTGGGTTTCTTTTTGGACATGGCGGTGGTGGGTTGGAATGAGACTCAGCGTTTGCGCTGACGGGCGGCGGCGTAGGTGACGGGCTGGCGCGGCGGCAGAGGCTCTTGGGTGGAACCCGTTTCCTCGCGCACGATGGAAATGGCCTGCGCCAGCGCGGGGTCGCCGCCAAACTGGCTGAGGATGCGCGCGGCCAGGAGCTTCTGCCGCATTTCATCGGCAGGAATGCGGTAGTAGCCAGCCAGGGCGACGGCCTGTTTGTCCGTGGGCAGGCGGTCACCGAGTTCGAGCTTGCTCAGCAGCGTGGAATCCAGGTCCACCGCCGCCGCCACGACCCGCAGAGGGACCGCATGGTCTTCGCGCAGGCGGCGCAGCCATTGACTGAAGGAGGACTCGGACATGGCGAGCCATTTAGTTCGGACGAACAGCATTGTCTAGACAAATTTTGACTAGACTGATGCGAGCGGACTTTCACCTGAAAGGAGCCGATTGAGGACGGAATCCCGCCTTGTCACTTCGCCACCGCAGCGGCTTCGCCCGAGGTCAGTACCTTTTGCAGGGGCTTGGGATAGACGCCGAGGATGAGGATGATGACGGCGAGGACTCCGGCGACGGCTTTGGAGGCGGTGCTGATTGTGAGGGCGGTGGTTTCGACGCCTTCGGTGGTGTACATCGCGAGGATGGTCTTGAAGTAGTAGTAGAAACCGGCGGCGGCGGCGATGACGGCGCAACTGAGAGCACCCCAGTAGCCGTGGTCGGCGAGGCCGAGGAAGACGAACAGCTTGCCGATGAACCCGGCGGTGAGCGGCAGACCGGCGAGGGAGGCGAAGGAAACCGTCATGAACAAGGCCAGCGTCGGATTGCGCTTGGCGAGGCCGGTGAAATCCTTGATGTCCTCGCCAAGGCCGTTGGCGCGCATGAGGCCGAGGCCGAGGAAGCCGAGGACGGTCATGGGCAGGTAGGTGGCGAGGTAGAAGGCGACGATGCCGCCGGAGGAGAGGTCAAAGCGGGCGGTTTCGCGGCAGGCGAGTGCGAGCAGCAGATAACCGGCGTGCGAGATGCTGGAGTAGGCCAGCAGGCGCTTCACGCTGGTCTGGAACATGGCGGGAAGACTGCCGAGCAACACGGTGAGGGAGCCAATGACGAGCAGGAAGGCCTGAATCTCGGTGCTAATGACCGAGCCGGTGGCGAGGAAGGCATCCAAGGCGCGGGTGAGGACGACAAACCCGGCGGCTTTCGATCCGACGGAGAGAAAGGCGGTGACGGGAGTCGGCGCGCCTTGGTACACATCCGGCACCCACATGTGGAAGGGCGCGGCGGCGACTTTGAAGCCGAGGCCGCAGAGAATGAGCGCCGCACCGAAGAGGGCGGTGGGTTTGCTGGTGGCAGGATTGGCGAGCGCCTTGGCGATGCCCTCGAAGCTCATCGTGCCGGTGGCGCCGTAGATCCAGGCGATGCCATAGACGAGGATGCCGGTCGAGAGAGCGCCGAGAATGAGGTATTTGACGCCGGCCTCAAGACTGAGGGCGCTTTTGCGGGCGAAGGCGACGAGGACGTAGAAGCTGACGGTGACGAGTTCGAGCGCGACGAAGACGGTGACCAGATCACGCGCGGAGGCCATCCACATCATGCCGGAGCAGACGATGAGCGGCAGGCTGAACATCTCGGCCAGTTTGCCATCGACCGTGAAGCGCGTGAGGTAAGGCGCACACTCCAGCGTGAGCCAGAGCACGAGCAGGGTAATAACGAGGGCGAAGCCTTTGTAGAACAGCGCGAGCGTGTCGAGCTGATGCCAGGGCTGCATGAAGCTGGGCAGGCTGGCGGTGTCATGCCTCACGACGAGAAGCAGCACAAAGGCCAGCGCGGTGCCAGCGATGGCGGTGAGGCCGAGGGTGCGGCGGGAGATGTCAGGCTTGAAGGCCTCGACAAGCAGAAGAACGAGCCCGAGGAGGGCGAGACCGGCTTCGATGGTGAAAACGCTCATGGCAGGGGCTACAGCGCGGATTTCATGAGGTTGAGCAGCAGCCAGGGGCAGCAGCCAGTGATGAGCAGCGTGGCGGCGAGCAGGATGAAGGGCAGGCGCTGCGAGAAAGCGGGGTCGATCATGAACAGGCCGGTGCTGGCGCTGCCATGGAAGATGTTGCGGTAGGCGCGGAGCATGTAAACGGCGCTCATCACGACGCCCCAGAGCGCGAGGATCACGGTCCAGTGCAGATTGGAAAGCTCACCGGCCTTGAACTCGGTGAAGCTGCCGGCGAAAATCATCACCTCGCCCGCAAAGTTGGCGAGACCCGGCAGGCCGATGCTGGCGAAAGCTCCAAAGGCGAACAGCACGGTGAACGCGGGCGCGTGGGAGGCGAGACCGCCGAGTTTGTTGTATTCCAGGGTGCCGAGCTGGTTGCGCATGCGGCCGCAGAGGCCAAACAGCAGCGCGATGGACACGCCGTGCGCGAACATCAGCAGCACCGCGCCTTTGAGCGCGATCTCCGTGCCGGCGGCGAGGCCGAGGAAGATGTAGCCCATGTGCATCACGCTGGAATTGGCGAGCGTGTCGTCGAGGCGATTCGCATGGATGGTGACGAGGCCCATGACGAGGATGTTGCCCAGCAGCATGAGCAGCAGCGCGTTTTGCACCCACTCGACCTGCGCTCCCTGCGGCAGCAGCGGCAGAGCGATGCGGATGAGGCCGTAGAGGCCGAATTTCTTCAACACACCGGAGTGCAGCATGGCGACCGGCGTCGGCGCGGTGGCATAGGCCGGGGCGGCCCAGCTATGGAAAGGGAAGAGGCTGACGAGCGTGCCGAAGCCGAGCAGCAGCACGAAGAAGATCTGCGCCTGCTTGGCGACCGGCAGCGGCGTGAGCTGGGCTTGGTTGCGCAGTGCCTCAAGGTCAAAGGTGAGTTTGGAACCGCCGCTGAACTCCAGAACGACCCAGGCGAGACCGGCGAGGAGGACCAAACTGCCCGCGCCGAGATAAATCGTGGCTTTCCAGGCGACGGCCTTCCGCACGGCGGGATCGGCACGGCCATGCAGCGCGATCATGAGGAAGGTCGGGATCAGTGCCAGCTCATGGAAGGCGTAGATAAAGAAAACGTCCGTGGTGAGAAACGCGCCCATCGCACCGCCGCCGATGAGCAGCGAGGAGATGTAGAAAATGTTGGGCCGGTCCTCGATCTGCCACACGGCCGCCAGCATCACCAGCGAGGTGAGCAGGGCGAGGATGAGCGAGACACCATCCGCGCCGACGGCGAAGCTGATCGCCGGATTGTCGAGGACCACGCGGGCGTTGGTGAAGGCGAGACCCGCAGGTTTGCCGGCATACTGCACGGTGGCGTAGAGCACGAGCGCCAGATTGACGAACGTGGCCCCGAGGGAGGCGGCACGGGCGGGCGCACCGAGCCAGACCGCGAGGGCGGCCAGCAGCGGGAGTGCGATGATGATTTCAAGAACGCTCATTCAATTTTTCCATCAATGACCGAGCCGGGGCAGCACAAACACAAGGAGATAGACCACGGCGATGACTCCGCCGCCCAGCAGGAAGGTGTAGCCTTGCAGATGACCGCCCTGCAGCATGCGGGTGGCGGCTCCGAGACGGGCGATGATCGCCGCAGGCAGGCGGGCGACGATGCCATCGACAAACACGCGCTCCAGCGCGGTGACGATCCATGCCACGCGGTCCTGGCAGACGCGGACGATGACGGCGTAGATCTCGTCGAAGTAGAACTTGTTGGCGAAGAGCTTGATGCTGACGGGGTCTTTGTCCTTGCCGCGATAAAGATAGATGGCAGCGCCAACGCCAAGCAGCAGGGCGATGATGGAGGCCACAAGCACGGTGGCGTGCCCCTCGACATGCGGCGGTTTCATGGCCTGGAGCGGTGCGGAAAAGCCGTTCCATGCGGAAAAGATCGAGAAGATGGCCAGGATGGCCAGCGGGAAGATCATGACCATCGGCGCTTCCTGCGCATGATGTGCGGCATCCGTGCGGGGTTTGCCAAAGAAGGCAACGAGCCAGAGACGCGTCATGTAGAACGCTGTGAGCGCCGCAGTGGCGGCACCGGCGAAGAAGAGAATCCTGCAACCGCTGTCAAACGCGGTGCCGAGAATGGCTTCTTTGCTGTAGAAGCCGCTCGTGATCCAGGGGAAGCCCATCAGCGCGGCGGTGCCGATGGTGAAGGTCCAGAAGGTGACCGGCATGTGCTTGCGCAGGCCGCCCATTTTCCAGATGTCCTGCTCGTGGTGGCAGGCATAAATCACCGCGCCGGAACCGAGGAAGAGCATCGCCTTGAAGAAAGCGTGCGTGTAAAGGTGGAACATCGCGGGATGGCCGGGATTCGGGCCGTGCGGCCCGTGTCCGTGCTGCGCGGCCATCGCCACCGCGCCGACAGCCATGACCATGTAACCGAGCTGCGAGAGCGTGGAGTAGGCGAGCACGCGCTTGATGTCATTCTGCTGCGTGGCCATCAAGGCGGCGAGCAAAGCGGTGAAACAACCGATGCCAGCGATGATTTCCGCCGCGAGCGGCGAGGCGGTGACGAGGAAGCTCACGCGCACCAGCATGTAAACACCGGCGGCGACCATCGTGGCGGCGTGAATGAGGGCGGAAACCGGCGTGGGGCCTTCCATCGCGTCAGGCAGCCAGACATGCAGCGGAAACTGGGCGGACTTGCCGACCGCGCCGAGGAAGATGCACAGAGCGGCAGCGGTGGTGAATCCGGCGCTGTAACCGGGAGCTTCAGGACGCAGCGGGCCGGATTTGAAGGCCGTGGCGAGATCGTCGAGGTTCAGATTGCCGTCATTCGCGCCGAACAGCAGCAGGATGCCGATCATGAAGCCGAAATCGCCGATGCGGTTGGTAAGGAAGGCTTTTTTGCAGGCCTCGGCGGCGCTGGCCTTCTGATACCAGTGGCCGATGAGCAGGTAAGAACTCAAGCCGACCAGCTCCCAAAAGATGAACATCATGATCAGGTTCCCGGCCAGCACGATGCCGGTCATCGAGAACATGAAGAGCGACAACGACCCGAAGAAGCGCGGCTTGGACTCGTCATCCTTCATGTAGCCGAGGGAGAAGATATGCACCAGCATGCCGATGAAGCTGACGATGAACATCATGCCCCGGCTCTGCTTGTCGATCAGCACGTCGATGCCGGCGTTGAAGGTTCCGACCTCGATGAAGGGCAGCAGCAGGCGGTTGTCATCGTCCGCCGCCAGGAAGAACAGGCAGGCGACGAAGGAAATGATGGAAGAGCCGACGGAAATGAGGACGGCGGCGCCTTTGAGCTGACGATGCCCCAGGAGGATGAGGAGCGCCGAGAAGAAAGGCAGCAGAAGGATGATGCTGGCGTGCATGGCGGCTCGTTATCCCTGAAGTTTGGTGACGGACTCGGCATCGACGCTCTGCTTCGTGCGGAAGAGCGCCACGATGATGGCAAGACCCACGGCCACCTCGGCGGCGGCCACGGTGATGGTGAAGAACACGAGCGACTGCGCGGTGTAGTCCGGCAGGCCGTTGACGAGATGGAAGCGGGAGAAGCCGACCAGCGCGAGGTTTGCGGCGCTGAGCATCATCTCCAGGCACATGTAAACAATCAGGATGTTCCGGCGGGCGATGACACCCGCCAGCCCGAGCGCGAACAACATGCCGCTGACGACGAGGTAATGACCGAGCGTGATCATGGCGCGCTGCTCCTTTCGCGTTTGCTGAGAACCACGACGCCGATGGTGCCGACGAGCAGCAGAAGGCCGACGACCTGGAGGTGGAAGCCGTATTGGTCAAACAACGTGAAGCCGATGAGCTTGGCGTCCGGCAGCGTGCCTTCCTTGAGATCGTTTGTGATGGTGGGCAGCGCGGCAGCCCGGCCGAGCTTGCCTGCGGCCTCGGTGAGGGCCAGGGGAGTGTTGGCGGCGCTTTTCTTCGCGATGTCGGCGCTGCTGACGACCGTGATGATTTGCAGGACGAGCAGCACCGCGACGAGCACGCCGGAGACGATGGCGGGCAGGTTCAGCTTCCTGCCTTCCTCCGCCTTGATGTCCAGCAGCATGATGATGAACAGAAACAGCACCATCACCGCGCCGNNCAGGAACAGCACCATCACCGCGCCCGCATAGACGAGGATCTGGATCACGCCGATGAAGTAGGCGTCGAGGCTCAAAAACAAGACCGCGAGTCCCACGAAGCAGGCCGCGAGCGACAAGGCGCAGGACACCGGATTGCGGCCCGTGACGACCATGAAGCCGAAGCCCAGGGTGATCAATGCCAGCAGGTAGAACAGCAGCGGGGGCATCACTTCAATTCGTTCCACTTGTTCACCAGCCCCACGCGCTGGCCGCCGATTTCATAGAGGCGCTTCTTGTTGTGAACCATCTCCTGGCGTGAGAGACCGGTGATGGCGTAATCCTTGCGCAGGTAAATGGCCTGCTCCGGGCAAACTTCCTCGCACATGCCGCAGTAAATGCAGCGAATCATGTCGATTTCGAACTCCTTGGGCCGCTTCTCTACCTTCGCCCAGGGATCGTCGCTCGGGATCTCACCAGGGGTGATTTTGATGGCCTTCGGCGGGCAGATGAACTCGCAGAGCTGGCAGCTCACGCAGCGTTCGCGATCCTGCTCGTCCGTGACGAGGGCCGGGGCGCCGCGGTAGTATTCCGGCAGGTGCTCGTCCCACTTCTGCTCCGGGTATTCCATTGTCACCTTCGGCTTCTTCCCGGCGATTTGCAGGAAGGTCTTGATGCCATGGCCGACGGTGATTTTCAGGCCCTTGAGAAGCGTGGAAATGAACCAGCGTTCATGCCAGGCAAGCTTGGGGCGTTGTACGATGATGGTGGCCATTGCGCGGATACCGCAGGGGAAAGAGGGGTGTGCGATTATCCGAGTGTCCCGCAGAGCGGCAACCGCTATTTGTGAAAAATTTCACAAGGTCCGCCGTCAGCGTCACATGGATCACCATTGAGGGCATGAAAACACTCAGCCCCTGCTGCTGCGAGGCAGGCAGGGGCCGACGGGATGCGCAAAGGCATTCAGGGGCTCACTTGGTCTCTTTTTTCTTCTCGGGAGACTTTTTCTTGGCCGGGGCTTTCTTCTTTTCGGCCGCAGGCTCGTCTTTTTTCTCCGGCTGCGGGAAGCCAGCCTTCGCATGGGCGACCATTTCAGCAAAGGTGGCCTCGCCAACGCCCTCGACTTTCGTCACGTTGGTCACGTCGGCAAAGGGACGGGCCTTTTTGATGGCGGCGGCACGGGTTTTGCCCACGTTCGGGATGGTCATCAGTTCCGCATCATCACCGTCGTTCAGCAGCGTGAGCAGCTTGGTCTTTTGCGAGGCGGTGAGCGTTTTGGCGACCGCCTCGACCTTGGCGGAGGCTTTCACCTCTTCGACGGCCGGAGCCTTCGGCTTGGTAGGGCTCTTTTTCTTTGAAGCAGTCTCAGCGGCAGTCAGAGACAGGCTGAGCGCGAGGATGGTGAGGAGTGAAACAAGTGTTTTCATGAGTTTAAATAATCAATTGGCCCGGCGAGGCTAGCCGGATGGCTGTTTGATTGGCGAGCAAAAAGTGAGAGTTCCCTCAATTTTTCTGAAAACACCCTCCATCTAAAGTCTCGACACCGCCGGGCGTTTCCTCCAGAATTTCAGTTTCCAACCATGAATCTGCTCTCTTTTCCCCTCCTGGCCGTGCTGTTGATCTCAGCCGCTGTCCTTCACGCCCAGACCACGGCTCCAGCAATGCGCACCTGGACCAGCGCGGACGGACGGAAGATGGAAGCCGCTTTCATCGCTCTCGAAGGTGATGCGGTGAAAGTCCGCATGGCGAACGGCAGCACCGTCGATGTGCCGCTGACCCGACTTTCGGCTGAAGACCAAGCGTTTGCCAAAAGTCAGACTGCCGCGCCAGCGCCAGCCGCCACCACGCCAGGCGAGGTTGCCGCCAGCAAAACCTGGCCGCGCTCCTTCTCTCTGCCAGACAAGCCGGAGGTCGTCGTCGTGAAGGAGGACGCCGAGAAGAACGAATACATCTACCGCTCGCCGCATTACGAGTTTCAATGCGATTCCAAGCTCGGTTCCAACGTGGTGCGCGAGTTCGGGCGCATCTTTGAGTCCACCTGGATGCTGAACTGCCTGCTGCCGCTCGATTTGAAGCCGCAGCCCGAGAAGCTGCGCGAGATCTTTCTGGCGCGTCTGTTCACCAACAAAAGCGATTACATGGAGGCGGGCGGCATCGAAGGCTCCGCCGGTGTGTACATGAGCGGAAAAAAAGCGCTCATGGTGCCGCTGCAAAGCCTCGGCGTGAAGATGGTTGGCAGCCGCGTCTCCCTGGAAAACAACAGCGATGACGACATGGCGACGCTCATCCACGAGATCACCCACCAGATGATGAACCACTGGCTGGGCCGGCTGCCCACATGGTACATCGAAGGCAGCGCCGAGTACGTCGAGCTGCTGGAATACAAGCGCAACGGCGGCTTCAGCCTTATCGGCCTGAACCGCCAGTTGCAAGGCTATGCGCGGCGCATGAACTACTCAGGCGGCGGCAAGAGTTTCACCATGATTGAGCTGGAGGAGCTCATGAACATCGACGGCCGCCGCTGGGCCGCCGCGCTTGGCAAGGACGGCGCGGCCACCGAAAACTACGGCTCCGCCGGCCTGCTGACCTATTATTTCTACCACCTCGACGGCAATGGCGATGCCGCGAACATCATCGCCTGCCTCCGTGAGCTCGAAAATGTGAAAACCAACGAGGAGGAGCAGGCGGCGGTGAAAAAACACCTCATGCGCGAGCGCACCTACGCCCAGCTCGGCGAGGATGTGAAAAAAGCTCTGCGCAAAGAAGGGATCGACATCAGCTTCTTCCCGTCAGGCAAGAACGGCCCGGCAACGTCCTCGAATTGATGTCAGAAAAGGCTCAGGTGCCGAAATTGCCCGGTGGTTTGGCCGCAGGCGCTGGTTCAGCAGACTTGTCCTTTTTCTCTTCTGACTTGGGCGGTGCTGCCGCAGGCGGAGTCTCCGCAGGTTTCTCCGGCGCTTTGCGGACCGAGGGCGTGCTGGTTGCGCCGCGTTTTCTGCCCACACCTTGCTCAAGATGTTGGTTCAGGCGCTCCAACTCCTCGGGTTCGAGCCTGCCATTGCCGTTGTGATCCAGGCGCGTCATCAGTCTGCCGCCTGCGATCATCTTTTGCAGTCCTTCGACCTCGTCCGCGTCGATCTTGTGATTGCCGTTCTTGTCCACCTGCTTGAGGCCGGCGAGCATCCGGCCTCTCCGATCATCAGGAGCCTGGGGCTTCAGACTTTCGACCTCGGCCAGTTCGATCTCGCCATTGTTGTTCTTGTCGAGGTTCTTCAGCGTGATGAAGGCCTTTTGCAGCGCAGGCAGCTCGTCAGCGTCGATTTGGTGGTTTTCATTCTTGTCGAAGGTCTTGAGGACTTCGGCGGCAGCACCGTCACGATGAACGGCGGATTTCTGCGGACGCTTGCCGTCTTTGGCGGCAAATGCGATTGCGGGCAGCAGGGCTGCCACGAGGGCAAACGTGCGTAATGGGGTTGGTTTCATACCCCCTGTAACGCGACTTCATTCCCTAAGTTGCGCGAAGGATTGTCACAGCATCCCGGCCAGATCCGCCGCAAGCTGTTTCGCTTCGTGAACCGGACGATGCGCCTCGCGTTCGACGGGCTGGGCGGAGAGATCGGCTTCGTTGAAGACACGCACGGCCATGTGAAGCCGGCCATCTTTGATCCAGGTGTGAGCGCCCACGGGCGTCTGGCAGCCAGCCCCGAGGATTTTCAAGAACTCGCGCTCGGCGGTGACGCGCGACTCGGTTTCGGCGTGATTGAGGGAGCGAATGGCCTGGATCGAGGCTGCATCGCCCGCACGACATTCGATGGCGATGGCCCCCTGCCCTGCGGCAGGAAGAAACGTCACGGGATCAAGCACGAGTCCATAAAGCGTGTGCGTGTCGATGTGAATGCGGCTGAGATTCGCGTTCAGCAGGCCGAGACGCAGCAAACCGGCGGCGGCGAGCATAACGGCATCAAGGGGCTGATCGCCGAGCACTTTCTTCACGCGCGTGGGCACGTTGCCGCGAATCTCAACGATCTGCACATCAGGACGCAGAAACTTGAGCTGCGCAGCACGACGCACGCTGCTGGTGCCGACGCGAGCGCCTTTCGGAAGTGTTTCGAGTGTGTAGGGCTGGGCGGTGACGAGCACATCTTCAATCGCGGCACGCGGCAGCACAGCGGCGATGGTGAATCCGGCGGCGAGATCGCTCGGCACGTCCTTCAAGCTATGCACGGCGGCGTCGATCTGGCCGTTTTCGAGGGCGATTTCCAGTTCCTTGATGAAGATGCCCTTGTCCACCTGCGCCACGTCGCTGAATTCCGAAAAACGCAGGTCCTGGCGCTTGTCACCGCTGGTCTGGATGATCTGGCGCTCGATGCGCAGGTGCGGAAACGCGGTTTGCAGCTCCGCCGTGACCATGTTCGTCTGCGTGAGGGCCAGTTCGCTGCCACGGGTGCCGAGGGTGATTTTTTCAAGTGACATGTCGGGGCAGCTTTTCACGCAAACCAGCCGGGACGCAAAGGAATGATGATGGCAGATGCCATCACGCCTCCTGTCTGACCTTGAAGATGCTTTGATCCACTTTCTCACGATCCTCCGCCGCAAGCGGATTGCCCGCATGCAACTCCTCCAGCCGCGCCCAGGTGATGAGGCCCGTTTTGAGCAGCCCACGAATCCAAACAATGTCCTTCGGCCTGCCCGCATAGAGCTTGTTGTAAGCGACATCATGGGGATCAAGGCAGTGACCACGCAAGCCTTCGGTGAGCTGGATCGTCGTCACCCGCTGCTGCCAGCCGGGCGGGGTCCATTTCAGGAGGTTTTCCCCGACGTAGTCCACAAAGAAGCGGTGCTTGATGGAAAAATCACTGTCCTCGCCCAGCTCACGTTCCATGATGTTGGAATCAAAATACAAGACGGGTGTGCCAATGGGTATCAAATCGATGTCCTTGCTGGTGCGCAACGCCGCCGGAATATCTGGATTTACGACGGCCACCGACGCGCTGCCGATCATCCAGACCTCGGTGACATTGACCGGAAGCCAGCGGCGCAATTCCGGCCACAAGATGACAAAGTCAGCCTCGGTAAGCTCTTTCACGCAGTCGCTCCATTTCTTGCGGTGTCACAAAGGGTTCGCCTTTGAACGGCATCCCAGAGCGGAGCCGCTGCCCGATGTCACCGGCGTCCTCCAAAATCGTTGCCACAGCCTCGACATCGCCTGCATTTAAGAGGGCCAGCCATTCGGCATCGTGTGATGAGAGTGTCGCTTGATCATGCAGCAGCCATTGGATTCCCTGCTGAAGCATCTGCGGTTGCTGCCGCAGTCGGTTGGCGACGATCTTGCCTTTCTGCCAGCGAATCCAGTCCTGCACCAGATAGTTCGGCGGCAGGTCAAGCCATGGCGGAAACATCGGCACTTCATCCGATGCACTCGGTGGCGGCTCCAAGACGGCTGACATGCCGCAATGATGCACCGCACGGGAGCGGGCGGCAAGCGCGGCTTTGCTTACGCCAGGGCCAGACCGCCGCCGGGCTTGAGGAAGCCGAATTTTTCAAGCTGCTCCTCGATGATGCGCTCGCAGGAGGCGAGCTGGCGCTCGCGCTCGCGGCGGCCGTCGTCGGCGATGGTCTGGAGGGCGTCGATATCGTAGAGATAGACGCCTTCGATCTCGTTCACGGCTGGATCGACGTCACGCGGCACGGCGATGTCGATGAGCAGCAACGGTTCCCAGCGGCGCTTGCGCATGGTTTGCTCAATTTGCTCCGGTTTGATGACGAAATGCGGGGCGCTGGTGCTGGAGATGATGACATCCACCTCATGCAGGGCGTGCTCCCACTCGTCGAATTTCATCGCGGTGCCTTTCATCTCCGTGGCGAGCTCCACCGCCTTGTCGTAGCTGCGGTTGGAGACGATGATGCTCTTCGCCCCGCGTGAGAGCAGGCTTTGCGCGCAGGTGCGGCTCATTTCGCCCGCGCCGACGAGCATGACGCGGCATTCCTTCAAGTCGTGGACCTTTTCGGCGAGATCGACGGCAACGCTGCCAACGCTGGTGGAACCACGCTGGATGGTGGTCTCGTTGCGCACCTTTTTGCCGACGGTGAAGGCCTGCTGGAAGAGTTTATTGAGCGTTTTGCCGGTCGCGCCGGTGTCGAGCGCGGTTTTGTAGGCCGCTTTGACCTGGCCGAAGATTTCGGTCTCGCCCAGCACCATCGAATCGAGCCCGCTGACGACGCGAAAGAGGTGCCGCGCGGCCTCGGCGGAGTCGAGATTGTAAAGCACGAGCGCCTCGGCGTGCTCGGGCTGGAGCTGGAAATGCTCCACGAGGTAATCTCGCAGCGCCGCGTGGCCGTGATCGCCGCTGGGCAGCGCATGGGTGGCGTAGAGCTCCACGCGGTTGCAGGTGCTCAGTACGACGCTTTCGACGAAGCCGGGCAGCCCGCGCACCTGCTGCACCGCCTGCGGCACCTGTGCTTCCGGGAAAGCGAGACGCTCACGCACCTCGACGGGCGTGGTTTTGTAGTTGAGGCCCACACAGACGAGGCCAGCGCGGTTGTCAGTCGGCTCAGGCATGCGTCACGATCCAGAGCGAGATGAACGGCAGTATGAAGCCGATGACGGCCAGCCAGGCGGTTTTGCGAGGCGAGGTGAAGTGCTTCCACATCAGAATGCTGATGACGGCATACAAGGCCCAGACGACCCACGAGAAAATCAGCTTCGGATTCGACACCGAGGTTTGCAGCGCAAAGGAAATGCCGAGCGCGATGCTCAGCAGCAGCAGGCCGAGCCGCACGAGCCGCTGGATCGCGTTCGACAGGCCCTGGATCGGCGGCAGTTGATAAAACAGGCCGCCAATCTGGTGTTTTTTGAGCAGGCGCTCCTGGATCAAATACATGACACCCGTGATGCAGGCCAAGGCGAAGGCGGCATACGCGATCAGCGCCACGGCGGCGTGCAGCTCCACCAGCGCGTTGATTTTCCCCTTCGGCGCGTAGGGCGCGAAACCACCGACCAGCGCCATGATCTGCATGATGCTGATGAGCGGCGCGGTGAAGACACCGAGCAAGGACAGCCGGAAGGCCGGTCCGACGAGAAAATACAGCAGCACAATGCTCCAGGCGATGAACACAAGGATGTCCGACAGGCTTTTCATCGGGCACTGGCCCACCTCCTGGCCACGGAGGTAGATGAAGGCGGTTTGCAGCACGAAACCGCCCGCCATGAGCAACAGTTGCGCCCGTCCCTGCTTCCAGGCGCCGGATTTCAGCGCCAGCAAGGCCTGCGCCACCGCGCTCACAAAGGTGAGCGTGGCTGCGAGCAGGAGCTGTTGGGAAAGTGGCATGGCGGACGCGGATACTCGCGGGCACCGGGCGTTTTCGCAAGGGTGAAGGCAATTACGGCGGCAATGTTGCCATCGCTTGCGCATCCCGGCATCTCCTCCATGATCGGAACCGCATGGCCCCTGACATTCTCGACCGCATCCGCAGCACGATTCGTGACGTGCCTGACTTCCCGAACCCGGGCATTCTGTTCAAAGACATCACGCCCGTGCTGGCGAATCCGGCGCTGCTGGCGCAGACGATTGATGGCATGATCGAGGCCACCGGCATCACGCAGGTGGACAAGGTGGTGGGCATTGACGCGCGTGGCTTCATTTTCGGCGCTTTGATCGCGGAGCGGCTCGGCGCGGGGTTCATCCCGGTGCGGAAGAAGGGCAAGCTGCCCTGGCAGACGCGGGGGGTCGATTACGCGCTCGAATACGGCACGAATTCGGTGGAAATGCATCTGGATGCCATCGCGTCTGGCGAAACCGTGCTGCTGGCGGACGATCTGCTGGCCACGGGCGGCACGGCGGGCGCGGCGCTGCATTTGATCGAGCAGGCAGGTGGCAAAGTGCTGGGCAGCACGTTTTTCATTGAACTTTCCTTCCTCGGCGGCCGTGAAAAAGTCGCTGGCTCCGGCCCGGTTCACTCTTTGATCACCTACTGAGGCACGCTGCGATGACGGAACGCGAGTACCTGCGCCATCTGAACAAGAGCGCGCAGAAATTTTTCCCGCCGGAGGACAAGCTGCCGCGTGGCCGCGCCGAGACGCTGCGCCAGGCGAAGCGCTTTCTGAAGATCAAGGAGCAGCGCATCAAGCAGCGGCACCGCACGGGCAGTTTCAGCGGCAAGGAGATCTGCCGCATGCGCTCGGACGTGATCGACCATCTGGTGCGCGCCCTGTGGGAGGAAAGCGTGGCCGCGCTGGCCCCCGCGGTGCGGGCGAAGCTGAATGTGAGCGTGGTGGGGCATGGCGGCTACGGCCGCCGCGTGATGAGCCCGGGCAGCGATGTCGATCTCACGTTCATGTTTCCCGGCAACAGCGGCAGGGTGAGCAACGAGGTGGCGCAACTGATCCGCGACTACCTGCTCTATTTTTACGATTTGAAGTTCAAGGTCGGCCACGGGGCGCGGAGTGTGGGCGAGTGCATCGCCCTGGCGAACGAGAACATCGAGACGAAGACCGCGCTGATGGAGGCGCGGCTCATCACCGGCCAGCCCAAGGCATTTGAGGAGTTTCGCGCCCGGTTTGACAAGGAGTGCATGGACGGGCGCGAGGAGGAGTTTCTCAAGCTGCGCCAGCTCGACCTCGCCACGCGCCACACGAAGCAGGGCGGCACACCCTTTGTGCAGGAGCCGCATGTGAAAAACGGCTGTGGCGGCCTGCGCGATTACCAGAATCTCATCTGGATGACCTATGCGCGGCACCGCACGCTGAACCCGAAGGATCTCGTCGGCCTCGGCCTCATCTCCAAGGCGGGCTGGAAGGAGGTGGCGCAGGCCTATGACTGCATTCTGCGCGTGCGCAATGAGATGCACTACACGGAGAAACGCGCCGAGGACCTGCTCACCCTGCGTTTGCAAGGGCCGGTGGCCACGAACCTTGGTTATCGCCATAAAACGCTGCTGCGCCGCATCGAGGCGCTGATGCATGACTACTACACCGCCACCCGCGACCTGCTGCAGCGCAGCAGCGAGGTGATGGACCGCTTTCACCTCCAGCAGCTTGAGACCGAGCCCAAGCGCGGCCGTCTCATGAGCTTCCTGGCCCGCAGCCGCAAAGAAAAGCAGCAGGAGCGCTTCGACGGCTTCATCCGCAAGCACGAGCGCCTGTATGCGGAGGAGAACAGCATCTTCAAAGATGACCCGGAGCGGCTGATGCGCCTGTTTTTGCACACGCAGAACCGCCATCTCCGCCTCAGCCCGGATGTCTTCCAGCTCATCCAGGAAAGCTTCGGCCTCGTGGACACCCGGTTTCGTTACAGCAAGGCCAACCGCGAGACCTTCGAGGCCATTCTCTCGCACAAGGGCGACGTGGCGCGCACCCTGCGGCAGATGCACCGCGTCGGCTTCCTGGGCCGCTACATGCCGGAGTTCGGCGCGCTCACCAACCTCGTGCAGCATGAGTTTTTCCACCTCTACACCGCGGACGAGCACACCCTGCGCACCCTCGACAAGCTGGATGAGCTGAGTGATCCCACGCTCAAGGGCACCGAGCTCTTCCAGCAGCTCTTTCATGACCTGCAGCAGCCCTATGTGCTCTACCTCGCCCTGCTGCTGCATGACGCCGGCCGGGCCGCGAACAAAAAGAGACACACCGATGAAAGCACCACGCTGGCCGCCGCCGTGAGCCGCCGACTTCAGGTCAAAGGCGAGCGCCGCCGCCTGCTGCTCTTCCTCGTGGACAATCATCTGCTGATGTACCGCACCGCCACGACGAAGAGCCTCGAAGACCCGCAGGTTATCGAGGAGTTCGCCGCCATCGTGCGCACCAAGGAGTACCTCGACACGCTCCTGCTCATGACTTACGCGGACTCCAAGGGCACGAGCGACAAGAGCTGGTCCGGCTACAAGGAGGCCTCCATCCGCCAGCTCTACCACAGCACGCTGCGCTTCATGAACGCCCCGGCGGATTTCATGAGCCATGTCCAGATGCCGGTGGGAGAACTCAGGGCGGAGGTCAAACGTCGCCTCGGCGCTGAGTTTGAGGCCGAGGTGAAGGCGCACTTCCGCCACATGCCGCCCTCGTACTTCAATTTCCGCGAGGCCGAGGCCGTCGTCGCGCACATCCGCCAGTTCCGGCAGTTCTTCGTGCAGTTGATCCGCGAGGAGGCCGCCGCCGGCCTGCTGCCCGTCATGACCTGGGAGGATCATGTGGATCAAGGCTACAGCGAGCTCACCGTCGTCTGCTGGGACCGCCACCTGCTTCTGGCGCGCATTTCCGGCGCCCTCGCCGCTGAAAGCATCAACATCCTCAGCGCCGACCTCTACCAGCGCGCCGACCACCTCGTGCTGGACACCTTCCGCGTCTGCAACACCAACTTCGCCGCCGTCACCACCAAAAGCGCCCGCGCCCGTGTGGAGGAGTCCGTGCGCAAGGCCTTCAGCGGCCCGCAGTTCGACTTCAGCGACGCCATCAGGCAGAAGCTCGGCAAGTCCATCACCATGCTCGATGAGATCGGCGATGAGATCCCGCAGCGCATCTATGTGAACAACAACCTCTCGCCGGATCAAACCGTGCTGGAGCTTCAGCTCGTGGACCGCCTCGGGTTGTTGTACGACATCTTCATGGCCATCGGCAAGCTCGGCCACAGCGTCACCCACGCCCGTATCAGCACGGAAAAAGGCGTCGCCATTGACGCCATTTATGTACAGGACGAAAACGGCCGCAAACTCACCGATCGTGCCCAGTTGGACGCTCTGGCGGACGCCGTGCATCAGGCGGTGCATGTACGGCTGCGAAATGACGGGGCGGAATGCCTGGTGAGGACAGCGCCGCGCTAAAAAGCAGGCGGGGCAGGCCCATTCGTTAAAAATTTCATGTTTAGGCTTGCCTTGCCGCACGTCATTCGCTAAAAAAATAGCGAAATGTCCGATCCCACTCATCTCTCCCGGCGCGAGCGCCAGATTTTGAATGTCCTGCATGAGCTGGGCAGCGCCACGGTGGCCGTGGTGCAGTCCAAGCTGCCTGACCCGCCGACTGACATGGCCGTGCGGCGGCTGATGCACATTCTGGAGGAGAAAGGGCACGCCAAACGCACCGGCAAGGATGGGCGCGAGGTGATTTATGCCCCTGCGCAGTCCAAGGCCCGTGCCGGATTGCAGGCGCTGCGGCAGGTGCTGGACACCTTCTTTGGCGGCGCGGTGGACGAGGCGCTCGCCGCCCACCTCACGCGCAAGGATGCCTCGCTCAGCGATGAGCAGGCGGAGCGCATCCAGCAGCTCATCAACGCCGCGAAGAAGGAAGGCCGGTGAGGACTGCGGAATGACGAATGAGTAAATCCGAATGACGAATGCCATGAACCCGCTCCTCGAACTTCTCTCTCACACGGCGCTGAAAGGCGCGGCGGTGCTTCTGGTGGCCCTGCTCGCCGGTTTGTCCCTGCGCAGAGTGGCCGCCGCCCGCCGCTACGCGATCTGGATCACCGCCGTGGCCGCGCTGGCTGTTTTGCCGCTCGCCATGTCGTTGCTGCCCGCGTGGCGTGTGCTGCCCAAACCGACTCTGGAGATGGATGGACCCGTTTTTGAGCCGGAGATGCCCGGTGAGAGCCCGGAACCTATCCTGCTGTCAGTTGGGACAAAAATCACCGTTCCCGGTTCCGCAGTTCAAACTCAAGCGCCCGCTCCAGTGAAGTCCCGGCCGGCGTTCTCATGGCAGGACGCCGTGGACACGCTTCCTGTGATTTGGATCGTGCTGTCCGCGCTGTTGCTGCTGCGGCTGGGATGGAGCGCCTGGCGGCTCCATCGGCTGGAGCGGTCTCTGAAGCCTGCGACATGCGCTGCGCTGGATGAAACCTCGCGTGAGGTCGGTTTGAAGCGCGTGCCCCGCCTGCTCATCGGCACCGCAAACGCGGTGCCCATGGTGTGGGGCGTGTGGAGGCCCCGCCTGCTGCTGCCAGCGGGTTTTGAGCGCTGGACGGCGGACAAGCTGCGCGGAGTGCTGCTGCATGAGCTGGCGCATCTGAAACGTGGCGATCCGCTCGCGCTCTGGATCGCGCAATGGGTGAAGGCGCTGCATTGGTTCAATCCGCTGGCCTGGCTGACGATCCGTCAGCTCCGCGCCGATCAAGAACGCGCCTGCGATGACGCGGTGCTGCGCCACGGCGTTCGAGCGAGCGATTACGCGCAGCATTTGCTCGATCTGAGCCGCCACACCCGCATCGCTCCCGGTCTGGCGCTGTGCGCGCTGACGATCACGCGCTGCGCACCCGTGGAGGCACGCGTGAAAGCCATCCTTGATCCCAAGCGTCATCGCGAAGGACTCACGCCGCGCTGGCTGCTCGGTTTGGCGGGTTTTGCCCTCTTCACCACGCTGCCCGTGGCCATGCTGCACGCCATCGAAGGCGCGAAGCTGCGCGGTCGCATCCTGGATCGCAACGGCGTCGTGCTGGCGGAGAGCACGCCGGAGAAAATGCGGCATTACCCGCTGAAGACACTCGCCGCACACATGCTCGGCTACACCCGCAAGACGGACGATCCATTGCCAAAGATGGAAGGCTACACCGGCATCGAAAAACAGCAGGATGCCGCGCTGGCAGCAGGCAAGGACGTGACCTTGGCCTTCGACATGCGCATTCAATCCCTCGCGCATCGGGCGATGACCGATGCGGGTGTGACGCGTGGAGCCGTCGTGGTGCTCGATCCGCGCACGGGCGAGGTTCTGGCGGCGGTTTCACTGCCGAGTTATGATCCGAACCTGTTTGTCCCTTCGATCACCCAACAGAACTGGGATGTCATGCTGAAGGATCTTGACCGCCCCATGCTGAATCGTTGCGTGCGAGGCTTCACGCCTGGCTCCACCTACAAGCTGCTCACCGGTCTGGCAGGCGGTGTCGCAGGCATCAGCGGGCAAAAGTTCAATTGTGAGGGATCGGTAACGTATGGCTCCCAACTCATGCAGTGCTGGATCAGCCGACAGGGCGGAGAACGCCACGGCGAGCTTGGCATGGCCGAGGCGCTGGCCGCGAGCTGCAGTTGCTTCTGGTATCAGTTTGGCAACGCGGCGGGCATTGAGCAAATCGAGAGCATGGGCGGCAAGATCGGCTTCGGCGGTGTCTATGGCGTCTCAGATCACGAAGACGCTGGCATCCTGCCCAGCCCCTCCTGGTTGAAGCAATATCGGCCCACGGAAAAATGGTCTGCTGGATACACAGCCAACACTTCCATCGGCCAGGGCATGGTGCTGGCCACGCCGCTGCAAATGGCGGTGCTGGCGGC
This sequence comes from Verrucomicrobiales bacterium, assembly GCA_003506995.1. Taxonomy (GTDB): domain Bacteria; phylum Verrucomicrobiota; class Verrucomicrobiia; order Verrucomicrobiales; family Verrucomicrobiaceae; genus Prosthecobacter. The sequence continues at coordinate 23,805 of DNXB01000314.1, forward strand.
TACCGTGGGCAATGGTGGCAAGGTGCCGCAGCCGGGTATCGTCAAACAAGGCGGGGAAAGCTCGTGGCGGGCTGATTTGATCGAAGGGACGCTGACTGCCGCCGCTGTCGGGCAATTGCGCGAAGGCATGCGCCTCGTGGTGAATGGCGACTCCAGCACCGGCAAGGCTGCGAGGAGTGACAAAGTCATCATCGCGGGCAAAACCGGCACCGCGCAGAACTGGCGGCGGGGCGCAGGTGGAGTTCGGCAGGCGGATAATCATGGCTGGTTCATCGGCTTCGCGCCGTTTGAGAACCCAACGCTCGCCTTCGCCATCATTAAGAACGGGGCCAGGAGCGGCGGCGGCGATTGCGGTCCGATCGCAAAGCGCATCGTGGAAGAGGCGCTTGCGCTGCCAGCAGATGGCTCTGGCGAGGTGAAGCCGGTGGGGGATGCCGCTGGTGATGCCTGGGAGAAGGCCGAAGCCCAGCGGTCAGCTTTTGACTCGAAGGCTGCGGCCATCAGTAGCGCGATCCAACAAGCCAAACCTGATGCGAAGGCTGATTTCGTTCTGTCTGAACTCAAAATCGGCCACGGCGAGGTGACTTTGCAGGAAATCATGGAAGCTTTGAAGAGTGCAGATGCGAAGTCTGACATCCAATCGGAAAAAAGTCAGAACACCGACATTCGTCAGCAGAGTGATGCCGCGATCCGCATGCGGCCAGCGGATGCGGACAAGTGGAAGTTCTTGCGGAGCAAAGGCCTGCTGGCCGATTTGCCTGCGGAAGCCGTGGTCCCGGTCTTGTCCGAACGGGACAAGCAGCATTCCTCAGGTGCCTTCCAGTTTCGTTTTTCCGCACCACGCACCGCAGCACGTCAATGGCTGCTGGAATCCTTGCGAGTGAAGGCAGGCCATGAGGAGACGTTTCTGAACTGGCCGGACCCGCCGAAGGCGTTCTATCTCACCTATTCAGCGCTGAATGGCTGCCAGATCACCGTCCACGGCCAGGATGGCGGGACGGTGCATGTGAGCATCTCGAAAAAGAAGCCGCTCATCCTGATCGCGCAGTGATGGGTGGAAAGATGCAGAGCTTCCGTACTGCATAGGAACAGCGGTTCAAAGCTCTTGAGCAAGGAGCCGGTATCGACCTCCGCCAAGGAACTCAAGGATTCCCAAATCACGCAGTCGTTGAAGCTGTTGTCGCAGCTTTTCTCTTGGAGAATGATTCTGCGGGTATTGCAGCCGAGCCAAAGGCAGACCTGTTCGATAAACCTGTTTAATCTCGAATTCAGTGGTCTTTAACGCAAATATCGCCCGCATGGTCATTTGTGTCCACCCTGGCAGGGCAGAGCTGACTTGCTGCAATGCGGCAACAGAAAGCTCTGCTTCAGCAGAGTCGCCAATTTGTGCAGGCTTTGATGTGCCGGCAAAAAGAGGCGTCCTCTGTAGGTTCTGCACAGCATTACGCAGAGACTTTAATTCTGTGCTTGCCCACCTCTGCGGAACAACTGGCGCACCAAATCCGTCCTTCATCAGTTGCGCCAATTCCGCCACCTTTGCGGCATCCTCAATCACAACCCCGCATTCCCAGTTTCGATTGAGGCCCGAAAACGTGGCGTTGGCCGATGTCACTAACGCAACGGTCCGATCTATCAAATAGACCTTTGCATGAAGTCCAGGGAGGCTCCTGACTTCACCGCCTTCCTCTGAAAACTGGATCAGCGACTCAAGGTCCGAAGCCCTGGAAGCAAAAGTGGTTAGCTCCGTTCGTGTGATAAGTTTACGATGCACCCGTGCGGGCAGGCTTTTGATTTCCAAATTGAAAGCGGTTCCGACAAACGGACTGGCGACGATGATTTCATTCCGGCAGCCGGCGATGGCTTCGCGTAGCCAAGTTCTCGAAGGAGTGGTGACAAAACGCATGTGACCAGCCTACTTCAAACTGTCGCGAAGCAAACCAGTGTCGGTGAGCCATTCGAGGAGGCGTTGGGGCCATTTGGCGGCTGCGGTGGGTTTGGCGTCGGGTTTGTAGCCGAAGCCGTGGCCGGCGTTGGCGTAGAGGTGAAGCTCGGCGGGGACTTGGGCGGCTTTGTATTTGAGGTAGAGGGTGGCCATGCCTTCGGAGATGTCCTGGCGGTCGTGATAACCGGCGGCGATGAAGAGCGGGGGCATGCCTTTTTCAGCGGAGAAGAGCGCGGAGGTGCCGGGGTAGATGAGGGCCTGGAAATCGGGGCGGCTGGACTGCTGCTCGATGGGGTCGGCGGCGTCTTTCTGGCCCTGATCGTTCTTCATG
>DNXB01000363.1 GCA_003506995.1 Verrucomicrobiales bacterium
AGCGGCCATGAGGTCGATGCCGGGGCTTGGAGCGGCATTTTCAAAAAGGAGCGCGACTGTACCATGCTGATTTCCAGCGCAAAGGATAAAGTGCCCGACTGTGTTAACAGTTTGACACCATCCTTTGCTGGAAACGGCAAAGTTTGCCCACAGATTCGCAGCCGCTTGTGTGGCATCCGTTTTTTTCGGGTGAACTTGGGCGATTCTCCATTTATCCAATGCTCATGCGCTCAACCGGACCCTGCCTGCTGTTGAAATTTTTGTGCTTAGCCGCCTGGTGCGTCGCGCCCGCCCAGGACGTGGCAATGAAGCCGCATGTGAGCAGCCTGGGCACCCGCTTCGCCGCCGTGCCGGGCACCACGGTGCAGTTCGCGATCTGGGAAACACGCCTGTCTGAATGGAACGAGTTCCTGAGACAGCAAAAGCATCCCTGGTCCTACAAGCCCCACTTTGAGCAAACGCCCGAGCATCCGGTGGTGGGGGTCAACCTCCAGGACGCCGTGGCCTTCTGCAACTGGCTGACGGAAACGGAACGGGAGAAGAAGCTCATCGACCGGTCGCAGGTGTACCGCCTGCCCACGCCGGATGAATGGGACGCCGCCGTGGGCCTGGCCAGAGGCCGCAAAAAGGCCGGTGTCACCGCCGAGGACCGCCTGAGAGACGACCGCATCTACCCCTGGGGAGAAAGCTGGCCGCCGCCGCCCAAGACGGCCAACCTCGCCGAGGGTGAAATCCCGGGCCATGATGACGGCTACCCTCACACCGCGCCGGTGGGCAGCTTTGCACCGTCGGCGGAGGGCTTGTTCGACCTGGCGGGCAATGTGTGGGAATGGACCCAGCCCGTGGAAATCCGCGCCACGCCCACCGGGGTGCTGCGCGGGGGTTCCTGGGCCTATTTCAGGGCGGAATGCCTGGCTTCCGGCTACCAATACGTTGTGCCGACAGACCTGCGCGCTGCCACCATCGGTTTCCGCGTCGTGTTTGACGACAAACGCCGCACCGCCAGCCTGCTGGCCGCCTTGAATTCGGAAAAGACCCGGGAGGTCGAGGAGCGCATGAAATCCCTGGCGGAAAGCCGCAAGGTGGACTCCAAGGCCATCGAGGAACTGCGCGCCAAGATGACAGGAAGCGGCAAGGATGACGGCCTGCCCGACCCCGCAAGCCTGAAGCCTGCGGCGGCCGACGGCAGCACTTTTCTCAACGCCCTTGGCATGCGTTTTGTGCCCTTGGATGAAACCAACCGGACGCTGATCTGCGCCACGGAAACGAGCGTGCGCGACTACGACACCTGGCTGAAGGAGGCCGGACGCGGCTGGCCGCAGAAGCCCTCCTTCCTGCTGGGCGGCGAGCATCCCGCCGCCGGAGTCTCCTGGGAGGACGCCACCGCCTTCTGTGCCTGGCTGACGGAACGTGACCGCGCCACAAAACTGATCCCCGCCACCGCCGCCTACCGCCTGCCGAGCGATGCCGAATGGAGCCTGGCCGCTGGTTTGAAAAACGAAACCGGGTCTAATCCGGCAGAGCGTCATCTCGGCGACAAAACGCATTATCCGTGGACGACCAAGCCTGATGACTGGAAGCCTGGAACCTTGGCCGTGAACCTGGACGCCACGAAGATCCCCGGCACTGGCGACAGCTACTCATACACCGCCCCGGTGAACAGCACGACACCCAACGCGCTGGGGCTGCATGAGATGGGCGGCAACGTGGCCGAATGGTGCGCCGACGCGTGGCCCGGCGCCCCGGAGGAACGTGTGATCCGGGGTGGAAGCTGGCTGGGATGGGACAAGGACGCGCTGCTCACCTCCGCCCGCGCCCATGCCTTGAAAAATGCCACCCGCAGCGACCTGGGATTCCGTTGCCTGCTGGATCTCGGCAAGCCATGACGCGGACCCGTCTCCATGAAAACGCCACTCACCACCGGGGGCAGCAGCGCCGACCAAACGAGGCGTGAGTTCCGCCTGCTGCTGCTTTTCACGGGAGCGATGCTGGCTTTCGGTGTCGCCTGCTGGCTGGCATTTCCGCACGCCGCGCCCGTCGTGAAAGGCTGGCTGGGCCGCCGTCACCTGTCGGCGCTGAGGCAGTTCACCCAGGAACAGGACTGGAAGCAGGCGATTGGCAAAATGCATGAGGCCAGGTGCTGGGCTCCTGATGATCCTGAAGTGCTGCGCGCGAGCAGCGCCCTGATCTTCCAGGCCGGTGGAGACCCACGCAGCGTCACGGCTCTCATCTCGCGGCTGCAGCAGACCGGGGAAACCGTTCCCGCAGACCTCGCGCTGATGGGACGCGCCCACGTCCGCACAGGCGACATCGCCGCAGCACGCGCCCTGCTGGCCCAGCTCCCGGAGCAGGCACGTCAGCAAAACGCGGGCCTGCGGCTCCAGGCGGACATCCTCACCGCCGAAGGCAGGCCGGACGAAGCGGCCGATGCCTTGCGCAAGATAGGGGCGAATGATCCCGACGATGCAGAAACCCTGGTGGAACTGTCCATCATTGAACTTTCCAGCAACGATCCACACCGTCGCAGGGCCATTCGTGAGCAACTCTGGCGGGCTGCGAAAGGCAGCGCGCGAACACCCGCAATCATTGAGCTGCTGGCAAAAACCAAGGAGCTTACCGCTCCTGAGGCGAATGAGCTGCTTGCTCTTATCGAAAAGTCCCCGCCAGCAGATGAGGCCCATGCTTCAGCGCGGCTCAACGTGCTCTCCGCTCAAATGCGCATCAGCCCGCAACTACGGGACGAGATTCTCCAGACGGAGGTCAGGCGCTGGAACGAACGTCCGCCGGCCGAGACAGCACCGCTCCTGGCCTGGCTGGCGCGGGAACGCGAACATGCGCTCATCCTGCGGCTGGTCCCGGCGCCGATGGCCGCCCGTCACACCAGCCTGCTGCCGTCTTATGTCGGCGCCTTGCGGGGTGAGGGCCGGTGGAAAGATCTCGCCCAGTTGCTGAAATCCGGCGGCATCGACACCGCGTTCTCCAGACAAAGAATCCGCCTCTGGCAGGCGGAAACCCAGGCCCGCCTCGAAAACGACCCACGCCGTGCAGCGCAAATGCTCACGCGTGTCTTTGAAGAAGCCGGACGCGGAGACAACCTCACGGAGACGCTCGAAGCCGCACGTCTGGCCGAACAACTCGGCCTCTGGGAGCTGGCCGAACGCTGCTACCGGGCGATCTCCGCCAAACATCCACAAACGCGGCAGGCCATGCTCTCCAAGCTCTATGAGCTGGCTGAAACACAGCGTGACGGCCCCGCCATGCTAACCGCCTGCGCCGGCCTGCTGCAGTTGAAGCCAGAAAACACCCCGCTCCTGGTGCAAAGCCTTTATTTGCGGATGCTTCTCGGCACAGAAATCGAGATCGCCCAGCAAAAGCTGCAGGAAGGGGGCATCACGAACCAGCGTGGAATCGAGAACCAGATGCATCTCATCCAGGCGCTCTCAGCCCACCGCCACGGGCTGCCGGAGGAGGTGATGGCCGCCTTGTCGAAAATATCCAGCCCGGAAAACCTCCCGGCCGGACAGCGCGTGGTCTATGCGGCCCTTTTGAAGCTTAGCGGCGGCGAACCCGGACGCGTTTTTCGCCTCGTCGAACGCGTGCCCGCGCCGCTGCTGCTGCCGGAGGAAAAAGTGTTTCTGCAACGCGCCCAGTGAGGCAGCGCTGCCCTGTCACAAGCTTTTGTCGATGAGCAAGGAGGCCGAACGGCGTGGATTGGGGTGATAGCCGTTCATCGCGGCACGGATGCGCTTCGCACGGTCCACACAAGCCTCCGCCTTCTGAAAATCACCTGACGCCTTGTACACGGCGCCCAGGTTGATGAAGGTTTGGGAAAGGTCCGCAGGGTCCATCTGGCTCTCATTGAGATTCTGCCGGATGCCAAGGGCGCGCTCATGCATGGCCTGGGCACGATCCACATCCATGCTGCTGTAGTAAAGCACGCCCAGGTTGTTGTACACCGAGGCGACTCGGGAACTCTGCTCGCCATCAAGCCGCTGAAAAGTCTCCAAAGCCTCGCAGTAGTAGCGCTCCGCCTTTTCAAACTGGCGGAGCTGCTTGAAGATCATCGCCAGGTTGTTCTTGATGGTGGCGACCTTGTCGCTGTCGTCCAAACCGTGGTCGATGCTGATTTGCAGCGCCTTCTCGTAGAATTCCGCCGCCTTGTCCATGCGGCCCCAGCGGTCATAGAGATGCGCGAGCAGCGAATAGATGCCGGTGAGGAGATCCGGGTCTTGTTTGCGCAATTCCTGGGCACGAAACAATCCCTCGCGGTAAAGGGACTCAGCCTTGCGGAAGTCCCCCTCCTTCTGACGCAGGTCGGCAAGGACGCTGATCTGCTCCACGAGGGCACCCACACGAATGGGATCGTGGTAGGCAAGCCGTCGGGCCTCCTCGACGCTGCGGGAGGCGGAGGCGATTTGGCGCTCCAGTGCAGTATCCACGGTTGGGGGCAGTTTTTTCGCGCGGCAGTCGCTATGATCGTGGGAACGGTCAGCTCGCGTCGCGGTAAGATTGGGCGAGGTTGGCGATGGTGTTGCGGGCGTGGGCCATCATGTCGCGTGAGACACCGTTGTTCTCGTACCAGTGCGTGTAGGCATGGTTGTCGAACATGATGTCGAAATTGCTGATGAGACGCTCGAAGACGGCGGCGATGCCCGTGTGATTGACGAGGGCGAGGCCGCTGGAGGCGAAACCTTCCGGCGCGGTCTCGGCGACGCCGAGTTTCACGCCAGTGGGGACGTAGCTGGCGAAGTTGAGGGTCTTGCGGATGGCCGCCATGTTTTCCTCGACCTCCTTGGCCTTCACATCGCCACGGAAGAGGGCGCAGGCGGAGAGATAAACGCCGTTCTGCCAGTCGATGGCGGCGGTGAAGTTGTCCTGCGAGAAGGTCTCGCGGGCGATGTCCGGGAAATTGATGCGAACCTGGCCTTCCTGGCCCGGAGCGCGCATCGGCGCGAAGGAGGCGGTGAGGAAGTGGTTGCCAGGGAACGGCACCAGATTGGTCACATATTCGCTGAGGTCGGTGTTGAGCTTGCCGGGGAAGCGCAGGGACGCCGTGACCGAGCTCATGATGAGCGCGATGATGTGGTTGAGGTCCATGTAGTTCGGGCTGCGGTGCAGCTTCGACTTGGCGATGCGGAAGAGCGCCTCGTTGTCGAGCAGCACGGCGGCGTCGGCGTTGTCGAGGATGCGCTGGAGCGTGAGCACCGCGTTGTAAGGCTCGACCGCAGAGTCGGAGATCAGCGGCGAAGGAACGACCGAGAAAGTGAAGATGCGCTTTTTCGGATAAGCCTGGCGCAGGCGCTCAAGGATGAGGGAGCCCAGGCCGGAGCCAGAGCCGCCGCCGATGGAGTGCGTGATGAGGAATCCCTGCAACGACTTGGTTTTCTCCACCGCCGCGTCGATCACGTTCATGATCTGGTCGATGATGCGCTCTCCCTCGACATTGTAGCCGCGCGCCCAGTTGTTGGCGGCACCAGGGATTTTGCGGATGATGCAGCTCTCGTCAAAGAGCTGCGCCATGTCGCCGCCTTCGATACGGGCGATGACACCAGGCTCAAGGTCGATGAGGACGGCACGCGGGATGTATTTCCCATCGCGCACCTTGTGGAAGAAGACCTCCATGTTGGCGTTGGACGCGGCATTGCTGCCCTCCTTCGGCGTGCCGGACTCGGTCAGGCCATGCTCACGGAGCACGAGCCGCCAGTAACGGTCGGCGATCTGGTTGCCACATTGTCCGACATGAATGCTCAGAATCTCTCTCACGGGTGTTCCTCCAAACTTGTTGTTGCTGTTCCTGATTCGATTTTGTTACGCGCGCCGACGGTCCACAAGATCGCGCAGGCTCATGCCGGCGCGGCTGTCATCCTGGCTGGCGCTGCCGCGCGGAATGTCCGCCGAGCTGTCCTGCACCTTGGCCTTGGCACCGCTTTCTTCAGCGACCTGATAGCTCTGAATGAGCTCCTGGGCCGAGGCGCGCAGGGCGTTGATCTGCTCCTCGGACATGCCTTCATTGAGATACCAGTTGGCGAAGGCCTTGCGCTGCCAGAGCTTGTCGAAGTTGTGGCAGATGCGGTCAAGTACGCGGGCGATCTCGGTGTTGTTGGCCAGCAGCACCATGCTCTTGCGATGCGAGACGCCCGGCTGCTCGACGTAGCCGATTTTGAAAGCCGTGGGAATCCAGTAGGTGAGCGGAAGTTGCTCACGCATCGCGGCGAGGGCGGCGTCGGCGAGAGGTTTGTCGTCCATGATGCCACGGTAAAGCACGGCGGTGCTGAGGAAGCGGCCTTCCATCGGCGAGCAGGCGGCGAAGACAGAACCATTGTCAAACAGGCTGCGGATCATGTCCTCGACCCCCATTTCCTCGAACTTGCTGCGGTCCGGCGGGGTAAGCGGCGCGAAGGCGCACATCAGGAAGTGCAGCGAGGGCTGCGGCACGAGATTGGTGAGCAGCTCGCGCAGGCTGATTTCCACGGTCAAGAAGCCGCTGAAACGCATGGAGGCGGTCAACCCGGCGAGCGCCTCGGTGATAAGCAGGTTCAGATCATCCACAGTCGGGCTTTCAATGTTCCACTTGCGGTGCGCCAGCTCAAACAAAGCCTCATTGTCAAAAATCAGGCAGGCGTCAGCGGAGCGGCGCAACGTGTTGAGGGTGAAGACCGTGTTGTAAGGCTCGGTAACCACGCTGGAGACCTGCGGCGAGGGAAGCACTGCGCAGCTCAGGATCGGGAACTCGGGATACTTCTCTTTGACGGACTCGATGAGCAGGGCGCCGAAGCCGGAACCAGAGCCGCCACCCGTGGCATGCAGCACGAGGANNGGATGCCGCCGACGTTGTCACACTTGTCGATCTCAGCGTCCAGGCGGCCCATGACCTCGGGTAGAACCTCGCGCCCGGCACCCAGATAACCAACGGCAAAATTACCGCCCGCGCCTTCGGTGCGGCTGATCAGATTGCCCGGATTGAACAACGAACCCGAGGTCGCCTTCACGTTGTCGATCACGCTCGGCTCCAGATCGACCATGATGGCACGCGGCACATAACTTCCAGAAGTGGACTCGCCCAGCTTGGTGAAAAACGCGCTCCAATTCCCGCGCGGGGCCTGTCCCTGGGCCGTCTGACCCGTCAGCGGGTCGATGCCATGCTCCTGACAGATGGTTTTCCAGAAAGACGCGGCAATCTGATTGCCTGCCTGTCCGATTGAAATGACAATTGTGTTGTTGACCTTCATCAGTCTCTCCTGGTTGCTCGGTGTTGGGATGTGAAAATGCTGTCAGTCGTGACGCTACATGATGGGATGCATGCCGCCTTGCCAAGCCAACGATCCTTGGCCTGGTGTTCCCCAGGTTCAGCCATCGATCCAGCTTCGCTTGCTGCGCATGTCACCACGCGGGGACTTTTACCTGTGAGTGCGCCATGAGTCCAAACAAAATCCGACCTTTCGTGTGGATTCCCACGCGATGGAATGGACGAAGACTCAAGACGGTTTGCGATCACGGTTTCTTATTGTTTGTCGAAGGCAGCGGGGACGCGGCGGAAACCGTTGGCAGCCTGCCAGTGCTGTTTTCCACATGCCCCTGTTTCATGCGCTCAATTTCCTCCTTGGTGGGCACGATCGCACGACGGATGGTGATAGGATCCTTCGGCGGCGGCGGATTGGCCGCAGGTGCTTTTTCAGGCGCCGCAGCAGCGGGCTTCTCCACCTTTTCCGGCGCAGACGGCGGGGCCACCGCCATCTCCACGGGCTTTGCCGCCACTTTGGCATCCGTGGATTTTGCCGCGACGGGTGGCGGCGGATTCACCACAGGCAACGCGGCTGGCTCTGGCTTTTTCGAGGCAACTTCAGCAGGAGGCGCGGGAACTTTCTTGGCTGGAGTCTCTTTCTTGACCTCGGCAATGCTCTTTGTCGAGGCGGGCTCGGGCGGCGCAACGGGCGGTTCTGTCACAGGAGCCTTCACGCTGGTCGCCGCCGTGGCATCTGGCTTGTCACCAGCCATGAACATCCAGCCACCGATGCCTAGAAGCACCATCGCGGCGGCGGCCATCGCTCCCCAGGGCAAACCGCGTTTCTGCGCGTTCAATGGATTGAACTCATGCGTCTTGATGCCGCGTTTGATCGGCGAAACAGGATCATCCAACATCTCCCCTCCGGCATC
>DNXB01000318.1:0-3779 GCA_003506995.1 Verrucomicrobiales bacterium
AAGCGTGTTTCGATGGTCTCCAGCGGCAGGTGAAAACCCCACGCGATGGCTGTGCCCAGCAGCAGCACGACGATGGAGCCGGGCACGCGCTTGATCCACTTCATGAACACGATGAGCACCCCGAGAGACAGGCACGAAACGGCGGTGGCGGTGGGCGAAAGCGTGCCCCAGTGCGCAAAGATCGCCTCCATGCGCCCGAGGAACTCACCGGGCACCTTGTCGATCTGAAGACCGAAGTAGTCCTTGATCTGCGTGCTGGCGATCAATACCGCGATACCGTTCGTGAAGCCGATCACGACCGGACGCGGGATGTATTTGATCGCCGTGCCAAGTCCCGTGAGACCCAGCACCATGAGCAGCACGCCAGCCATGAGCGTACACATGAAAAGGCCGTCGATGCCGTGCTTTGCCACGATCCCGGCCACCACGACGACGAAGGCACCCGTTGGCCCGCCGATCTGCGTGCGTGATCCGCCGAGCGCTGAGATCAGGAACCCGGCGATAACTGCGGTGTAAATCCCCGCCTCTGGCAGCACGCCCGAGGAGATGGCAAACGCCATCGCCAAAGGCAAAGCAACCAGACCGACGGTGAGTCCGGCGATGAGGTCCGCGATGAATTTCCTCAGGCTGTAGTCCCGCAGCGCGAGCACGGACTTGGGAGCGAAGGATTCAAGGCGGGAGGTGTTCATGGCTAGGTGGCGGCTTTGATTTTGCGTTTTCGCGGCTGCGGCTTGGTCACAGACTCCTCTGCGACGGACGGAGGAGCTTCTTGCGGCTTCGGATCTTCGGGAAGAATGAAAATGCTGCAATTGCCGCAGACTTGGAGTGCCATATCATCCCGGCGCAGATCGGAGAGCTGGCCGCTGGGCAGTGAAAGATGGCAGCCGCCACAGGTGCCGTTCTTCATCTTGGCCGCGCCACGCCTGCCTTTGGACACACGGAGGTCGTAGTGATGGAGAATGGCGGTGGGCAGGCGTTCGCGCACGCCTTCAGCCTCCAGGGTGAGTTTCTTGAACTCCGCCGATTTGGCATCCAGGCGGCGTTTGGTGGCGTCCAGCTCGGTGAGCTGGCCGAGATCTTCGATGAGGGAGGCGATTTGTTTCATGGTGGGCTGGCGTTTGGAGCGTGTGGCGGGTTGTGGGAGTGTGGCGGGTGGCGATTCGGTCATGGGACGGTGGAAGACCTCCACCCAGGAGAAGCAGGACTTCATGCGATGGCAAAATTGCCGCCGCCCATCAGGGGGGAAATGCTGTGATCATCCGGCTGGCTGGCGGCGGCCCGGGCGTGGTCTGGCGCCGGGTGTTTTTTCACCCACAGCTTCAGCTTCTCGTTGAAGGCGGTTTTCACGCAGGCGTAGCAGTCGGGGATCTCCGTGTTGTCGCCGCAGTAAGTGACCACGCGTGTGGCCATCGGCATCCGCATGAGCTGCTGCTGCACATGCGTGGTGTAGTCGGTGTAAAGTTGTGGCTCCAGCTCCACGTCATAGTCGATCCGCAGCGAAGGCAGGATGTTCTCCTGGAACGGATTGAAGAGATAAAAAGCGTCGAAGTCGCGGAAGCTCACGTCCTGGATGTTGCCATGCACGATGTCCACCCGCGGGACGTTGTGCTTTCTCACGACGTCCTGCGCGATCCGCACCAGCTTCCCGCGCTGTTCCACGCCGGTGAAATGACCTTTCGTCGCCGTGGCCCCGATGAGGCAAAATTTTCCCGGACCACAGCCGATGTCCAGCACGCGTGTGCCAGGCTCCACCACGAGAAGCTGCGCGGCTGTGCGGCAGACGTGTACGGGGCTCCAGTGGCAGATGGACAGCCTGCCGATGGCCTCGGGATAGACCTGGTCGAAGTCCTGGTCCTTGTGCGAATGCAGAAACTCGCTGTCGGACTGGATGCGGGAGGAGGAAGTGCGTTGGGAGGAGGATTTAAGCATGGCGGTCTCTGATAATGCATTTCAGGTGCCAGGTGGCCTTGCTGACGCTCCAGCCCTTGTGGATCAAGGCTTCCAGCGTCGTGCCTGTTTCGGGCTCATTTTCGAGAACTGACATAATGTGCATAATCTGCACTTGTGGTGCTGGTAATGTGCAGGTTTGATCCACGCTCCATGGAACTCTCCAACATCCATATCCTCGTCTTGGATCGCGATGCGGCCTCCGCCCGCGTCATTCGTGATGTTTTAGCCAAAGTCGGCTACCAAGTCTCCGTGGCCTCGCATGAGTCCGACGCGCTGAACCTGGCCTCCGGCGAGCTGTTCAACGTCGTGGTCAAATCCTTCGACGCACAACGCATCGACGCCGTCGCGCTGATGGAAAAGGTGCGCGGCATCACCCCGGACACCCAGTTCATCTTCCTCAGCGACAAAGGCACCATCCACACTGCCGTGGAGGCCATGCGGAAGGGGGCCTTCGACTACATCTCAAAGCCCATCAATGCCACGCAGCTCGTCGAGTCGGTGCGCAAGGCGCTGGATCATCAGTCACTCGTGGCCGAGGACCAGCAGATCAAGCAGCGCCTCCGCCGCCGCTCTGATCCTGACATCTTCGCCGGCAGCAACGCCGCCATGCGTGAAATCAACCGTCTCATCCAGCAGATCGCCCCAACGGATGTCACCGTGCTCATCGGCGGCGAAAGCGGCACAGGGAAAGAAGTCGTCGCCCGTGCCATACATGAGAAAAGCCGCCGCAAAGCCAAGCCCTTCATTGCTGTGAACTGTGCCGCGCTGCCGGAGAACCTGATCGAGGCGGAGCTCTTCGGTCATGTGCGTGGTGCCTTTACGGGAGCCGTCGGCGACCGCAAAGGCCGCTTCCAGCTCGCTCAAGGCGGCACCCTTTTTCTCGATGAGATCGGCGACCTCTCACGCAAAGGCCAGGGCGACCTCCTGCGCGTGCTCGAAGACGGCACCTATCGCCCTGTCGGCAGTCAGAAAGTCGAGCGCGCCACCGCCCGCATCATCGCCGCCACGAACAGTGATCTTGAAGCCGAGGCTGTCAGTGGCGGGCGTTTTCGTGAGGACTTGTTTTACCGGCTGAACATCGTCTCCATCATCATGCCTCCGCTGCGTGAACGCGCAGAGGACATCGCGTCTCTCGTGAAAACCTTCACCGATCATTTCTGCACCAAGCACCATCGGCGACCGAAGAAATTCAAAGCCGAGGTCATCAGCCTTTTCCAGACTCTCCGCTGGCCCGGCAACGTCCGGCAGTTGCGCAATCTCGTCGAACGTCTCGTCGTCACCGTGCCTCATGCCGCCATCGGCCTGGACGATCTGCCCCTTTCCATGCACCAGGGCAAACGCGAGCCGCACGCCATCGCCATTCAGCCCGGCATGACGCTCGCCCAGGTCGAGGCCGAGCTCATCCGCCAGACACTGCTCAAGGTTACCTCCAACCGCGAAGAAGCCGCCAAAACCCTCGGCATCAGCCGACGGGCGCTGCAATACAAGATCCAACGCTACAAACTCGACAAGCTGCCAAAGCAAGTCGCCCGATCAATGTCTTGAGCCCCTTGAACAAAGCCGGTCAAGCAGGCAAAGAGCACGCTCAAGGGGGGAAGCGTGAGGGACTTGCCTTCAATAACCACCTTCACCCCTCCCCATGAGAGGGAATAATGCACCCCCGTCAGGGGGTATGGCTCCGGTCACACACAAATACCGCGATACTTCGCGATGAACTCATCCGGCGTGATCGGCTGTGGCTTGTATCCCGCGTTGGCGAGCGGGGCGAAGTCTCGGTCCTCGGTGATGACGTAGTCGGCGTGCGCGGCGATGGCGCAGTCGGTGAAGGC
>DNXB01000318.1:3876-4301 GCA_003506995.1 Verrucomicrobiales bacterium
AGCGATGACTGGGCTTCCGGGCCTGGAGGATCGTGTTGGTATCGATGCAGACCTCCATGACCAGGGATGCTCAGGCAGCCTTGTTTCGATTGCGATACTGGCGGACCAACTCAGGGATGTTGTCGAGCTTGCCCGCAGCCTGCTCCGCTTCGGCGTCCACTTGGATTTGTTTCCAGAGGCGCTGTTTCTCGGCAAAAAGCAGCAGATCATGCACGAAAACCACATCCTCCTCGGGTGCGGTGGAAATGCGTTCCACCATTTGCTGGCGCAGATTTTTGGGAACAGGCTGGGTGATTGCATTACTCATGCCCGCAGACTACCAGACCCGCAGCGAGCTTTCCAGATGGTTTTTGCCCCCGCGATCACCGTCTCTCCACCACCCGCTCCAGCAGCTTGTCCGCCGTGTGATGGCGTGAGGCGACGAC
>DNXB01000589.1:0-5311 GCA_003506995.1 Verrucomicrobiales bacterium
TCGTGGCCGAAGATCTCGCTTTCGATCAGGTTGTCCGGGATGGCGGTGATGTTGATGGCGGCGAACTCCTTCTGCGCGCGCGGGCTGAACTTGTGGATGGCTCCGGCGACGAGTTCCTTGCCGCAGCCGCTCTCGCCAGTGATCATCACGGGAGCGTCGGAGCGTGAGACACGGCCGATGAGCTTGAAAACCTCCTGCATTGGCGCGGAGCGGCCAATGATGGTTTCCTGGATGGATTCGGTGGGCACCTCGGCTGCCTGGGCGCGGGTGACACGCCGGGCCTCAATGGAGGTCAGGGCGCTTTCCACGACACTGCGCAACTCGTAGGGCAGGCGTTCCTTTCCCAGCACGTCGTAAGCACCGAGGCGCATGGCCTCGATGACATGGCTGGTGGTGGCGGTGCCGCTGAACAGGATCACCATGGACTGCGGATCATTCTGGCGCAGGCGCTTGAGGAGCTCGATGCCGGTGGTGCCGTTGAGGCGAATTTCCGAGAGGAGCAAGTCCGCTCGTTTTTTGAGGTAGGAGGCCAGGGCTTCTTCAGCCCGTTCGAAGGTGCTGATGGAAACGCCGGGTGCTTTCAGGTGAGCCGCTGCCCAGGCAAGGAAGTCGGCGTCTGGATCCACGATGATGAGGTGGGTGTCCGGGATGTCAGGCATTGGCGCGTGTGGTGTGGCGGGGCTTATCGCAGAAATTGTGGGGCAGGTCAACCGGCGTCACACACCGCCGAAACGGCGGTGGCGCTGGTGAAAAGCACGGATGGCGGTTTTCAAATCTTCCTTGGAGAAATCCGGCCAATATTTTTCGGTGACGTAAAATTCCGTGTAACTGAGCTGCCAGAGAAGGAAGTTCGAGAGGCGCATTTCGCCACTGGTGCGTATCATGAGGTCAGGATCGGGATAATAGCGAGTGTAAAGATGCTTGCTGAAGACCTCGGTGTCGATCATCGCCTTGTCGAGGTGGCCGCTTGAGATGCTCTGCAGCAGGCTTTTCACACCGTCGATGATCTCCTCCCGCCCGCCATAACTGAGGGCAAGAATCAATGTGAGGCCGGTGTTTTGCGCGGTGGCCTGGATGCAACGGTGCAGCTCGTTCTGGCAGGACTCCGGCAGGTCGTGCAGGCGGCCGATGGCCTGGAGGCGCACGTTTTGCTTCATCATCAGGGGCAGCTCGCCGCGCAGGAAAAGTTCCAGCAGTTTCATGAGCGCCTCGACCTCGCGCTTCGGGCGTTTCCAGTTTTCGGAGGAGAAGGCGTAAAGCGTGAGGTGCTCCACGCCGATCTCTCCGCAGCACTCGACGACGCGCCGGACTGTCTCCGCGCCGGCCCGGTGGCCTTCGGTGCGTGGCAGGCCGCGTTCTTTGGCCCAGCGGCCGTTGCCGTCCATGATCATGGCGATATGACGGGGAACGGGCTTTAAATCATCGGGCGGGCGGCTCATGCGGGCGCTGAATCTACCGCGTCGTGTTCTCCGCACAACCAGTTCGCGGTTTCCTGACGCATGCGCTAGCTTTTCGTCATGATCAATCCCGGCATCACCGCCAGCCTGATCTGCCCGGCCTGCGGGCAGGCGTTTCTCACCATGCAGCAAAGCATGGCGGGCGTGACGCAGTGTCCGCACTGCGCTCACAGCGGCCCGCGGGCGAACTTTGGCACGCAATCTCAGGTGGCGGGCGTTGCGCAGGTGCGGAGACGGGTGGCGCAGGCCCAGCCGCCGCCTGACGCTGCCCCTCCTGTGTTTCAGCCGCCGTCCTTGTTTGCCGCGCCTGGACAGCCCCCGGCGGCGTGGCCGGCATCTCCTCCCGCTCCAGTGCCGAGGCATGCTCCCTTCGTCACACGCAATGCTTTGCAGCATTCAGAGGCTCTGATGCCGGTGGGGGAGCCGCCGGAGCCGATGGATTTCGACATGCCGCCGCAAGCGCGTGGCTCGCCATGGAAAGGCGCGTTCATCCTGCTGGTCCTGGCGATTGTCCTGGGTGCGGCAGGGTGGCTGTGGTGCGATCAATCCCACCCGCCAGCCTCCGCGCCAATGGCGGCGGATACCGCATCATTGCCGTCCTCTGCCACGCCCGAGGTGCGCCGCGCCCAGACCCCCACCCAGGCGGAAACAAGCGCCGCCAAGATCGATCTGCCGGACACGGCGGCCTACGCGACGGATGCGAAGGCTTTGGTCCATGAACTGCTCGCCGCCGACACGCCCGAGCGCCGCGCCGCGTGCGTTCACGAGGCGGAAAAGCACACGGCGGAGATCGAGGCATTGTTTGGCTCGAGTGTGGCGGAACGAATCGATCTGCGGTTGCTGGCGCGCATTCCCGGCCTGCCGCTGACGCTTCCTGGCGGCCAGCCGCTGCCGATTTTTAAGCTGGCCACCTCCAAATGCGCGGCTGGCGCCATCATTCGCCTCACCACCGGCACGGATGGCAAGCGCCGCATTCATTGGCCCACGTTTTATGAGACGCATGAAGGCAGGCTGGAGGCGTTTCTCAAACAACCGGGCGCTGAATCCGCGTGGTTTCACGTCGGGCTACGCCCCAGCCATGGGCTGGACATTCCAGCCGAACTGCGGCCGAAATACCTCACCTTCGATGTGCAGACCACCGCCACCAGCGAGACGCGCTTCGTGGCCTGTGTGGAGAGAGACACACGGCTGGGCCGCTTTTTGGATCGCGAAACCGACTGGGGCAGGGCCTATCTCTCGCGTCTGCTCGTGCGTCGTCTCGACATTGAGGCCGACGCGCCCTGCATGATCATCGTTGATTGCGAGGGTGCTGCCGAGCGCTGAGTCGCTGAAGTGGAGGAAGGCGTGTGCCTTCCTTTGGGAGAGCGGCAGACTCACGTCTGCCGCTACTGGGCTTCAAGATCACTTCGGCGCGTCACCGGAGCGTTTCTCATCTTCTCGGGCCAGTTCTTCCAGGGACAACTCACGGGTCGGCATTTCGGCCGGATCCTCCTCAGGCATCCGGGAGCTTTGGTCCTCGCCAAGGTTCTCTTCCTCCTCGGCAGGTTTTTCGACCTCGGGCGGCGGGGCGGACGGGGTGGCGGCAGGCGTCTTGTAGTCGTCATCCTTGTCCTTGTCGTCGTCATCGTCGGCGGCTGACCATGGATTGTAGTTCTCGTTGTCCCAGTCATCGCTGACGGACTCTTCCAACTCCTTCTCGTCCTTCTCGATCTGGGCGTAGTATTCCGGGTAGGCCTCCTTGTCCTTCTTCTCCATGATGTAGGCCAGCCACACACAGATGGCGTAGAGCACATACAATGGCCCGGACATGAGCAGGAGCGTCAAAATATCCGGCGTGGGCGTGATGATGGCCGCGAAGAGCATGATGGCGACCAACGCATGCCGCCAGGTGGACTTCATGAGCTTGAAGTTCAGGAAATCGAGCTTCACCAGCGCCATCACGACCACCGGCAGCTCAAAGGAGATGCCGAAGACCAGGATGAAGCGCGTGGAGAAGGTGACGTAGTTGGAAAGCGTCCAGTCCTGCCGTGAGCCGACTGTTTTGGCGAACTCGTCGAAGAAGGCCAGCGCCTTCGGTAGCACCACCGCGTAGGCGAAGACCGCGCCTGTGAGGAAGAGGCCGGTGCCGATGCCGATGGCCGGGAAAAGCAGCTTCTTCTCGTTCGGCTTCAATCCGGGCAGGATGAACTGCAGCAGGAAAATGAGCAGCAGCGGAAAGGAGATGATGATCGCGGTGATGAGCGACACATTGATCGCCATCATGAAGGGGCCGGCCACGTCGATGTTCTGTAGCAGGGCGCTGGCGCCTTCCTCATCCTTTGCCAGCCCGGCAAAGATGAGCGGAAGCTGGATGGCGCGGAACAGCTCCTTGTAGAACACAAAGGTGCCGATGGTCGAGACCACGAGCGTGATCGCCATGCGCACGATCATCGTGCGCAGGTCCTCCAGGTGCTCGATGAAGGGTTTTTCCTCATCCGTGCCGCCGCTGAGGTTCAGCGCGACTTTTTCACGGACTTTGAAGACTTTTTGAAGAATGCCGGACCACATGGGGGTGAGTAAGGTGAGGGGTGGGGGATCAGGCGGTGAAAAATGACGAATGACGAATGTGGAATGACGAATGGCCCGATCCACCGTCGCGCGGAGGATTTTCATGGCTGCATGGGCATGCGTTTGTCATTCGGAATTCGTCATTCGGCATTCCCGCCGAAGGCGGCGTTCCCTTGGGCCGCGATCCGCGCGTAGAGAGCCAGCGTCAGGGCGTTGGTGATCGCATTGGCAGCAATCATCCCACGCAGTTCTCCCGCGCTGACAAACCGCACGTCGCTGATGTGCTCGCTTCCATCCGGTTCAGGACGGCTGACGACACACACGGGCTTCGCCGTGAAAAGATAAACGATCTCGTCGGTGAAACCTTGCGAGGGAAAATACCAGCCCAGCGGCTCCAGGGTGCCGTGGTCGTTTTCCAGGGCGCAGCCGCATTCCTCGCGCAGCTCGTTTAGCACGGTGTGAATGATCGACTCGCGGGTCACCTCGGTGTCGATCTGCCCGGCGGGGAATTCCCACATCGTCTGCATCACCGGCAGGCGCTCCTGATGCACCATCACGAAGCGGCCGTCCTCCAGCACGGGGATCACCGCCACGGCTGCCTTGCGCTGCACCACCATCCACGGCACGTCGGTGCGTCCTCCTGGGGTGTCATACCAGGCGCGTTCCACGCTCACATGCGGGTTCTCAAACGCCATCTCGCCGCGCGTCTTCCGCCAGCCAGGCTCGGCTCCGGGAGTGTAGAGGTCGAATTCCGGGATCTGCATGCCAGTCACGCGTTCAGAGTCGTCCGCCAGCGGGCGAGCTGGGCCTTCACATTTTGCGGCGAAGGTGCGCCGATGCCTTTTCGTGCCGCCAGGGCGGTTTCAAGGTTCAAACAGGCCGTCACATCGGCCTCGAAGGCCGGTGAGAACTGCTGGAACTCCTCCAGAGTCATTTCTCCAAAGCCGCGCTTCTGCTCAATCGAGTATGCGACGAGTTTGCCGATGACTTCATGCGCCTGACGGAACGGGATGCCATGATTGACGAGGTAATCGGCCAGATCGGTCGCCAGCAGCATTGGATCGCTCGCCGCAGCGAGCGTTTTGGCGCGGTTCACGTCCATGCCACTGATCATTTCCGTGAAAACTTCGAGCGCGAGCGAGATCGTGTCGATGGAGTCAAACAACGGCTCCTTGTCCTCCTGCAAATCACGATTGTAGGTCATCGGCAGGCCCTTGAGCAGCGTGAGGATGCTCATGAGGTTGCCAATCAGCCGCGCCGACTTGCCGCGCGTCAGTTCCGCCACGTCCGGGTTCTTTTTCTGCGGC
>DNXB01000589.1:5323-5556 GCA_003506995.1 Verrucomicrobiales bacterium
CGAGCGAGATCGCGAACAGCAGTTCGGCGATAAAATCACGATCGCTAACCGCATCCATCGAGTTCTGCGAAACGCCGTCAAAGCCAAGCTGCTGCGCCACGAATTCGCGGTCCAGGATGATCGTGCTGCCTGCGAGCGCCCCCGAGCCCAGCGGCATCACATTGAGCCGCTTCTGGCAGTCGCTGAGACGCGCCGCGTCACGGTCAAGCATTTCCACATAGGCCAGCAGGTGA
>DNXB01000243.1 GCA_003506995.1 Verrucomicrobiales bacterium
CGGCAGCGGCGTCACCTCCGGCTCTGGGCGACTTGATCCTGTCCAGCTGGTCTGGCCCGACCGCGATCACCTGGTGATCTTCGCACCCAACTGGGAGCGAGTGCTGAGTGAGCTGAAGATGGAGAATCCCAGCTGCGTCATCATCAGCGGTGAATGGTCTCCGCCCGCCGGCCTCACACCCATTTCCGAGGCCCGCTATCGCCTGCTCGAAGCGCAGGCCGCCGTGAAACGAGAAGAACTAACCGTGGCATAGCCACAGAGAGAGAGGATTTGTGCGTGCGAAAAAACAGGTAGGCGTCATTGGAGTTGATGCAGGCATCTGCTGGATTGGTGATCCGAGCTACATTATTCATCCGCCGAAGCTGCCGTTAGCCGTTGGCCGAGACTGGCTGGATTTCTGTGACAAGCTAGAGAGCGATGTCACACAGTTCGAGTATGACCTTGGGCACGATGGGCTAGGGGTGTGCGTCGCAACGGGATACGGGGACGGCGAGTATCCCGTTTATGTGGAGCGTGATGAAAGCGGGCGAATTGCACGCGTCATCGTCGATTTCATGCTTGAGGATGAGAGCCAAGACGGGGGCCGCTAATGGCCAAGATCCCGCTGGCTGGAGACGATCCCACGCTGCTCGCCGTGGACGCTGCGCTGTTGAAACAGCCAAGCTGGCGTTCGCGTGCGATCAGCATATCGAGCGTCGGCAAGGAATGCGGCCGGGCCATCTGGTACGCCTATCGGTGGGTGAAGCAGGTTGAACGGTCAGCTCGACTCATCAAGGCTGCGGCCAACGGCCACGTCGATGAGCCCCTGATGGCGGAGCGGCTCCGCCTGGTTGAAGGCGTCGATCTCCAGACTGTGGATCCGGCCACGGGCAAGCAGTTCCTCTACACAGCGCTCGACGGCCATCTGAAGGGCTACTGCGACGGCCACATCATCGGGCTTCTTCAGGCGGCGAAGACGCCCCACGTGTGGGAGCACAAGAGCCGCGAGGAGAAGTACCTCCGCGAGCTGCAGAAGCTGAAGGCCACCCTCGGCGAAAAGCAGGCCCTCAAGGCGTGGTCAGCCGAGTACTACGGTCAGGCCCAGCTCTATATGCACTTCTCAGGCCTGACCCGGCACTATCTGACCTGCTCAACGCCCGGACTGCGTGAGTGCGTCTCGGTGCGAACGGACTATGATCCGGTGTACGCGCTGGCACTGGTTGAGCGTGCCCGCCGTTNNCCGCATCAAGGAGGCACACGAAGCCCCACCACGTATCGGGGACGCAGATCACTTCGTCTGCCGCATGTGCGACTACCGAGACATCTGCCACGAACGCGCCATGCCGGAGCGGAACTGCCGCACCTGCGTGCGCTCGACTCCTGCTCCACGAGGACGCTGGGAGTGCGAGCGCTGGGCGAAGTTGCTTACCCACGAGGAGGAGGCCGCGGGCTGCCCGACGCACCTGTTCTTGCCGTCTCTGGTGCCCGCTGAGCAGATCGACGCCACTGAAGACAGCATCACCTACCGCCTCGAGGACGGAAGCCTCTGGGTCGACGCGGAGGGGAGGTGATGGGAAAGGTCCTCAGGCCATACCAGCTTGAAGCATCCGACGCTGCGGTGGAATTCCTCACCAAGCGGCAGGGAAAGCCGTTGATCGTTGCGCCGGTCGGCGCGGGAAAGTCGCTGCTCATGGCGGAGTTGATGCGGCGGGCCGTAGAGCTCTACGCACCGATGAGATTCCTATCGCTGGCGCACACCTCCGAGCTGCTGACGCAGAATGCCGCCGAGCTGGCACTGCACGCTCCGCACATCGGCTTTAGCTTCTACGCCGATAAGCTGAAGCAGAAGAACCTTACCGGGCAGTGCATCTTCGCCAGCATCCAGAGCATCTACCGCCAAGCCTGGCGTGTGCCGAAGATTGACGTGGCAATCATTGATGAGGCGCACCTGACGGGCAAGAAGGACACCAAGATGTATCGTGGCCTGCTGGATGTCCTTTGGCAGGGCAACCCGGACATGCGTCTGATCGGCTATACGGGCACACCGTTCAATCTGAAGGGCGGCTGGCTTCATGAGGGAGATGACGCGCTCTTCGATGAGATCGCCTACTCGATCAGCATGACGGACCTGCTGGCCGATGGCTATCTCTGCCCGCTCGAAACAC
The DNA here is from genome assembly GCA_003506995.1 of Verrucomicrobiales bacterium. GTDB lineage: Bacteria > Verrucomicrobiota > Verrucomicrobiia > Verrucomicrobiales > Verrucomicrobiaceae > Prosthecobacter. The sequence continues at coordinate 2,145 of DNXB01000243.1, forward strand.
CGCAGATGTCCACGCGGATCGATACCACCGGCATTCGCACGGTTGCGGGCGACTTCGCCCTCAGCGAGCTGGAAGCTGCCAGCGACCGACCAGAGATCATCGAGGAATGCGTCCGAGAGATCATCACACATGGCCAAGATCGAAAGAAGTGGCTGGTCTTCGCCGTGTCGGTTAGCCATGCCGAACACATCCGCGACGAAATCCGGCGGTATGGGATCAGCTGTGAAGCTGTCACAGGGAAGACGCCCGCCGCAGACCGCCGCGCTCACCTGCAGCGCTTTGAGCATGGCGATCTACGCTGCGTCGTCAACGTGATGGCTCTCACGACCGGATTCAATAATCCGAAGATCGATCTGCTCGCGTTGATGCGCCCAACGCGTTCTAGGGTGCTCTACGTGCAGGCAGTAGGTCGTGGGATGCGGGTTCACCCTGACAAACGGACGTGCCTTGTTCTCGATATGGGGGGCATCATTGAAGCCTTGGGCCCGGTCGACAAGATCACGGTGAAGCAGGCGCGCAGCTCTCTGCCGCAGGACGCTCCGATGAAGTCATGCCCGTCGTGCCACGCATTCGCCTACGCCTCAGCGCGCGAGTGCATCAAGTGCGGCCACGTTTACCCGGTAGCCGAAGGCGAAGTGAATCTGAACGACACAGCCAGCTCCGCGGCCGTGCTCTCGACGCAGAAGGTGGAGCCGCTGCGGATCCCGTTCGATAGCGTGACTTATAAGCGGCACGAGAAGGTCGGCTCCCTGCCGACCATGCTGGTGGAATACCGGTACGGCATGAAACGATACCGAGAGTGGGTCGCCTTCCAACACACCGGCCGCGCGCGCGCTAAGGCCATGCAGTGGTGGATGCGGCGAACGAATGGATCACCCGCCCCATTGAGCACGGACGAGGCTCTGGCGCGTGTCGGCGAGCTGGCGAAACCGGTGGCGATTGGCGTCCTGAAGCAGGGGGATTTTTTCGAGATCGTCGAGCACTACTTCGAGGATGAACTTGAGGTGGCGGTTTAGGATTCCTCCGCCAACATGGCCCTCACGATGGCTTTGTGCTCGTCGGAGATCCGGTACCCCTGGCCCCACATAGTCTCGATCTCGACGCCGAAGGGCTTCAGCTTCTGGCGCATCTTGCAGATATGCACCTTGATGATGTCCGGCTCCGCCGCATCGCCGTTCGTCTTGTCGCTGTAGAGGGCGAGCATCAGTGCGGCGTTGGATGCGAAGGGCCGAGCCATGAGAACACCAAAGATGCAGGTCTGTTGGCCGGTAAGACCAAAGACCAAGGGGACCGGATAGGCGAGACCAAGCTCCGCCTCAAGTTGCTCGATCCGCTCCAAAGCCTGATCCAGCTCTTCGGTCAGCTGAGCGCACCGGGCAGCGTAGTCGGGACCGTTCAAAGCGAGGCCTTCCCACGCACTGCCTTCGAGACAAACGCCCCCTGCGCCCAGCGTGGTGGGTATCGCTTAATCGTCCGTCCTTGCTCATCGATGTACGTCTCGAACCCGGAAGAAGCCTCGATGACGGAAGTGCCGCGGCCTGCCCACCGGCTACCCTTACCCTTCGACTTCGAGCCGTATCGAGGACGCTCTTGGATCGTCCGTCCTGCTTTGCGTAGCTCTCGGGCACGAAGATAGACCGCTGAAGCGTGCCGTTCCTGGCCAAGGCGTGAGATTTCCTGAGCGATGAATTGCGCTGACTCTCCCTTGTTCCACAGCTCGATCAGCTTTTCGTCCTGGCTGGCCCAGCCGGACGCTACGCGTCGTGGCTTGCGCGGAGCGGGCAGGGCAGGGGCTTTCCCAATGAGGCGGACGCCGCCACGCCCTCCTCCGCTCCAACTGGTTTTGCACCGCGTTTCTTGGGGACGGCTTTGAACCAGGCGATGGCGATGGCCCGCCACAGCGCCATGGGCATGCCCTTGCGGACGTTGGCTTCGGCCCAGCCCGCCCATGCGTCGGGCTGCTTAGATCGGATCACAGTGGCCAGATCGAACTCATTCACCTGGTCCTTCCATTCTGGCTCATAAAGCAGCGCAGTCACGGCCTTGATCTCATTGGCAGAGAGAGGTGCGCGGCCAGCGTCGACCAAGACCTTCAGCACGCGTGCGCCACCCGCGGCCCCCTTCTTTGTCACCACGGCCTCAACAGCTTTGACGGCGACCGTCTCGCCGGGCTTGTAGATGCCGTTGGCAGGCGGCGTCTTGCGGATCGTTACCCCGGCACGGCGGCACGCCTCGTCCATCGCCACGGCGACGGGGTCTCCTGCGGCAAGAGAGGCGTAGTGGATCTGCATTGCCGTCATGGCGACCCGGTCGCGGTTGTGACCGATGAACGCTGAGGCGCGGTCCTCGACGGTCGCCATCTCGATGATCATCACCGGGATGGTCTCGATGGCTGGATGGGAAGCCGCGGCGATCGCTGTGTGCTGTCCGTCGACGACGAAGAGGCACCCGCTGGCATCCCGAGCGCAGATCGGCGGCTTCATGCGTGCCCATTCCCAGCCCTGAACGATCTTGCGGATCAGGGTGATCGACTTCTCGGAAATGTTCCGCTGGTAGGAATCTTCGATGATGAGGTCAGTCGGCTTCACCCACGCAAAGGTCGGGCCTGCCCCGACGTCGGTTGCGGGCTTCAGCCCCTGGATGGACAGCGGGCGTATTGGCTTCAGCGCGGTCTTCTCTGGTTCCTCATTCATATCATCTCCTCGTTCGATGTGCCGTCGCCAAACATTCCGCCGATCGACGGCGTAGGACGCGCGCCCATGCACCACCTTGCCGGGTAGCGCTTGATCGTCCGGCCCAGATCATCGATGTAGGTGAGGTACGGAGTGGTCAGCGCCTCGCCGACGTACTTTGTGGCGGCGGCGGGTGTGCCAGGTTGCCGCGGCGCAAGGAACACGCCCTTGTTGCGCAGAATGTGCACGCGCAGATGAATCGCTGCTTCGGTGCGGCCAAGGTGCAAGCCGATCAGAGAAATTGGCGTACCTGAGTTCCATAGCTCTTCCAGCACCTTGTCATCGGCACCCCAGCGTCGTGGGGTGGGATAAGCATCAAGATCCTTTCGGCGCTTTGCCATGCCGCGTCAGCCTCGCCAGTCGTTTGTGGCGAAGTAGTCGCCACTGTCTTGTGCGACGGCTCCGGCCCCTAGCGCGGCGAGCCAGTCGCTGGCGGTGAGGTCTCGCGCTGCCAGTACGGCGATCAGCAGGTGTACGACCAGAACGCCAGCCGCAATCCAGAATACTAAGACGCGGCGCGTCACGCAGCCTCCCTGTCTTCGCCGATCCAGCCCTGCACAGCGCTTAGCGCGGTAGAGACATCAGGGAAGACACCATCAAAGCCCGCACTCGCCCCGCACTGGCGTACGATGGCGCGGCCGTCCTCAACTTCCTGGATGCGCCAGGCGCGCCCCGTGACCTCACAGGCCACACGGAAGCGGCAGAGCGACATCACCAGACGGCTCCGGCTGTCAGATCGTCATGGTTCGGCGGCGCGTAGCTATCCGCCCCGGTCTTGTGCAGGGAGATCGTAGACGCAGCTGTCGAGGGAGCGTTCAGGCGGTTCTGAAGACTTTCGATGACCTGCTGCTGCCGGTCGACCTGTTCGGCCAGCGGAAGAACGATCTGCTCAAAAATGCGGTGAAGACCTTCGGCGGCTGGGTCGCGCCGTACAAGGTTTGGCGCCACATAGGTTTCAAAGCGCGGTGCAATGTTTTTCCAGGCCGTTTTTAGATTATCACAAATAGACATATGATTCGATTGTTGGAGTTAAACGATCAGATCAGACCCGCCATGGGTTGAGCCAGTAAGTATTATCCGGCGCAAAATAACCCGAGCCGCTGCATGCGTAGAGTGCGAAGGCAGTGCCACACACCGTTAAGGCAGCGATCAGGCGGGACCAGGTCACACTGGCCCCCAGATGAGCGCCGAAACCACGGCCATGACTTGCATAGCGGCGTCGGTCAGAAATGCACCTAAGGCAATGAGCAAGGCGCCTTGAAGTAGCTCCATGTTTATCTCCCTATAAATGACTTGAATTTGATTCATTGTTCGGATAGCAATACGATATATTCGAGATTTAGTCTACCGTAATTTAATTGTGCTCATGATGCCCTGTTTGACGATGTCACAGATGGACGCTGCCCTCGGCTTGCTAGGCTGGACGGATAGCCAGTTGGCGCAGGCGGCGAACCTTCACCCGAAATCGATCAGCCGCATCCGCCGCGGGGCGTCGCGTCACCGCCGCCTGTATCGCCGCCGCCTCGAGATGCTCGATCGCATCCGCGTCACGCTGGAGGCCGCCGGAGTGTGTTTCCTCGAGACGGGCGGCGTGGAGCCAAAAAAACTAACCTCAATGCAACCAAGGGAGACTTTATGAATGAAGGTTCAATCATCAAGAAACTGACGATCGGCATCGCTGCCGTGCTGTCAGTTATGGTGCTTGTGTTGTCCTCGATGCTTTTCGAGACCAACGACGCGGGCTACGTGCAGGTGAAGCAGGCAGCAGGCTCCGGCGAGATGAGCGTTCGCACGACACCAGGCGTCTACCTGCAGCTGTTCGGCGACATCCACGAGTACAAGATTTCCGACGTCTACGACTTCAACGCAGGCGAAGAGCAGATCCTTGTGCGGTTCAACGATGCCGCCACGGCGCGCATCTCGGGGCAGATCAAGTACCGCCTGCCGGTCAAGGAGGGCAGCATCCTCCAGATCCATGAGGACTTCCGCAGCTTCGAGGCGGTGCAATCCGACCTCGTACGGCAGGTCGTCGCTGCCAGCCTGAAGCAATCCGCCACGCATTTCGGCGCGGAGGAGGTCTACTCCACCCGGCGCTCCGACTTCATCGACCTCGTGAACGCGCAGATCAAGAGCGGCATTTACGCGACTGCCTACACCGAGCGTCTGCGCAAGGACGATGAGGGCAACAACTTCATTCAGCGCACGGTGTCGGTGCGCCTCAGCGCCGACGGAAAGCCCATCATCTCCGAGCCGTCGGCCTTCGACCGCTACGACGTGGAGCTGGTGCAGCTCGTCATCAACGACATCGACTTCGACGACAAGACCGATGAGCTGATTGCGAAGCGCAAGGAAGCCGAGCAGGAGCAGGTCGTCGCGAAGGCGAAGGCTGAACGCGCTAAGCAAGACGCCATCACGGCGCAGGAGCAGGGCAAGGCGAACGTCGCCAT
>DNXB01000350.1 GCA_003506995.1 Verrucomicrobiales bacterium
TTCTTCCTACTGCATCGTTACGGCTTAGAGCCTGGCGGCTGGTCTTCCTGGATGAAAGCGGGGCCAAGACCAACATGACCCGCCTGCGTGGCAGGGCACCGCGCGGCCGCCGTCTGCACACAGCGGCCCCATGTGGCCGGTGGCAGAGCACGACCATGATCTCCTCGATCCGGCTGGATGGCACCACCGCCTGCATGCACCTGCCAGGGGCTGCGGACACGGCAGCGTTCGTCACCTACCTTGAGCAGGTGCTCTGCCCGACCTTGAAGCCAGGAGACATCGTGGTGATGGACAACCAAGAGCCCGGAGGTGGAGCGGCTGGTTCGCAGGGTGGGAGCTGAAGTGCGGTTCCTTCCGGCTTACTCGCCTGATCTCAACCCGATTGAGAAGATGTGGAGCAAGATCAAGCACCTGCTCAGGAGTGCGGAGGCCCGCACACCAGTGCAACTCGATGAGGCGATCAGCCTGGCGTTCTCAAAAGTCACAGCCAAAGACGCCATGGGCTGGTTTGCCTCTTGCGGTTATAGTATTATTTAAAGTGCTCTAGGCGCTGCTGGCTGAATACCTCATGAGATGGCGTCTATTCCACCGCACTTGCCGTGCCATCGGCCTGTTTGGGTTCCGAAGGCAGCATGAGGGCGACTGCGGCGGAGGGAATGAACAGGAAACCGGCATAAAGCAGCGCGGTGCGGAAGTCGCCCACTTTCACGAAGATGCCAAAGAACACCGTGCCGCCTGCGGCGACGATGCGGCCGATGTTGTAGCAGAAACCGGAGCCGGTGGTGCGCAGCAGCACGGGGAAGAGCGGCGGCAGGCACATCGTGAAGAGACCAAACACCCCCTGGCATGCGCCGATGGCGGCAAACTGCCATTTCGTGGCCTCCCAGCTCCACACCTGCGAGAAGGAGAGATACATGATAGCGAAATAGGCCAGCATCATACCGACGATGGTGTTGCGGTAGCCGAACAGCTTTGCGAGGCCGCCGGCGATGTAGTTGCCGATCAGCGAACCGAACATGATCCACATCAATCCGGTGACGACGGCGGAGTCCTTGCCTGCTTTGTCGAGCGAGACGATCTCCGTCAGGCTGAGCACATGTTTCTGCTGCCAGAACAGGAAGGTCCAGTGCGCGGTCAAGGACACGGCGCAGATGATCATCACACGCCATGTCACGCCACGCACGGCGGGGCTGAACAACGCGCTGATCTTCGGCACCTCCTGGCCTTCACGCGCCTGCGCCCATTCTTCCGTTTCAGGCACCGCTTTGCGAATCCACAGCGTGATCAGCGCGGGCAGAATGCCGATGAGGAAGATGTAGCGTGGTTCCTGGCCCGCCAGCAGCCAACCCGCAAGGCAGGCGAGCAGCACACCGCAGTTCACCGCGCTTTGCAGCGTCGCGGCGATCCACGGCCGCCATTTCTTCGGCCACGTTTCCGACAGCAGCGACGCGCCCACGGCCCACTCGCCGCCGATGCCCAGCGCGGCCAGGAAACGGAAAATCATAAGGTGCCACCACTCCTGCGCGAAGAACGACAGGCCGGTAAAACAAGCGTAGGTCAGGATCGTGAGCGTCAGCGCACGGCTGCGGCCCAGCACATCACCGATGCGTCCGAAGAACGCCCCGCCCACGGCCCAGCCGACAAGAAACGCCGCTTGAATGATGGAACCATGCGTGCCCACGGTGGGGTCGTTTTCCGGCACCAGCATGAGCTGCGCCACGAAGGCCGTGGCCACCAGCGTGTAGAGATGCATGTCCAAGCCGTCGAACATCCAGCCCAGCCACGCGGCGAGTCCGGAACGGCGTTGCTGCGGTGACAGATCGCGGATGTGCGTGATTTCGGTGGAGGCAGCTTGGCTCATGCGGGCGCGGAGTCTTTCGCAGACGGCATGGAATGGCAAGAGGTTTGCCGCGTGGGTGATGAGCTTGCAGATCTATCAGAGCGCAGCCTTTACTGATTACTTTCTCGATGACCGTGTTAGACTACTTTGAAGCCGTGGGCCTTCTCTGACGCTTGGGCTTTTCATATTTTACCGGTGTGCGAGATGCCACTGGCGAACTTAATACTGATTCTTCGCGAAGAATCAGCAGACCTTGCTCCACTGTCTCGGCACGACGCTGCTTGAGGTCGAATGCTGTTGTACCATCCAATCCTCGTCCGTTGCCTTCCGGCGGGGCAAACACGGCGCGGCGGAAGTCCACGGTCTCCCCCCTGGTCAGGGAATCGTAGGTCCGCTTCATATCATCTTCGGTGGCCGTTTCGCTGAAGAAGCGAAAGGAGCTGGCCGCGAGGTAATCCAGGCGCTCCTCAAAAGCGAGCCAACGACGACCTTCGCGCTCCGCGACTTGTCCAGTGGTGTTGGAACCAGCAAAGATGTCGAGCACCACATCTCCTGGCTCGGTGAGGAAGCGGATAAAGAATTCCGGCAGTTTCGCGGGGAAACGGGCGGGGTGGCCCTTGGCCTCGACGGCTTTGCAACCACGGAGATAGCAGCCGTTCGATTCTGAATTCGGGATTTGCAGGAGATTAGACGGAATCGCTCCGCCATTGTCCTTGCCAAAGCTGGCACCGATGTCATGACCGGACGGGCGTTTCTTCGGTGTGTAAAACGCGGCGGGGTCTTCGATGAGCTTCTTCATCCGGTCGCTGTATTCGGCCAGCACCTTTGAGACGTTGGCCTTGGGCCAAGGTGTCTTGCTGAACCACCAGAGCGTGTTCACGGCGTCCTTCGCCCGCAGCTTGCGCTTGTTCACCCATTCGATGGGGCTGGGCAGTTTGGAAGGGTTGTACCAATAAAAATCCTCGGCGAGATGAAAGCCAAGGGTGTCGCAGAACTCGATGAGCACGCGAAAGGGATAAAGGCTGCGGCTGGGCTGCCCGATTTCGTAAGCGCCGCCGAGATCGAGGACAAAACTGCCGTTCTCTTTGAGCTTGTCCTTCACCAGCCTTCCGAATTGAGCGAGCCAGCTCACATATTCGTGCTGCTGCTTGTTGCCGTATTCTTTCTCCCGCAGCAGGGCGAAGGGCGGGCTGGTCATGACGAGGTCGATGCTGCCATCCTCCAGCTCGGTGAGAAGCTGCAAGGAGTCGCCACGGTAGGCTGCACCGTGGTTGGTCTGGTAAAGGGGACTGGACTTGGTCAGCAACATCGCGCCACTTATAGTCTGTAGATTCAAAGGCATCAACCCGGCTTTCATTGCAGCACAATGCCACAACTGAATGCCCGCCAGCTATTCGCCGCGAATCTGAAGGAGCAGAGGCTCGCCAAGGGCCTCTCGCAAGAAGATTTGGCGGACTTGTGCGGCCTGCACCGAACCTATGTGGGATCGGTCGAGCGCGGGGAGCGCAACATCTCCATCGACAACATGGAGCGTCTGTCGCAGTCGCTCGACGTGCCTCTGGAAAAACTCATCAAGAGCCAGAAGTCATGAAGGCGCATGCTGACAAGGCCAAACTGGACCGCCTGTTTCCCGCGATGCGTGAGCTTCAGGAACTCGCCACCAAGCATGGAATCAATGACATCTTTCAGGACAATGGTGGCAAACTCCTGCAAATCCTGATTCTCACCGGCTTGAAAGCCCTGCCTAAACGCGAAGGTAATGACGCCGTGGATGAGGATGGCAACGAGTATGAGGTGAAGTCAGTCAATAAACTGCTGACAAAAAGCTTCTCCACGCACCACCACATGAATCCCACCATCATCGCCAAATACCGCAGGGTGCCCTGGGTCTTCGCGGTTTATGAGGGGATCGAGCTGCAGGCGCTTTATCGCATGTCAGCGAAGCAGCTCGAGCCTTACCTCGGCGCGTGGGAGCGAAAATGGCATGAATCCGGCGGTAAGGACATCAACAATCCGAAAATTCCGCTGAAATTTGTGATCGAGCACGGGGCGGTCATCCCGCACGAGTAGGTGTGGCACTGCCTATCTGCCAGACGTGGCGGTTTGTGGCCTACTGCTGCTTCGCGAGTTTGTTGTACTTCTCCACCAGCTCGTTGAACTCACGCGTGCGGGCGTTGAGCTTCTCGATGGCGGTGTCGCGTTCGTTGGTCAGTTGCTTGAGCAGGGCGTTTTGTTTTTCGATGGCGCTGTTCTGGGCGGTGACGGCGGCGTTGTGATCCTTCAGAACGGCGCTGCCCTGGCCGAGAGCAGACTGGGCGGCGGCGAAGTTTGCCTGCATCTGCATGAGTTCGCGCATGTAAACGGCGATGGTGATGCCGCGGGCGACGGAGTCGTTGGAGAGGTCGTTGTACTCGCGGGTGACTTCGACGAGCTTGGCCTCGACTTCAGCGCGCAGCTCGGTGAGGCGCTCGATTTCCTTCTCGTACTCACGCACTTTGCGCTGCGCCTCGACCTTGGCGGCGTTCTCGGCCTCCAGGCGTTTCACGAGATCGGTGATGTGACCGCGCAGACGCGCCTCGCGCTGCCATTGCACGAGGCAGACGGCGCAGAGGCCGAGGGAGATCAAAACCAGCAGCGTGAGGAGCAGGCGCTTCATTTCGGCTGGGCGGCGGCGTTGGCCGGTTTGACATTGAAGGCGACCTTGGTGAAGCCGACGCGCTTGGCGGCGTCGAGCACTTTCACGAGGTCCGCGTAGCGCGTGTTCACATCGGCGCTGATGTAAACGGGCGTGGCGGGATCTTTGCCGAAGCGTTCGGACAGTTTACGGTCGAGCTCTGGCAGTGTGGTGGAGGTTTTGTCGAAGAACACATCGCCGGTGGCATTGACGGCCAGATTGATCATGTCCGGCTTGAAGTCGGACTGCGCGGACGACGCGACGGGCAGGTTGACCTTGATGGTCTGCTGCTTCGACATGGTGAGGCTGACCATCATGAAGGAGGCCAGCAGGAAGAACATCACGTCGATGAGCGGGATGATCTCGAGTCGGGTCTTTCGTTCGGGAAGTGGTGAATGCAGCTTCAAAGTGTGTCTGGGGGCTTAGAGGCTTGGAAAATGACGAATGTCGAAATCAGAATGACGAATGAAGTCCGAATGCCGAAGCACGAAGGAACCGACGAATGGGCAAGGCGAGGTCATTGAGGCTTGGTCATTCATTCGGCATTCGTCATTCTGGTTTCGTCATTTTCCAGCTCCGTTTCACGCTTTCACCCCGACTTTATCAAAGCCATGCTGCGCAGCTAAAATGAGCACGTTGTTCGCGGCGGCTTCGAGGTCGAACTTCAGCGCGGCGAGGCGTGAGTGGAAGTAGTTCATGGGCACCAGGGTGCCGATGGCGATGCCGAGACCGGCGGCGGTGGCGATGAGGGCCTCGCCGATGCCGCCGGTGACTTTTTCGACGGCGAGCTCACTGCTGCCGATGCTGGTGAAGCTGCCCATGATGCCGGTGACGGTGCCGAGCAGGCCGAGCAGCGGCGCGAGGGTGACGATGGTGTCCATGGCGCTCAAGAAGCGGCCCGCGTCCCGCAGTTCCTGCCCTGCGGCGACTTCGAGGGCTCCCTGCATGCTGGTGTGGCGATGGTTGAGGCCGTGGTGGATCATGCGCACCACTGGATCGGTCGATTTGGCGGCTTGGGTGATGGCTTGGGCGAGGTTTCCGGCCTCCAGCTTCTCATAAACCTCGTCGAGCTGCTTCACGGAGCGCTTGGCGGTGAAACGCAGCCACCAGAAAACGCGCTCGATGAAGATGCAGATGGCAAACAGAGTCACCACCGCGATGGGGTACATGATGGGACCGCCTTTGAGGAAGAGATCGACGACGACGTTGGCGAGGAGGGGCATGGGGGAGAAAATGACGAATGACTAAATCAGAATGACGAATGACCGGATCAACGCAGGCGGAAGGTAAGCGGCAGGGTGTAGCGATTGGAAGCGCCGCCGGGCCAGCGCCAGTTCCGGCGCACCCAGGAGGCGGCGTAGCNNGTGCTGCCGATGATGCTGACGCCTTCCACCGCGCCGGAGGGGCCGACGCTGATGCTCAGGCGTACGGTGCCCTGCATGCCGCCGCTGCGGGCGAAGCTGGGATAAGGCGGGGAGGGGAATTTGCCTTTTCCTCCACTGCCGGAGGTGCCGGTTCCGCCCGCCGTGCCCGCCTGCGGTGTGGCAGAGCGTGTGCCGCCGCTGCTGGCGACCGGGGTGCGCGGGCGCGGCGGCGTGGGGGCGGGTCTGGGTTTGACCACAGGATCGACGGGCCGCATGGCGTCCTCGATTCTGGGGGCGGTCGGGACGGCGAAAATGTCCTCCAAAGTCATCGCCTCGGCGATTTCGGGCAGATCGAGGCTTTCCAGCGGCATTTCGACGGTTTCGGGGATTTCCACCGGCAGCAGCGGTTCCTGCTCGGTCGGCTGCTCCTCGGCTTCGGCGAGGCTTTGCAGCTCGGCCATGGAGGTTTCGATCATCGGCAGATCGTCCGCTGTTTCGAGGTCTTGGAGCGTTTTGAGATGAATCGGCGGCAGGTCGGCGGCGAACATGCCCACGATGCCGACCACAAGAAAAGTGGCGCTCAGACCCACGATCCAAGACAGACCGATCAACGCCTCCAAGGTGCTGTGACGATGCCAGATCACCGACTTGGCGGCGCTGGAGGCAGGCGATTGGAGAGGCTTGGCAAGGTCGAAACCCATGGTGGGCAGCGTGTTTATCACCTGGGAGGTCATGTCACAAGGAGGAGGATGGTTGTTGAGCATGAATCGCAAGAAAGGAGCGTCAACTTGCAATTGAGACTCCATCGCAGAAAAAACTTGCGCGTTGGTTTGTTCTGTCCAGAGTCCGCGCCGCTGCGAACGAATCTCAGTATCATCCATCTCATGAAACCAATCCTGCTCCCGCATCTCCAACGTTCTGCCGGACGCGTGGCCGCTCTCGCGGCCGTGTTGTTCCTGGCCCTTGCCTCTCACTCTCGCTCACAAACGGTGAGTGATCCTGTGTCCAAACCGAAGCCCGCGACTGGCTCCACCGAACTGGATGCCGTGATCATCTATGGTGAGGCGGACAGTGACAATATCGTTCAGAACATCTTCCCACCAGACGTGGAAGGAACGAGAATCTTCGCCGGCAAGCGCGCCACGGTCATCGACCTCGACGCGCTGCCGAAAGTGCAGGCCAACAACTACCGTCAGGCGCTGGCGCAGACGCCGGGCCTGCTGGTTTCTGAGGAATCCTCGCCTCTGGTCAGCATCGGTTATCGTGGTCTGGGAGATCCGCACCGCTTTCAGTTCATGCAGGTGCTCAAAGACGGCATTCCGATCCACGCCGATCCGTTTGGCTATCCTGAGGCCTATTACACCCCGCCGCTGGATGTGGTGGACCGCATGGAGTTCATCCGTGGTGGTGGGGGCCTGATGTACGGCTCCCAGCCCGGCGGTGCCTTCAATTACATCACCTACATGCCGCGCCGTGACAAAGCCTTCGGCTTCCGCACCCAGAACATCTTCGGCACGGACGATCTGTTCTCCAGCTACACCGCCGTGGACGGCACCGTGGGCAATCTCGGCTACTACGGCTACTTCAACCACCGCAGCAGCGAGGGCTTCCGCAACTTCAACAGCGACTACCGTCTCGACGGTGGCAATGTGAAGCTCGTCTATCACTTCGATGACGACACGCGCCTCATTTTCGGCGTGGACCTGTATGAGGAAGAGCACGGCGAGCCGGGCGGACTCACGGCGGCGGCCTTTGCTGCCACGCCCGAGATGACCACCCGCCGCAACGACCGCTTCAAGCTCCGCCGCTACATGGCCAACGCCGAGCTGCAGCACCAGATCCAGCCCGGCACCGAACTCAGCGTGAAGGCCTGGGGCGGCTACTACCAGCGTTGGAGCAAGCGCCAGAACGGCGGTGGCTTTGGCACCGTGCCGGTGGGCGCGGCGGCCAACACGAACAACATCGAGAACCAGGAGTTCTACAGTTTCGGCGTCGAGCCGCGCATCCGCCACGACTGGGAGGCCTGGGGCAACGAGCACACCCTGGCCGCCGGGATGCAGTTCTACTACAACTTCTCCCCCCGCGTGGACAAGCGTGGCACCCGGGCCGATGCCGAGGACGGCATCATCACCGCCGACTCCCGCCGCGAGGTCTTCTACGGTGCCCTTTTCCTCGAAAACAAATTCACCTTTGGCCGCTTCTCCATCACCCCCGGTTTCCGCATGGAGCTGATCAACCAGAACGTCCACACGCGCAACTTCGCCGCTGGCACTGGAGCTTTCACGGGCGAGTCCAGCAAGAGCGTGTTCGAGCCACAGCCGCTTTTTGGTCTCGGCATGGCCTACGACCTCGGTCATGAGACCTCGCTTTATGCCAACGTCTCCCAGAGCTACCGCACCACCGTTTTCGCCGAATCCGTCATCGCTCAGCCGGGCCTCGTCGCCACGGATGTCGATCCTAGCATGAGCTGGACTTACGAGCTGGGCTATCGCGGCAAGCCTGCCACCTGGTTCACCTTCGACACCAGCGTATTCCTGATCGACATGGACAACCGCTTCGGCGTCACCGGCGGACGACTCACCAGCGTGGGCCGCAGCATCAACTATGGCTGGGACGGCTCCTTCGAGCTGGACCTCATCGGCCTGGCGGACAAGCTGCGTGGTGCCGAGGAGGCCAACCGCGCCGGTTCCCTCAGCCTCTATGGCAACGTTTCCCTGCTGGAGGCCGAACTGCACGGCGGTCCCAATGACGGCGGCGAGCCGCAATATGCTCCCGAGTACATGGTGCGCGGCGGCTTGATCTACAAATTCCGCGACAAGGTGAAGGTCGGCTTCCTTGGCACCTTCGTCGGTGACCACCGTGCGCAGGACAACAACGATCCGCGTTTCAACATCCCGGCCTACATGACCTGGGATCTCACCGCCGAGGCGAAGCTTAACGAGCACTTCACCGTCATGGCCGGCCTGAACAACGTCTTCAACGAAAGCTACTTCGCCCGCGTCCGCGCCGACGGCATCGACCCCGCTTACGGACGCAACTTCTACGTCGGCGGCAGCGTAAGCTTTTGATCCTAGCTTTAGGTTGGACCGAGACCCTGCGGGGCGCGGAAGTGGTGTTCTGCCCTCGCAGGGATTTTTTATGGCCTCAGGGCTGCTTCGGCAGTTCCAGGACGACGCGGAAGCCGAAATCCCTGAGACTTCCATCCGGCTGCGGTGCAATGCGGGCGTCCCGGTTAATGTGTGTGCGGGAATCGGCCACAATGCCCCAGCTATAATTGCGGAAACCGCTTCCCCGCAGGGGCTGTGTGTTACCACTGGCATGTGTCGGTGCTGCGCACCATTCCCAGACATTGCCACCCAGATCGTAAATCCCCAGATGATTGGGTAGGAAGCTCATCACTGGAGACGTGACTTCGTAACCATCCGTGATCCCTCTGTAATTGCCGTGCTTGAAGCCTTCTGTTTGCGCCGCGTAGTGAGCCTCCTTGTTTTGATCACTGCGAAGTTGATTGCCTGCCAAGGCGGGGGTGGGCCACGGATAGGCGTCCTTGATTCTCGTATGCAGTTCAGTCGGGCTAATTTCGCGCGGGTTCTCGACCCCGATGGCGACGGCGAGGTTCCATTCATGCTCGGTCGGCAGCCGGTAGGTGCGCCCTTCCTTGTTGCCGAGCCACTTGCAGAATGCGGTGGCGTCATCCCAACTCACATGGACCACCGGATGATCCTCGCCTTGCACCAAGGGCTTCCCATCCACCACGGGGGCCTTCCAGGTGGCATCGGTGCCGGGAACGGCATCGGCATAGACGCGGTAATCCTGCCGCCGTGTTTCATGAATGCCCATCAGGATGTTCGTGCCCGGCACGGGGACGAACTTCATGCCGAGGGTGTTGGTGAAGGGCGCGTCTTTGGTGGCGGCGGTTGAAGATGAGGAGACTGGGAGGCTGGGAGAGGGGGAGACGTTCTGAACGGAGGATTCCAGCACACAGCGGAAACCATTGCGTCCGAAGCGACCATCTCCAGGTGAGACGCGAGAGCGGGACGATGACAGCATGTTATTACGATCAAAAAAGGCCCACGAGCCCCCACGCAGAACACGTTCCTGATGCTTGTTGTCGAGCCAATCCTCGCAGTACTGTTGCACGTTGCCCCCGAGGTCATAGATGCCAAATTGATTGGCAGCAAAGCTTCCAACAGGCGATGTATTCACAAAACCATCGCTGTAGCCATTCATGAAGCCTTTAACGTAGTTGAATTCACCTGCGGCCAGAGCTGGCTGCAATTCTGTGCCGGCATAATTGCCTGCCCCCTGCGGCGGCGGCCATTGCACACCCCAGGGAAACGCATCGCTGATTTTTTGCGATTTCTCGAATGGCAGCTTGTACGCATCTTCCCGCTCTCCGATGCCCACGGCGCAGCTCCACTCGTGATCACTCGGCAAACGGTAAAAGTCGTTCACGCCGAGCCTGCCCAATTGATGCTCATGTTTCGTCAGCCAGACGCAGAATGCGTGCGCATCATTCCAACTCACTCCTACCGCCGGATGCGTGGATATTTGAGGAAAGTCCGCTCCCGGCCACTGACGATTGGTGTCCCTTACAAACACCTCATAATCCTGCCCTCGCGTATCCCAGATGCTGAAGAGCACCCGCTTCCCATCGGTTGGCCCGCCGGTGATCGGCACGGGGACGAACTTCATGCCGAGGGTGTTGATGAAGGGATGCTCCTTCGTCGCGGCCGGGGCCGGTGCGGAAGCGGAAGCTTGAGACTTCGGTGCCGGCGCAGATTCCGGCACCAGCACGACACGGAAACCAAAACTTGGGGGACGATGGTCGGGTCTCGTACGTCGGCGGTTTGACGAGAGCAGAACTTCGCGGCCAGGGTCCTCCCAACTGCCGCCACGCAACATGCGTTCTTTTTGCGTGGCATCATACCAGTCCACACACCACTCCCACACGTTGCCTCCCATGTCATAGAGGCCGAGTTCGTTCGGCTTGAAACTCATCACTGGAGCCGTGGTGGGGAAGCCATCGTCATAGTCTTCGAGGTACTTTGTGTTGACATCGGGTGCCCTGGCTTTGCGGCTCGCATCGCTGTAGTTGCCGGCTTTGTCCCCGGTCTTCGGCGGGAAGACACCGCCCCACGGAAACAGGGAGTTCTCTTTCAGGCTCAACATCGCTGGCGTCGCGCCTTGGGGTCGCTGTTTCTCCTCGGGGCCAAGCCCCACGGCGATGCTCCATTCCTCATCGGTGGGCAGACGGTACGTTCTGCCTTCTTTTCTGCTCAGCCACGCACAGAACTTCTGCGCATCCTCCCAGCCTATTTTCATGACGGGGTGCTGCTCTCTGTTCTCGGTTGAGACGAAGCCGCGAACACTTTGATCTTTCCAGGTGTTGTCAATGCCCGGCGTCTCCGCCGCATAAGCCGCGTAGTCCTGGTAGCGGGCCTCGTGGATGCAGAACAACACCTTCGTTCCTGGCACGGGAACTAACTTCATGCCGAGGGAGTTGGTGAAGGAGGCGTCTTTGCTGGCAGTGTCGGGGGTTGCCGCAGACTCGGAGACAGGGAGACTTAGAGATGGGGAGGCAGTGTCAACTGAGGCAGCGAGCACACAACGAAAGCCGTGGTCATATCCGCGTTCTTTGGGCGCGCTGGGACGGCGATGCGACGACTGCAGAGTGCCGCGGTCGCCGGCATCCCACGAAGCACCACGGCGCACGCGTTGCTTTTGATCCTTGTCGAACCAATCCTCGCACCACTGCCACACGTTCCCGCCCATGTCGTGGAGGCCATGTGCATTCGCCGGGAAACTTCCCACCGGTGATGTCGTCGCATAACCGTCATTGTAGCCCTTGATCCATGGCAGATCCCTCTCTCGATCCTTCCAGTGCTTCGGAAACTTCGCGTGAAACGTCTCGTCCGCGTAGTTGCCCAGCTTCCCCGGTGGCGGATATCCAATGCCCCAGGGGAAGTCCACCGTGTTCTTGTCTGTCTTCTCCGCAGGCGTCGCACCCGGCTCGGTTGGCAATCCCACCGCCCAGCTCCATTCCTCATCGCTGGGCAGCCGGTACTCCATGCCTGGTGGCAGTTTCCCCTCGGCGGTTTCTTTCGCGGTGAGCCATTGGCAGAAAGCCTGCGCATCCTCCCAGTTCACGCCCACCACAGGGTGATCCAGCTCCCGCCCGACCGGCACGCCATCCATTTGCTGCTCCTGCCATCTGCCATCCACTTTGTTGGCCCGTGCGAATTTCAAATAATCCTCCACTCGGGTGTCCCAAATGCTGAAGAGCACACGCTGCCCATTCGTCGGCCCGCCCCCGATCGGCACCGGCACGAACTTCATGCCGAGGGTGTTG
>DNXB01000382.1 GCA_003506995.1 Verrucomicrobiales bacterium
CAGGCCGCCAAAGACGCCAAAGCCGTTGAAGGCATCGACATCACGCTGCCAGGCCGTCCGGGCGCTGGTATGGGCGCGCTGCACCCTCTCACGCAGATTCGCGATCTCGCTATTCGCACGCTGCGCCGCATGGGCTTCGCGCTTGCCGAAGGCCCGGAGATCGAAACCGAATGGCATTGCTTCGATGCACTGAACACGCCTGCCGACCACCCCGCTCGCAACGAGAAGGACACGTTTTATCTTCCTGATGGACGCCTGCTGCGCACGCACACCTCCAGCGTGCAGATCCGCACCATGGAAGCCGCGAAGTCGCTTCCTGTCCGCATCATCGCTCCTGGTGCCGCGTATCGTCGCGATGAAATCGACGCCACACACCTCAGTGTCTTCAATCAGCTCGAAGGCCTCTACGTCAATCAAGACGTCAGCCTCGGCGACCTCAAAGGAACGCTCGAATACTTCTTCCGTGAGATCTTCGGCCCCGGCACCGCCGTGCGCTTCCGCCCGCACTTCTTCCCGTTCACCGAGCNNGGCTGCGGCATGGTCGATCCCGCCGTCTTCACCGCCATCAACAAAGCGCGTGGCGACACACTCTTCGATCCCGACACCACCACCGGCTTCGCCTTCGGTCTCGGCCTCGACCGCCTCGCCATGATCATGCACGGCATCACCGACATCCGTCACCTCATCGACAACGACGTCCGCTTCCTCCAGCAGTTCGCCGCGTGAGCCTCCTTGACCACTCTTGACCCTTTGACCGCGTAATTGTCATGCAAACCTCCCTCTCCTGGCTCAGCACCCATATCGACCTGAGTTCCTACACCACCGCCCAGCTCTCCGATCTCCTCACCTTCGCTGGTGTCGAAGTCGAAGGCATCGAGGAACGCGGTGTCACCACCGACAAAGTCGTCGTCGCGCAAATTCAGTCCTTTGAGCAGCATCCGAATGCCGACAAACTCAGTGTCTGCCAGGTCGATGACGGCAGCGGCACCGCACGCCAGATCGTCTGCGGCGCAAAGAACTTCAAAGCAGGCGATAAAGTGCCGCTCGCGCTCCCTGGAGCCGTTTTGCCCGGCGGATTCACCATCAAAGAAGGCAAACTGCGCGGTGTCGATTCCATGGGCATGATGTGCAGCGGCAAAGAACTCGGCCTTGGCGAAGATCACGCCGGGTTGCTCATCATGGCCGCCGATTCACCCATCGGCACGCCCTTCAATCAGCTCAATCCTGCCGACGTGCTCTTCGATCTCGAGATCACGCCAAACCGTCCAGACCTCCTCAGCCACCTCGGCCTCGCACGCGAACTCGCGGCTTTGACTGGTCTTCCGCTCAAAGGTCAACGCGACTACGCCAAGACTACAACCAAGCTCAAAAGCGATGCCACTGTGAAGCTCGAAGCTAGAGAGGCTTGCCCGTTTTACACCGCGCGCCTCATCAAGGGCGTCAAAGTCGGCCCTAGTCCAGAATGGCTCCGTCGTCGGCTGGAAAGCATCGGCCTGCGTCCGATCAACAGCATCGTGGACATCACCAACTTCGTCATGATGGAGATGGGACAGTCGCTGCACTGCTTCGACCACGACAAGCTTCCCGGCGGCATCTGCGTCCGCATGGCGAGCGAAGGCGAAAAAATCGTCGCGCTCGACGGCCAGACTTATGCGCTGCAAAGTGACGATCTCGTTATTGCTGATGGTCGTCCGATCGCCATCGCCGGCGTCATGGGCGGTGAAGAAACCGGCGTCACCGACACCACGGTCAATGTGCTGCTCGAAAGCGCCTACTTCGCTCCCAGCGGCATCCGCCGCACCTCACGCCGCCTCGGCCTCAGCAGCGACAGCAGCTACCGCTTCGAGCGCGGCATCGATCCGCAGCAAGTGCAGGGTGGTTCCGAGTTCGCCACCAAACTCATTCTCTCCATCGCCGGTGGCACGGCCGAAGATGTCGTTTTCGCCGCTGGTGAAGCCCCCGCGCTCGTCGGCGAAGTCACGCTCGATGAAAATCGCGCGCGCAAGCTCCTCGGCACACCCGACATCACCGGCGACGAATTCCACGCCATCCTCGAAAAGCTCGGCCTCACCAAAAAGTCCGCCAACAAGCACGAAAGCCACTGGCTCATCCCCAGCTATCGCCTCGACCTCCAGCGCCCCGTCGATCTCATCGAAGAACTCGCCCGCGTCATCGGTCTTGATCGCGTTCCATCGCGCCAGGTCGCCGTCGCATCGCCCGTCGAGGCCGCCGACCGCACTTACGACTTCGCGATGAGTCTGCGCCAGTCCCTGGCCAGCCGTGGCTTCTTTGAAGCGCAAACCCTGCGCCTCATCGCCACCGCCCAGCTTGCCGACAGCCTCGGCGCTGCCGATGCCGCCAGCGTGGCCGTCGCCGTCAAAAATCCGCTCAGCGAAGACCACACCACGCTGCGCCCCAGCATCGTTCCTGGCCTCATCGCCACCGCCGCACTCAACATCCGCCAGGGATTGCATCGCCTGCGCTTCTTCGAACTCGGCCGCGTCTTCCTCAAGCTCCCCAACGGCTCTAGCCGCGAGGAAGAACGCCTCTCCATCCTCCTCAGCGGCCCCGTGTCGCCTTCGAGTTGGCATGGTCGCGAACCGCAGGCCGCAGACATCCACGAACTCGTCGGTCAGATCCAAAACCTCACGCGCACGCCCATCGAGGTGCGTCCCGCGAAGGAAAACGCCGCCAACTTCCTCCTCACCAGCGAACTCCGCGCCGGCAATCGCGTCCTCGGCTGGATCGCGCAACTTCACCCGTCCCGCGCCCGCGACATCGACGCCCGCCATCCCGTTTACGTCGCCGAACTCCTCCTCAGCGCCCTGCGCCAGGGCAGCACCGGCCCCACCAAGTTCGAGGAACTCCTACGTTTCCCCGGCATGACCCGCGACGTCGCCATGGAAGTCCCCGCCGACCTCCCCCACGCCAAAGTCGCTGCCTTCTTCGCCGCGCAGAAGCACCCGCTCTTCATCGGAGCCGAAGTCTTCGACATCTTCACCGACCCCACCGGCACCAAGATCCCCAGCGACCGCAAATCCATCGCCTGGACCCTCACCTACCGCGCCAGCGACAAAACCCTCGAAACCGCCGAAGTCGATGCCGCCCACACCGCCATCCTCACGGCGCTGGAGAAGACCTTGCCTGCCAAGGTGCGGGGGTGAACCCCGGGCGAGTCATCAGTTGCGGGGCAGGCACCTTCAAGATAAAATCAGGCTTATGAGCACTGTGTTGGAAATCGAGCAAGCCATCGAGAGACTGCCCAAGCAGGATTTCCGTATCTTAAGTTCCTGGATGCAGGAGAAGATCGAGTCGGATGAAGACCGGGTCTTTGAGGGATCTGTGATAGCTGGGAAGTTTGATCACCTCGCTGAACAAGCCCTGAAGGAAATCGAAGCCGGTCAAACCATGCCACTCGATGAATTCCTCCGTCACGGCTAGTTTTCGTCAGGCGCTAGCCGCACTGCCTCCCCAGGTTCAGGCCCGTGCGAAGAAGCAATATCAGCTCTGGAGCTCGGATCACTGGCATCCTTCGCTCCACTTCAAGCGTGTCGGGCCTTATTGGTCGGCCCGTGTGGACAAAGGTTATCGAGCGCTGGGCTTGGAAAAAAAGGGACGCATTTACTGGTTTTGGATCGGGCCGCATGATGAGTATGAGGAGCGGATTTGAGCTGGTGAAAGCCTCGACAGCTCGCCAAGTCGTTGCAGCTTGAGCGCCAGAAATGGAAAAGACTCCTTCGGACTACATCGACCTAGGCCGCTTGTTTCGTGCACACGATGAAAAAGCTGCTGCAGACGATGCAGCAGCGGAGAGCTACCTCTCCCATTGGTCGCGTTCGGGGCTGACAGCTTGGCCGGAGTTGCTGGAGATTCCGGGAGTGCAGATTGTCCTCGGTGAGGCGGGCAGTGGCAGGACTTACGAGTTCCGGGCAAAGGCCAACAAACTGCGGACTGAAGGCAAAGAGGCTTTTTCTCTGTCTCTACACAAGCTCGCGACCATGGAAGCGCGGCAGGCGATGGACGCGGAGGATTTGCAGCGTTTGTCCTCCTGCCTCGAAGCAGGAAGGGATGTTTGGTTCTTCCTTGATGCCGTGGATGAGTCCAAGCTCCAACGCGCTGGCCAGTTCCGAGAGGCTCTCGACAGGTTTGCCTCCCTCATTCGCCCTGGACGCGGCCAGGCGCGGATCATCATCTCCTCGCGAGTGAAGGACTGGCTGCCCGTCACCGACCGCAGGCACGTTCTTGAGGCATTTGACCACTTGATCCCCAAGAAAAATGGCGAGGCCGATACCGAGGTGGAACCAGAGGATGAAGAGAGCGGATCGTCCGCGCCAAAGTCGGCGATTCACGTCTGGACGATCGCGCCTTTGGACAAGGCGCAGGTCAAACGATATGTGGAAGGGCATGCAGTGACCGATTCGGCGGGTTTCTGTGCCGCTTTGGACGAAGCCTACGCCTGGGAACTGGCTGCGAGGCCGCTTGATGTGAATCTGCTGGTCACCTACTGGAAAGAGCATCGACGAATCGGACGGCCGGCTGAAATGCACGAACACCTCATCACCGAGCAGCTTAAGGAGCGACCAGAAAAGGCGGAGTATGAAAGGCAGTTCCCGATCGAGCCGGGCAAAGCCCGCGAAGGCGCGGAAACACTCGCCGCATCCACCATCCTGTGCCGACGCCTGGATTTCAAAATCGAGGTCGAGACGCTTTCCGAGGCAGGCGGGCTGGACGCCCGCGCCTGCCTGCCTGACGACTGGGAACCCAGCGCCGTGCATGCCTTGCTCAGCCGCCCGCTGTTTGACGCCGCCATCTATGGCTCCACACGCTTCCACCACCGGGGATTCGCTGAATACCTCGCCGCCTGCTGGTTCATACGGCTTTTGGGCAGGGAATGTCCCGTGGAAGAGGTTCTCGACCTATTGTTTGCTTCATCCCGTGGGAGTTACCACGCCCGCCAGAGCAGGCTTCCGGTCGCGGTCTGGCTGGCGTGTCTTGGAACGGGTTCGTGGGTCCATGAGATTCGAGAACGCCTCTTGATGGCCGCGCCAGAGGCTTTTTTCCGGCACGGAGATCCCTCGCTTCTACCACTGGAATTCAAGGAGCGCATCTTGGATGCCGTCGCCCTTCGTTATGGAGCGCGAAGCATCGTCCGCTTCGAACTCAGCGATGTGGCTCTCAGCCGAATGGCTGAACCTGCTCTGGCACAATCGTTGCTCCGCCATCTTGAGTCTGCCGATCTCTCGGCTCCGCTCAAATCAGAGCTGACCAAACTAGCCCGTGTGGGACGCATTCACGCTGCGGTGCCATTGATGTTGAATGCGGTGCTAGCAGGCTCCGAAGATGGCTATTATCTAGCTCATGCTCTGTGGCTCATTGAGGAACTGGGAGGGCCAAGTCATTTTCAAGCGTTGGCAGACTGGGCGTTGGCACTCCCACAAATCGATCATGAGGGCATCGGGCAATTGATCAGAATGCTGTTCCCGGCTTTTATCTCTCCCCGTGAACTCGCCTTGCTGTTGCAAAGACTGGATATGTCTCCCAGGGGCTTCACTCCTGGATACCACCTGCAAAGTGTGATGGCATCTTTGAATGATCCTGTTCAGCTTCAGCAAGTGATCGACGCTCTGCTCCCTTTGATCGAGGCGCCTCCACACTATGATCGAGGGTGTATCTCGCAGCGTTTCGCCTGGCTCGGGCCTGTGTTGAAAGTTGCGCTTGGAAAGTTGCTTTCCTTGGGGCAGCTAGACGAACTCTGCCATGCGACTGCATCACGGGCGCTTTGGATTTGCACTCATCGGCACATTGATCCGAGAAGTGATTTTAACGATTCCTCAATGACTGGTGAGAAAGTCGATCTGGATACACTGAGCCGTTTGCATCCCGGCATAAGGCAGCAGGCATTCTGGCTTTGCTTCAATCAGGACAAAGAGAGGAAGACCAACCAGCAGCCTTCAGATTGGGCGACCCACGCTTGGCACTATCACCTTAAGTTTGTTATGTCCAACGACCAGGATCTGGACTGGCTGTTGCAGGATCTGAGTTCTCGGCACGATGCAGGCGAAAGGCTTGGCATACTGATGTTAGTCGCCCGGCATTGGAGGATGAATGGGAGCAAAGCCTCCATCAAGAAGCGTATTCAGGTGTGCATTCGAGGTTCTTCCGAGCTCGATGCGGCGTTTGCGAAGGTTTCAGGTCCTGGATGGTTGGAATACATCAGGAGTTGGTTGCATAGGCAGACCTGGGATGGCGTGCTTTGTCGTTACTGGTGGTTGAATCACTGGGAAGCGGTGGCGGGCCGATACTGGCGAATCAGAAACGCCGTTTGGCTAAGATGGCATCTGAGGGCTATTCGCCACGGCAAAATGCCCGGTGTCTTGGATGATCTCTTGAGCAGAACTCGCGATCACAGCGGCACGCATTGGGTTCCGAAGAGCTGGAAAAAGATGATTCAAAAATACGGCGAAGCCATCACCCAAGCGGTGCAGGAGGGCTGTGTCGCTGTCTGGGAGGCTTATGACCCGGCTGAATCTGAAACGACCACGATTGGATTGGTGCCCGGACTGACAGGCCTGCAACATCTCTGGCAGGCAGGGCGGATCAACTTTGCGGATTGGACGGCTGCACAGGCTGAAAAGGCGACTCGCTACGCCATCCGCGAACTCAATGGGTTCAGCGATTGGCTGCCTGAACTCGCCAAGAATCATTCCGAAGCTGTTTTGCGTGTGATCAACCAACGAATCGACCGGGAGTGGGACTTGGTTGGTGATCACGCTGGTATTCGCACCCTTGACCGCTTTCATTGGTCAAAGAGCAACTTGGCTCAATTGCTCGCTCCAGCTTTACTCGCACGACTCCAATCCGGCGATCCGCCCAGTGACAAAAGTCTGCATTCCATCATGCGGCTGCTGATCAAGCACTCCGACACAAGCCCGTCCGTGTTCGCAGCTCTGGCTTCCCAAAGAATTCATCTATACCTGGTCGGGACTCCACAGCATCACACCTGGCTGTCGGTCTGGCTGCAAACAGATGCCATTCAAGCCATCGAGTATTATGATAACCTCGTTTCGACAGGAACGATGAGTCGTGAACAAGCTAGCAACACGGCAGTATCTCTTTGCGCTACATTTGATGATCGCTTCGGCCGGGAGTGCCTATTTTCAGTTCAGGATCATGCACGGCCTACCGTAGCTGCGCAGTTCATTCGATGGGTGTATCGCTGGATCAGGCCCGAAGATGACATACGCCGTGCAAGCGGCAGCTATACTCCTCTGCCGAGAGATGATGCGCAGTCATTTCGAGGCGGACTTTTGACCGCACTCTCTTCATCTGAAACTCCCGAAGCTGCTGATGCCTTACTCTCTTTGCTCGAAGCTTCTGAGCTGCAAACAAACCGAGATTATATCCTTCATCTTCACGAAAGGCAGGCCAGACGCATCTCAGATGGGCTGCCTTGGAGAGCCGCTGGCATCCGGGCCTTTCAAGTAAAACATCAGACAGAACCGCTTAATACAGCCGACCTTTTTGCCCTCGGCTGCCGTCGCCTTCACCGCATCAAAGACATGGTCGAGCGTCCATTTGACATTGCTGTGCGAGGCTATGTGCGGCCAGACAGCGATGAAGCCATGGTTCGCCGCTTCCTCGCGATGAAACTGTCCGAACTCAGCCAAGACCTCTATACTGCCCCGCAGGAGGCAGTGATCCATGGTGAACTGCGCCCCGATCTCCGGCTGGAAAACCCGGCGATCACCGGGGCGGTGCCCATCGAGGTCAAGCTGGCCGATGAGCGCACAGCGAACGAACTGCTGAGCGATCTGGAGGCTCAGTTGGTCAATGACTACCTCTCAAATCACTCGAGCAGACATGGCATTTTCGTGGTCGGGCTGGCCGGGCGGCGCCCCAATGGCTGGCAGCATCCCCATACTCGCGAAATGCTGGACTTTGAAGGACTGATGTCCTTTCTCCGTACCCGCTCAGCCGACTTGCTCGCACAAGGAGGCCGGGCTTTAGGACTAGAAGTGATTGGGATGGATTTCAGAGAGCGTCCTTCGGCTCGAAGCCGACCTAGCAGTGCTTGAGTAGTCATTGCCTGCTACGGTGCGCAAATAGTCATTACGTTTTGCCAATCACCTTCGCCACGCGATCCATTTCCGCTTCCGTGTTGTAGAAATGCGGGCTGAAGCGGAGCAGCGGCTGTCCGGCGCGGTTGTGGCGCAGAGAGGGGGTGATTCCGTGCTCGGTGAGGTGCTTGGAGATGTCTTCCAGCGAACGTGTGGCGTGCTGAACCGTCGTGATGGCCGAGGCGTGGATGCTTTGTGGTTCGGGGCCGAGGAAGGTGAAGCCTTGCGGCTGCAAACCGGCATGGAGGCGGGCTTTGAGCTTCAAAAGCTGGGCGCTGATGGCTTCGACACCGATTTCTTGAATCAGGTCGATGCCGGCCTTCATGCCGAGGATGCCGGAGATGTTCAGCGCGCCGGGTTCGTAGCGGCGGCCACCGCGTTCAAAGGCGATTTCTTCCTGTGCGATGAAGTTGGGGCTGCGCACGTTCCAGGAACCGAGCAGGCTGGGGCGCAACATGTCCTGCAAGTCCTCGCGCACATAAAAAATGCCCGCGCTCATCGGTCCGAGCATCCATTTGTGTGAGTCGGCGGAGAGAAAATCGACGTGATCGACACGGGTCTCGAACGCACCGACGGTTTGAATGGCATCAAGGCAGAACAGCACGCCACGCTCGCGCAGCATGCGGCCAATGCGGTCGATTTCGATGCGGTAGCCGCTCTGGAAGTGACAGGAGGCGAGCGCGACGAGCTTTGTTTTCGGTGTGAGCGCGGCTTCGACGAGTTCAGGCGTGATTTCGCCGAGAGAAGCCGGTTGGAGTCGTTTCAAGACGACGCCGTGGCGTTCCAGATCGCTCCAGGGATACACATTCGCGGGATAATCATCGAGATAGCTGACGACTTCATCGCCAGCCTGCCAGGGAAGACCGTTGGCGACCAAACTGAGGCCGACAGAGGTTGGGCCGATGAGGGCAATCTCGCTGGCTTTAGCGCCGATCAATTCAGCCGCGACGACGCGCGTCTCATTCACCGCACGCCAAGCCTCGGGATACTCCTGCATGCGCAGGCTGCATTGTTCGAGATAATCCTGCATCGTGCGTGCCACACGGCGCGGCAGGATGGTGACACCGGCATGCGCGAGGAAGAGGCTGTCTTTGATGACCGGAAACTCCTGCTGGCGCAGGGATTCGTCGGAAAGCAGGGCGTCGAGAGTGAGCATGGCGGGGGGAAATGACGAATGTGGAATGACGAATGCCGAATGATTACGAACAGCCGGGGGCATTCGTCATTCCGTCATTCGGAATTCGTCATTCATGGAGCCTAAGCGACCTTCAAGGTCTTCGCGCCCTCGTCGATGAGGTGCCAGAAGTTCTTGGATTTGCTCAATTCCTCGTCTTCGCCTCCACCAGGCAGGTTGCTGCGGAAGAGGAAGTCGGTGAGGGTGTTTTTGTGCAGCACCCGGTGAACACGCACGTTGCCCTCGACGATGCCGAAGTAGATGCGGTGGTCGCCCGCGCGGCAGCGGTAGAGTTTTTTGCCGCCACGCTCCAGGACGCCGTAGCGTTTGCCAAGGATGGCCTCGTCGATGTCGGCGGGCTGGATGTTCAGCGCTTCCAGCAGATGAAACTGGGTTTGCGTCGGAAGCTGCGAGAGCTCGGCGGCGCTGATGTCGTTGAAAACGATCTGGATCACAGAAAGGGCGGGCTGGCGGTTTTTAAAAGCGCTTGATGACGTGTTTTTTGCGGATGGACTCCATCCACTTGTCGATGTTCTCCTTGGATTTCTGCTGATTGATCATCCGCTCGATCTCCTGGCGCATTTTCTCCAACGGGGGGGCGTTGCCGAGCTTTTTCGCGTCACAGGCCACGATGATGTAGCTGGTCTCCTGGTCGAGCACGGGGCTAATGCCGCCGGTTTTCAGGGCCATGGCCGCGTTGGCGATGGCAGGCATCATGTCCGTCTTGGCCATCCAGTCCCAGGAGCCGCCGTTTTCGGCGCGGCTGTCCTGGGAGTAGGCTTTGGCCGCTGCTGCAAAATCCCCGCCGCCAACGATTTTTGAGCGCAACTCCTGGGCGAGCTTTTTCTGCTTCTCCGGCGTTGAACCCGCCTCGCCGCTGAACTTGGGGATGGTGATGGTGGAGATTTTGATCTGGTCACCCTCGCGCCACTTGTCCACATGCTTGTTGTAGAAGTCCTCCACCTCGCGCGGTGTCGGGGGCGGGTTTTCGCCGGCGTTCCGGGCGCGCATGACGTTGGTGATGATCATCTTCTCCCGCTGCTCGCGGAACTTTTTCACGCTCATGCCGGTCTTGGCCAGCTCGTCCACGAAGGCGTCGCGGTTACCCTTGAAACTCTCGCGGATGATGGTGTTGATGTCGTCATCGACGTACTGGGCCTTGATGACCCCGCCGATTTTTTTAAACTCGGCCAGCAGGATCTCGCGGTCGATGAGGCTTTCGATCGCTGTTGCGCGCACGGCGGCCAGCTCCTGGTTCAGGCGGGCCGGGTCGTTCTGGAATTGGTAGCGCAGGATCTGCTCCTGGGCGTTGACCGTGTCCCGCACCTCGGAGGCGGCAATGGGCACACCATCGACGACGGCGACGATGCGGTTGGAGTAAGTCTGGGCCGTGACCGTGGTGAAAGCGACGGAGAGGGACAGAAGCAGGCAGATGCGCGGGAAGAACATGACGAAAGAACCCTCATCCTAGGGCGTGGGGCCGGTGTGGCAAGGCGAAGTTGGCCCGGTGAGCTTGGCCTTGCGTAAAAGCGGCTCCGGCCTCTAATCTGCGCCTCCCAATCGCCGAACCAACCCAGCCATGAGCAAGAAAGCCGCCGCCAAGCCCGCCAAAGCCTCCACGAACAAGAGCCTCCTCGTCGAAAACCGTGTGTTCAAACCGAGCCCCGAATTTGCCAAAAAGGCCCGCATCAAAAGCATGGCGCAGTACAAGGCGATGCATGCCGAGTCGCTGAAGCATCCTGACAAATTCTTTGGTCGTGAGGCGAAGGAACTGCTCTGGAACAAGCCTTTCACCAAGGTGCTCGACTGGAAATGCCCGAACGCGAAATGGTTCACCGGCGGCAAGCTCAACGTCAGCGAAAACTGCCTCGACCGTCATCTCGACGGTCCCCGCAAGACCAAGGCGGCCCTGATTTGGGAAGGCGAACCCGGTGAGAAGCGCGTGTACACCTACCAGCAGCTCCATCGCGAGGTCTGCCGCTTCGCCAACGTGCTCAAGCGCCACAAGGTCAAAAAAGGCGACCGCGTCATAATCTACATGCCGATGATTCCCGAGGCGGCCATCGCCATGCTCGCCTGCGCCCGCATCGGAGCCGTTCATAGCGTCATCTTCGGCGGCTTCAGTGCCGAGTCGATCAAGGACCGCGTGCTCGATTGCGGCGCCTCCATCATCATCACCGCCGATGGCGGCTACCGCCGCGGTGCCGTGGTGCCGCTGAAGAAGAATGTCGATGACGCCCTGAAGGGCGGCGACACTTCGGTGAAGACCGTGGTCGTGTTCCGGCGCACCAGCCAGGATGTCCACATCGAGGAAGGACGCGACGTGTGGTGGCACCGCGAACTCGAATACGTCGATGCAAAGTGCCCACCGGTGGCGCTCGATTCCGAGGCGGATCTTTTCATTCTCTACACCAGCGGCAGCACCGGCAAGCCCAAGGGCATCCTGCACAGCACCGCCGGCTACCTGCTGCACGCGCAGATGACCTGCAAATACGTCTTCGACCTGCGTGATGACGATGTGTACTGGTGTACCGCAGACATCGGCTGGGTCACGGGTCACAGCTACATCGTTTATGGCCCGCTGGCCCTCGGCGCGACCTGCCTCATGTATGAAGGCGCACCGAACTGGCCCGAGAACGACCGCTTCTGGCGGATCATCGAAGAATACGCCGTCACCGTCTTCTACACCGCGCCGACCGCGATCCGCGCCTTCATGAAATGGGGCGACGAATGGCTCAAGAAACACGATTTGAGCAGTCTGCGCCTGCTTGGCACCGTGGGCGAGCCGATCAATCCCGAGGCCTGGATGTGGTATCACAACAATGTCGGCGGCGGCAAATGCCCCATCGTCGATACCTGGTGGCAGAC
>DNXB01000492.1 GCA_003506995.1 Verrucomicrobiales bacterium
TTGCCTTTGCCGCTCCACTGCATGCCGTCAGTGATCCATTTTTCCCGATACACATCGTAGCTGACGCCTTGGTCGTCATCGGTCACGCCAAACTGGAAGCCGCAGCAAGAGCAGATTTCCATGGAGGCTCCGCCGGTGCGGTTGCGCGGCGGCTCGGCGAGGTGGTCGTAGCCGCACACAGGGCAGGTGTTAAATGAGTNNAGGAAAAGCGAAGATCAGCGGGTTTCAACGGACATCCTGGCTGGCGCTGCCAATAACCGGAGCTTTCGGGCTTGAAGAATGTCTTGGTGCGTCCTACGCCGCTGTAGGCGGCAAAGATGCCTGTTTTGGGGTCGGAGGATGACAATAAGCAATGATGCGAGTCCTTTCATGAACTTGAAATGAGGCAGGGTTTGGTGAGACAGCCCTAGCAGGCATCCGTTCAATCTGCATATCGCCCGCCATGCGGACCGCTCATCCACTGCCACGCGCTCTCGATGTGCTCGCGTGGATCAAGATGCGCGGCCTTCCAGCCGAGGATCTTCGCGGCAAGCGCCGGATCGGCGACGAGTTCGGAGGGATCGCCGGCACGGCGTTCGCCATAGACGACGGGGATGGTTTTTCCAGTGACGGACTCGGCGGTGGCGATGATCTCCCTCACGCTGAAGCCACGGCCGGTGCCGAGATTGACCGCGACGGTGTCCCCGCCGCCACGAAGGTAATTCAAGGCCAGCGCATGGGCGGAGGCGAGGTCGCAGACGTGGATGTAGTCGCGGATGCAGGTGCCGTCCGACGTGGCGTAGTCGGTGCCGAAGACGGTGATGTTTTTGATCTCTCCAGTGGCGGCCATCAGAACACGCGGGATGAGATGGGTCTCGGGATCGTGATCCTCGCCGATCTCGCCGCTGGGGTGGCAGCCGCTGGCGTTGAAGTAGCGGAGAAAGACCGACTTCAGTCCCCAGGCTCGGTCGCAGTCACGCAGCACACGCTCCAGCATCCACTTCGAGGCGCCATAGGGATTCACCGGAGATTGCGGATGTGATTCGTCGATGGGGATGCGCACCGGATCGCCATAGGTCGCGCAGGTGGAGGAGAAGATGAAGCGCCGACAACCGTGGCGCTGCATGGCCTCGAGCAACGTGAGCGGAGCCGCGAGGTTGTTGCGGTAGTATTTGAGCGGGTCGGTGACGGACTCGCCCACATAGGCGAAGGCGGCAAAGTGCAGGACGGCCTCCGGCTTGTGCTCGGCGAAAAGACGCTCAATGAGCGTGGCGTCTGCCATTTCCCCCTCAATGAAGGTCACACGGTCCAGAGGCAGGGCATCGCGATGGCCGAAGACGAGATTGTCGAGCACGACGACTCGCTCGTGCTGGTCAAGCAGGTGACGAACAGTGTGTGAGCCGATGTATCCGGCCCCGCCGGTGATGAGAAGGGTTCCTTGTGACATTGCGGAAGTACAGCAGGCGATGGTGAAGGTGCCAAATAAACTTTGCCTCAAATGATCTCCGTGTTTCCCCGGGCAGGGTGAGTATTCCAAAAATTACCCGCCTCTTTGACGCGCTTTGGGCGAGGCAAAGCGCTGTCTTTCGACAGAACCCGCAGTACAAACTCCTGGTGACACTTTTTCTTCGGTATGATATTCCATGAGTTGTGAACCGTCGCCTTTTGCTCTGGCTGCTCCTTCTGCCGTTTGCCGCTGCCTTGTATTGGGCTGCGGACCGGCGAACGGATGTGCCCACCAAGCCCGCCGTTTCATCCGGGAGTCCGCAGCCTACTGCCGGGACCGTTTCTGCGCCCCAGCCGCTGAAATCACCCGCAGCCCGAGGGGCTTCTACGGCCCCTGGCAGCACTGAGGTGGCCCGGGCTGCCAGGCAGGTCTTCTCGCGGATCGCTCTGCGTGAGAAGCCCGCCGTTCCTCCTGCCGAGCAGGCATTTCGCCAGTCACTCAAACCCCGTCGCATTCCACCAAAAGAAGCTCTGCGCATCCCGGAGGGACAGCAATTGCGCCTGACAGTGAAAATCGCCGATGAACTCGTGGGCCGCGCCAATGATGACGGCGGTCTCAGCGTCCAAAGCTCCAGCGCCACGGTGGTCGAGGGTCTCCAACGGCTCGTTACCGCGCATGATCTGCGCTTCCGCCGTGTGCAAACGGTGAGTGATGCGCAACTGGCGGATCTCACCGAGCGCGCCGCCCATAACAGCGGTGCCGCCCAGCCTGACCTCGCGGCGCATGTGGAGGTCATTGCGTCTGAAAACTCACGTGCGGCAATCATCGCCCTGGCCCGTGAGCTTCATGCCCTGCCAGAGATCGAGTACGCCGAGCTTGAATCTCAGGATCAACCACCACCGCCGCCCGCCGCCGACATTGCGCCCGTCACTCCACTGCTCGTGAGCAACCAGACTTACCGGGGTGCCAGCACTGGCGTCAATGTGGACTATGTCTGGAACACCTTTGGCGTCCGTGGTGATGTCAGCCTCCGTGTCACCGACTGCGAGTATCAATACAACCCCGATCACGAAGACCTCAGCGGGCTGGTGCAGATGCAGCCGAACCTCGTCTCAATGTACACCGGTTTTGGCGATGATCATGGCACTGTGGTGGTGGGCCAGATAGCCTCAGGCTGGAACAGCTACGGCACCACCGGCAGCACGCCTGAATGTGTGACTCGTTTTTATCCTGAATTTTCCACGCTCACCACCGGCCCTCAGAGCCGCTCAGCCTGCGTCACAGC
Organism: Verrucomicrobiales bacterium; assembly: GCA_003506995.1. Classification (GTDB taxonomy): domain Bacteria; phylum Verrucomicrobiota; class Verrucomicrobiia; order Verrucomicrobiales; family Verrucomicrobiaceae; genus Prosthecobacter. The sequence goes on from DNXB01000492.1 coordinate 2,712, forward strand.
GGCCATCGCCGCCTCCGCCAGCGGAGACATCGTGGTGCTGGAAATGCAGGCAAATGGCCCCGCCACTGGAACCACGGACTATGTCATGGCTGAGATCGACCTCAGTGTGTGGAATGCTGTCCGGGTGGGCACGGACGCGGGCATCATCACCGTCGCCGCCGCTGGCAACGGCAACCAAAACCTCGATGACAGCGCTCTTTTCAGTGCGTACAACGCACGTGGTGACAGCGGGGCCATCATCGTGGGCGCAGGCAGCAGCGCGCGGGCAAAGCTGAGCTTCAGCACCTATGGCACGCGCGTGAATGTGCAGGGCTGGGGCGGTGGAGTCTTCACCACGGGCTATGGTGCCTACGCCACTTATGGCTCGGACCCCAATCAAGAGTACACCTCCGGATTCAGCGGCACCAGTTCCGCCACGCCCGTCGTCGCTTCCGCCGTGGCGCTGCTGCAGTCCGTTGCCATCAAGCTTCTCGGCATTAGACTCTCACCGGGCGAGTTGCGCAGCATCTTGGTAAACACAGGTCGCCCGCAAACCGGTGCTGGCGCTGCCACCACGCCCATCGGGCCGCTGCCAGAACTTGAGGCGGCTGTCGCCGCGCTTTTCGCCGCTCATCCCCCCACTTTCTCCACACTGGAAAGCTGGGGGCACTACCACCTTGCCACACCCACACCGGATCTTGCTGCGGACGTCGATCAAGATGGCTCGCCGGCCCTTTTGGAATATGTCCTGGGCACCGACCCAAAAACACAGTCTGCCGCAGATCGCTCACGCCATCCCCGCGTCAGCCTGGCTGCCCCTGGCGGAGGACCGTCCGTTCTGGTGCTCGACTTTCACCAGCCTGCCACCCGCACCGCTGCCATGTGGGTCGTGCAGCAATCCGACTCACTGCTGACGAACTCCTGGCAGGATCTGGTTCATGGAGTGAATGGCGTCACCATCACACGTACGGGCGATACAATTCAGGTCACGTTGCCCGCCACTGCTCAAAAGTTTCTTCGTCTCAAAGTCACGGCCAACTGATGCCCGCAGCCATCACTTGGGCACCGGCACCTGCACCGGATGCATGAGGTAGGCGATGAGATCGCGCACCATGTCCGGCTGAAGGGCGAGGAGCAGGCCCTCGGGCATCATGGAAAGCGGCGAGGTTTCCTCTTTGACGATCTCAGACCGGTCAAGGGTCAAGGATTCGGTCAAGGTGCGCAGCGTCAAGGTGCGGTCGTTTTTCTCCGCGATGAC
>DNXB01000365.1 GCA_003506995.1 Verrucomicrobiales bacterium
CGGGTCCACCTGGCCTTCGCCGAGCGGCACGGTGACGAGCTTGCGGCTTCGGAGCCAGGATGTCGTTGATGGTCTTACTCATCGTCGCCCTCCTCCAGCGCGGCCTCGATCAGCCGTCGTTCCTTCTCGATCTCCAAGCGCAGTTGTTCCTCCGTCGGCAGGCAGAGCATGTATTTGGAGGCGAAGATTTGCTTTCGATCACTCAGCACGGAGTAGCGAGCCACCGTCTCGTTCTTTTCCGTGCAGAGGATGAGGCCGATAGTCGGGTTGTCATCTGGGGCCACAAAGAGGTCGTCATACATCCGCACATAGCCGTCCATCTGGCCCACATCCGCGTGGGTCAGTTCCCCCACCTTGAGATCAATGAGCAGGTAGAACTTCAGACGGCAGTGATAAAACACCAGGTCGATGTAGCGATCCTGCTCCTCGATGCGGATGTGCTTCTGCCGGGCCACGAAGGCAAAACCGCTGCCCAGCTCCAGCAGGAAGCGTTGCAGGTGCGTGATGATGGCCCGCTCCAGGTCCGACTCATGAAATTCGGCGATGTCCGGTAGTCCCAGAAACTCCAGCACATAGGGATGCTTCAGCGCTTCGATGGGCGTGCTGCCGGAGATTTGCAGCTTGCGACCTTCCTCCAGCATCTTCTCGGGCTTCGTGCTCTTGAGCAGTCGCTCGTGGTAGAACGACTGAATCTGCCGCTCCAGCGTGCGCTTGTCCCAGCCTCCGGCGATGGCCTCGCGCTCATAAAAGTCACGCGCAGCGAGGTTCTCCACCCGCATCAGAGCACGGTAGTGTGACCAAGTGAGCTGGGGCGAGAAGCCCTGCGGCGATTCGTCACCCGTCGGGTGACTTTTCTGGGGTACTGCCAATTCTCTCCCCAATGGGGAAATAATTGTCGCCACATCCAATTCCGTACCCGCTGGGTACTGAATTCCCATCTCGGCCAATGGTGCGCCCACTGGGCGCACCATTTGAGTTTGGCCAAATTCTCCACCCGTCGGGTGACTTTTGTCTGGCCGGACCAATTTCCTCCCCACTGGGGAGGAAATCTCCACCTCGGACGATTGTGCGCCCGGTGGGCACATAATTTTGGGATCCAAAGTGTCGAACCCAGATTCCCTTCCCACCGGGGAGGAAATCAAAATCCGATCCGAATAGGCCACATAGAAACGCCGGAAATTCTGAAGCGTGGTGGGCGCGTAACCCTGCCCATACCGCTCCGTCAGCCGTGCAGACAGGTCTTCGACGACTTTCTTGCCATACGCCGCCCGCTTTTCACCGCCCTGCAGTTCCTGGACGATCTCCCGCCCAATCAGCCAGTAGGCCAGCACCATGTTGCTGTTCACGGCCCGGACGACATTGCCTCGTGCTTGATCGAGGATGGACACGACGCGCCCAAACAGCGCTTTCGGTTCCTTTGCGGTCACTTTCCGTTTCGGTTTGCTCATGGTTGGCCTCCAGTGCTGAGTTGCTTCACCACGCGCATCGGCTGCCCCACCTTCAGCAGTCCCGCGTGCGCCTGGCGTTTCCCTTCGGTTTGAACTGCTAAATATTCTTTAGCAGTTGCCGGTTCAGACAGTTCGTTTTCGGCATAGATCTTCTTGAGGTGCATCAGCACGTTTTCCGGCGTCGACGCAAAGAGCCGCCCCATGTTTTTCTGCGACAGCCAGATCGTGCCGTCCTGCACCCGCACTTCCACGCCGTCGCCGCCGGTCTGGTAGGCAAAGGTGAGAAACTCCGCCGTGCTGTTGCGGAGGCGCACGCTGTTCGGCGATTTCTTTTTCGGCATAGGCGTCTTCCTTTTTAGGGCTTCGCGGAGGAGATGTCTGCGGCGGCCTCACTCACCGTTGATGTCGAAATCGCTCACCGTCAACGGCGGGGCAGTGACATCACATTTGGCCAGAACATCACGCCCACCCCAGCCAGCTCCGAAGCGTCTTCATATCCCGCAGATGCGCCTCGCGGAAGCCCTTCAGCACCGCCGCGTCCTTCGGATCGCCTCCGAGGTACTCGACGTGCAGCGAGATCGGGCCGGTGTAGCCGGTTTTCATGAGCATCTCGCCGTATTTCGGGTCCACCTGGCCTTCGCCGAGCGGCACGGTGACGAGCTTGCGGCCGTCCCATTTGAAGTCCTTGAAGTAAGCCGCGCCGATGTGGTCTTTGACGAGGTTGAACTCCAGCGGCCAGGATTTCCCGCCCTCGCAGGTGGCGTGCAGGATGTCGAAGGCGAAGCTGAACTGCGCTGCCGGATACTCGCGCATGATGGAGAAGATGTCCCACACCGGCGCACCGAAGTAATCCTGCCCGCTGTGATTCTGAAACATCGGCTGGATACCGATTTCTTTGCAGAGGGCCACGAGGTCTTTGATCTTTGGCCGAATGGCCTGGAGTTGCTCCCAGATCGGCAGCTTGAGGTCGTACTTGAAGTAGTTCATGCGGAAGCGCTTCACGCCCAGTTTCGCTGCCGTGCGCAGCACCTCCTCCGTGCGCTGCTCCGTGCTCACCTCGTTGATGCCGGAGGTCATGATCATCATTTCGAGGTTCTGCTTTTTGAGCGCCTCGACAAATTTCGGCAGCTCATCCACCACCTGCTCCGGTGTGATGTGCCCTGCCTTCGGCCGAATCGGCGCCTCGATGCCATCCACGCCCATCTCAGCGGCCAGCCCCGCGATGTCGTCATAGCCCAGGCCGATGAGGTGTTTCGTGAAAAAGCAGACCTTGTTCTTCACTTTCGGCGTTTCCGCCATCAGCGGAGCCGTAAAAGCCAAAGCAGAGAGGTTGCGGACAAAATCGCGACGTGTGTTCATGAGGCCAGCATCAACGTTCCTTATTCGACATTCTTCAATCGTCATTCGACATTCCGCCCATGCATTCCCTTTCCGGCCAAAACATCGTCATCATGGGCGGCACCACCGGCCTTGGCCTTTCCGCCGCAAAAAAACTCGTCGCCGCTGGAGCCAACGTGGTCGTCACCAGCCGCACGCAGGCGAATGTGGATGCCGCGCTCGCCGAACTCGGCCCGCAGGCCCGTGGCTTCGCCGCCGATGCCGCCACGCCCGAGGCCGCCGAGCGTGCCGTGGCGATGTTTGATCGACTCGACGCCCTCTACCACGTCGCCGGCGGCAGCGGACGCTCAAAGGGTGACGGCCCGCTCCACGAAATGACCGACGACGGCCTGCGCTCCACGCTCGATCTCAATCTGAACTCCGTCATCTACTCGAACCGCGCTGCCGTGCGCCAGTTCATCAGGCAAGGCACCGGTGGCGTCATCCTCAACATGGCCAGCGTGCTCGGCTACTCGCCCTCGCCCAAATTCTTCGCCTCCCACGCCTACGCCGCCGCGAAAGCCGGCATCATCGGCTTCAGCAAATCCATCGCCGCCTACTACGCCCCGCAAAACATCCGCGTGAACGTCATCGCCCCCGCCCTCGTCGAGACGCCCATGTCCCAACGCGCCGCCACCAACGACGACATCATGCACTTCATCAAAACCAAGCAACCCCTCGACGGCGGCCGCATCGGCCATCCCGAAGACTGCGATGCCGCCGCCCTCCTGCTCCTCTCCCCCGATTCCCAATTCATCACCGGCCAGGTCCTCGCCGTCGATGGCGGCTGGACGGTTTCCGAAGGCCAGAATGGATAGCCGAAAAAGAGGAAAGAGATCAAAAAAACATGTCTCGGAAAACTCTGCTTCTCCGCCGCTCTGCCCCTCTGCGGCTAAATCGAACCTCCAGGACGTTTGCTTTGCCGCAGAGAAGCAAAGTGGCAAAGAGGCTGAGATTCACGGAATCCCAAGTCTTCTGATCTTTTTCCATTCTTTCCTCTCTTTCGGCCAACCCAACCATGAACCTCGCTATCGGAATTGATCTCGGCGGCACGAACATCAAAGCCGCGCTCGTGGACACACAGTCCGCGAAAACCCTCGCAACGTTGTCCAAACCAAGCCGTGATGGCGAGTTCGAGGGCAACACACCGCGCTTCGCCCTCACCGTGCGCGAGATCGTCCACGAGTTCGAAGCGCAAGCAGGCCAAAAACTCGCCGTCGGTCTCTCCGCGCCCGGTTTGGCGAATCCGAACGGCCAATGCATCGACTGGATGCCCGGACGCATGCACGGCCTCGAAAAATTCGACTGGTCCGCCTTCCTCGAACGCGACTGCCGCGTGCTCAATGACGCCCACGCCGCCCTTCTCGGCGAAGTCTGGGCCGGAGCCGCGAAAAACTGTCGCGATGTCTTCATGCTCACCCTCGGCACTGGTGTCGGCGGCGCGATCTACAGCGGCGGACGCCTCCTCAGTGGCAAGATCGGCCGCGCCGGTCATCTCGGCCACATCAGCATCGACTCCAACGCCCCACGCGACGACTTCAACACGCCCGGCAGCCTCGAAGACGCCATCGGCAATCAAACCATCGCCCAACGCGGCGAAGGCCGCTACGCCACCACCCACGCGCTACTCGACGCCTACGCCGCTGGTGACGAGCACGCGAAGAAGGTCTGGCTCACCTCCGTCCGCCATCTCGCCGCCGCCATCGCCTCCTTGATCAACGTCCTCGACCCCGAACTCATCATCCTCGGCGGCGGCATCGCCACCGGTGCTGCTGACCGCTTGTTCGATCCACTCGCCACCTTCCTCGATGATTTTGAGTGGAGGCCCGGCGGCAACCAAGCCCGCATCGTGCCTGCGATGCTTGGCGACAGCGCGGGATGCCTCGGTTCCGTCTTCAATCTCCTCCAAGTGCTCAGTCGGCTGAGCAGCCAGTTCGCGCCCCATTTAACTTTACTTCGTTAAAGACAAACAGGCATGAGATGCCGGGGCGTGTAACTTGAAGAAAGTTCCATCGCGGAACCGACATCACACCACCCCAAGCCAGCCGCGTAAGACCGGCCAA
>DNXB01000597.1 GCA_003506995.1 Verrucomicrobiales bacterium
GCCAGGCCCAGCCGGAGCCGAAACGCTTCGTGCCGGCCTCGCCAAAGACTTTTTTGAAGTCGTCGATGCTGGTGAAGGTGCTTTGGATCGCCTCGCCGAGCTTGCCTTCGGGGCCGGTCGGGCCGCTGCCAGCGGGGGCCATCCATTTCCAGAACCAGGTGTGGTTCACATGACCGCCGCCGTTGTTGCGGACGAGCATGCGCTGGGCTTCGGGGACGGATTTGAGGTCGGAAATGAGGGCGACAGGGTCGGTTTTGTCCACGCTGGCGGCCTTGAGGGCGTCGCCGAGGTTTTTGATGTAAGCGGCGTGGTGCTTGCCGAAGTGGATGTTCATCGTCATGGCGTCGATGTGCGGCTCCAAGGCTTCGGGGGCATAGGGCAGGGGACTCTGGGTGAGGTCGAGGGCGTGGCTGCTGGCCGGGACGATGAGGGAGCCGGCGAGGGTGGCGGTGCTGGTGGTGAGGAAGGTGCGGCGGTTCATGGTGGTGGTTTGGGTTCGAGTGCGCGGCATGATACGAAGGCAGAAGGCCCGATGTCACGGCTAAAGTGAACGCGACATGGCTATAAAGTGACGCGTGCAAAGCTTTGCCTCCGTGGTAGCATTCATTTTGTCATGGCCGCCGTTACCCATCCCCCCGAGTGGACCACTCCACAGTCCTCTTTTCGTTCCCGCGACGATTGGAGCCTGAAATGGTGGGTGATGTTTGCCCTGATCCTGTCCGTGGTGTTTCACATGCTGCTCGTGGTGGGGTTCGATTTCCTGGGCGTTTCCGCCATGCAGCCGGTCAAGCTGCGCGAGGTGCCGGAGCGCATCCGCATCAGTGAGCAGGCGCTCAAGGAGCAGCAGGCCATCCAGCAGATCCCTGAGATCATCGCTCCGGGCAACGTGCCTGAGATGAAGGCCTTTGAGCCGAATCTGGACAACTTTGACAAGATGCAGGAGCTGCCCGCGAACCAGGAGATCGACCTGACGCCGAACGTGAAGGAGATCACGAACTTCATCCGCGCCAACGACCCCGGCGACGGCGCCCCCGGCGCTCCCAAGGCCACCGACATGGCGATGCTCCTCGCGCCCCAAATGATGGCCGCGCCCGACATCGCCGCCGAGATGGCCAGCGTGCGGCGTGACGTGCTCTCGAAGCCGGTGTCGGAAAAACAAATGCTGCTCGATGCTGGTGCGCTCGATCCCGGCGAAGGCGGCAAGATGGACAGCGGCCTGCTCGACGCGGTGAAAAGCCAGGGCACCGCGACCGCCGCCGGTGCGCGCGTGAAGGGTTTCAGCAATCTCGACGACCTCCTCGGTGGCGGCGGCAAGATGGGTGGCAGCACCGCGCCGATCCTGATGCCGACCGACCTTCTCTTCGACTATGGCAGTGATCAACTGGCCGAAGCGGCCCGCCTCAGCCTCATGAAGCTGGGCTTCCTCATTCAAAAGAACCCGGACTCGCTCTTCATCATCGAAGGCCACACCGACAGCTTCGGCGGCGAGGATTTCAATTTCGAGCTCAGCATCCGCCGCGCGAACGCGGTGGTTTCATGGCTGCGGGAATCGCTCGGACTCGGCAGCGACCGCATCCAGGCCATGGGCATGGGCAAATCGAAGCCGATCGTCAGCGTCGCCGGCACGGTGGAGCAGCAGGGCCTGAACCGCCGCGTGGAGATCAAGGTGCGGCCGAAGAAGTAACCCCTCACTTCAACCTCGCAGCACGCATGCCGGTCAAATCCGTGTTTTTGCATCTCACAAGGCTCTGGCTGAGCGGTGGCCGTTGGGCGGTGATGCTGGCGTGTCTGGTTTTCTTCGCCTGGTGCTATGTGCAGGCGTTTCAGTGGCAAAGCGAGGCCGGCGCCGGCATTCACGAGCAGGAACGCATGTATCTGAACGCCGCCATCGAGGCGCGGCGTGATCTCACGCCGGACTTTTCCAAGGGAGTCTCCAAACCGCTGAACGACTGGCTGCCGCATCGCACGGACGGCGTCGTGCGGCCGATGTGGCCCTGGCTCGCCGCGTGGAGTGTCGCCGCCGATCATGCGCCAGCCACCGCGTCCTTGAGCGCCGAGGATCACCTCGTGCTGCGCTCTGGAAAACGCTGGCTCTTTGGCCTGAGCCTGGGATTCCTGCTCATGCTCGGCCTGGCGGCGGCACGCGCCTTTTCGGTGCCGGCGGCCCTGCTGACGATTTTGACGATCGGTTTTGGCGTGCTGCTGCCCTCGGCTGCGGTGTTTTCGCCGGATGTGCTGTTTCAACTCCTGTTCTTGCTCACCTGGGTGTGCTGCATCGCGGCGCTGAAGCGCAATTCGCTCTGGCTTTACGGCATGATCGGCTTTTTCTCCGCGCTGGCCAATCTCACGCTCCCCACGGCAACGACGCTGGTGCTCGTCTTCATCTTTGTGAGCACGCTGCGCTGGCTGTGGGGCCTGATCGTGGCGAGCTGGTTCCAGGAATGCGGCACCACGCTCTGGGTCTGGCGGAATCACTGGCTGGGCATGATTTTGCTCGTCGCCTGCCACTTGATCACCGTGGGGCCGATGCTCGCGCATTCGAAGGAAAAGCTGGGTGATGCCGCGCCATTCTTCTGGCGCTGGTTTGACGATGAAAACGCCATGCGCCAGTGGACGGCGGAGCATCAGACCCGCGAGTCCCTTCAGGCCTTGTCGGCGGGCGAGCTGCCCAGCTATGCAAACTACCTCGAATTCCACGCTGCCGTCGCGGTGAGCGAGCGCCTGAGCCTGGGCATCCGGCAAATGATCCAGTCCGTGCTGCAATGGCCCTGGAGCTTTGATTCGCTGCCGCATGAGCGCGGTGTCTTCGTGGCCGCGCTTTCGGCGGTGCTGATCCTGCTCATGCTCATTGTCTGGTTCGTGGCCCCGCGTGCCGCGCATGCCGGGCAGGCATTGCATCCTGAGACCGCGCCGCTTGTGTTGTTCACCCTGCTCGCCTTCGCGGTCTGCACGCTCGATTTCGGCTGGGACATGCCGGTTTTGAGCTGGGGCAGCCGCCACCTCGCGCTGTATCCGCCGTTGGTGCTCAGCCTGCTCTGGGCCAGCGAGTCCCTGGTGCATCGCGCCCGGCGGCGGCAGATGCGGCTGCCGGTGTTTGTGATTTATGAGACGATTCTGTGGTCGCTCTGTGTTCTGGCCATCTGGCGTGTGATCGCGGTCTTGCAGCCCGCTTCTTTCACGGCATGAATGCGCCTCCCCCGATTCATGGCCGCCCCCAAACACCGTTTCATCCTCTGCTTCGACTTCGACGGCACGCTCGTGCATCCAGAGAGCGATCCTGTGTATCATCCCGGCTTCGGGCAGATGATTCAGGTGCTGCGTGGCCAGGGAGCCGCGTGGGTCATCAACACCGGGCGCAGTTTGAGCCAGACGCTGCAAGGACTCGCGCAATACGGCATCTTTTTGGAGCCGGATTTCATCATCGCCGAGGAGTGCGACATCTATAAGCCGGGCTTCTTCAGCCGCTGGAAGGATTACGGCTCCTGGAACCGCCTGGCGCGTCGTGCGCAGGAGCGCTTCGTCAAAGACCACCAGCCCTCGTTTCAAGCCATCAAGCAGATGGTCGAGACGCAGACCCACGCCTCCTTCATCACCGGCGGCGAGGGCGAGATGGGCATCGTCGGCACCAGCGATGCCGAGCTCGACGGCATCTGCGCCTACATCGACTCGCACGCGCGGGAGTTCCCGGACATCGGCTACCATCGCAACGGCATCTACCTGCGCTTCTCCCACAGTGGCTACAGCAAAGGCACCGCGCTGAGCGAGCTGGCGCGGCTCCTCGGCCTCGACGCCTCCGCCTGTTTCGCCGCCGGGGACAACTACAACGACCTCAGCATGCTCGACCCGCGCCACGCCCGCATGATCGCCTGCCCGGTCAACGCGCTCGATCCGATCAAGCAGATCGTGCATTCCTACGGCGGCTTCGTCGCGACCCGTCCCGCCAGCGAGGGCATGATGGAGGCGCTGACGCACTTCTTCGGCGGCGCTCCGGCCCCGGCGGCCTGATTTTAATCCGCAAAGCGGCCCGTGCGCAGAAAGCGCCGCACCGTGCGCATCACGACCGGTCTGAACAGCACCGTGAGATGATTCACCGGCAGCACGGTGAAATCCGCCTGCCCTTCCACCTGTCCGCCCTGCGTGGAGACGAGACCGTCATGCTCCTCGCCCAGCACATGGCCGAACAAGCGCAGCGTGCCCTTGTTTCCCATCAGCACGCCTGTTTCAGGCGGCAGCGGGCCGAGCGACTTTGGCGTGTGGTGCGGTTCCGTGCCCAGCTCGTCCACCACCGGCCCCAGCACCCAGCGCGGCCAGCCCAGCGGCCTCACCATGTCAATGATCTCGCTGCCCTGGTTCGGCGGCACCAGCAAAACAGCCCGCCCAAGCGGGAACGCCGGATCACGCCGCGCCGCCCAGGCCCGAAACACGATGCCGCCAAGTGAATGCGTCACAAAATGCACCCGCGAACCCGCCTCCAGCTCCAGTGCCGCCAGTCTCGGCTCAATGTGCCGCTCCACCGCCTCCGCAATCGACACACTGCGCGACGGATAGCCGATGAACCGCACGCGATACCCACAAAACCTCAGCCAAGCGCCCACGGCCCACATGCTGCGCGGCGTGCGCCCGAGGCCGTGGATGAGGACGACGGTGTCGGTGGGTGGGGAGCTTGCTGTGTGCATGGTTCAATACAGTTTCAGGAAGTCCTGAATCGACCACCTTCAGGATTTCGAGTTAGCGAGCCAGAGCACGCGCTTGTTCGGCTTCGTTCGCGGCACGAGCGGCGCGGTCACTCCCAGCGCTCGGTCCGTCGTGGCCGCAAAGGTCGCGTAATCGGTGGTGGAAGGCTTCAAGCGAATGGCCTTCGCTGCCGTAGCCGACATCGGGCGTGTTTGAGGCTGTTTTTTACTTTTCATCCGAACTGCTTCGGCGGCGGTGGAATTGGCGGGATCATCTCCTCAATTCGTTGCTTTACCTGCTCAACAGGTAGCGCTCCATGCAGTATAAAGGGCATTGCAATCATAGCTCGCATGCGTGCCCGATCACGCCTGTGCCGAATAAAAAAATCGTCGTTCAGGCCAAGCATCCTGATCTGGAACTTTCCTGCTGGAGTCGTGCCCACGAGTTTATGAGTCAGTGGATCTTCAAATATTTGAACGCCATAATCATGCTCCAGCGTAGGATCAATAAATTTGATCCCTTGATTTCGTTCTTCTGGGCTGGGCCAATAATTGCCTTTGCGCGAGTTACACCTCCTGGCTGCAGACATCAGGTTCGAGTACTTTTGAATTGGGTGTTTCTTGGTTCGTGGGTCAAAGTGCTCAACCTCCAGTCCGGCGGATTCGTGATGGTGGTGAATCATCGAGTAAGCACACCGGTGATCAAAGTCTCGCAGCAGGTACGGAAGGGCCTTCCGCACCGTCGAAGGGGTAAACGTGCGGTTAACGATTCCTCGTTGCACCCTGCCATGCGGGGCCTGCGCAGACTGTGAGATAGCCGTGCATTGCTTTGAGGAGGTTTTGGATCGCTTCTTCATGCTTCGCCTGCCAAACGAGTTCTTCAAATTTCAGGGGTGCTTTGAGACGATTTCGCACGGATTCCAAGTGTTCCAGTTCTTTGGATTCTTCAACCGATGCCTGTCCGACAGCTTCTTTTTTTGCCAGCTTGACGAATGAATGCTCCAGTTGGTCTGTCCACTTATCAATCTGCATCGCGAGGCGCAGCGTTTGCTCAGTAGAGGAGGCTTCCTGTACCGCAAACGGGACTGTCTTGGGGGTTTCGCATACATGCACCTCTGCATCCACGGTGAAGTTCGAGCCGTCTGCCCCCTGTGCGTCTGGAGCAAGGGTGATGGCTGCAAACGGCAGCGCCGTGCGGATTCCTTTGTTTTTGACGATGTAAGAGAAGGCGCTCACGTCGATGACCGGTCAAGGAGTTTCAAAAACAGGTTTTGAAGCATGGAAAGAGGACACCGAATCAGGAGAATTTGGGTGGCTTTAATTATTGTCTCGTTGTCTTTCACAGATTTGGTATGGCTACGGTTGGCAGTCGCCAGATCATGTAGCGAAAACGCAGAAAAGATCATCTCGGCTTCCGTTCCTCGCTGGCTGACATTGATCACGTCAGTAGGAACCACCACCGCGTTCGATATGGATCTTCGGAGAGCAAACTCTCCGCTTTCGGCTCTAATTCCAATCCGTTCGAAAAATGCCCGGAGGTTACCCCCTAGGTCAGCCAATGCTTGCTCGGAAATGCTCACCGCTGCTACCGCTTGTCTATTCATGCCGAAATAGACCAATGTGTAGCCTTCCATGTGCTCCAAGTCATAGCTGTCTGCAAAGACATGCTGCTGTGGAGGATTTTTGGAAACCTCCACCTTGACCAGTTTTGCTGTTGGGACGCTTGGCATTGGCAAACACTAAGGGATTCATCTTGGGGAGGCAAATTGGAAAAACCAGAGCAGAAATCACAAAGGGACCACACTTTCCTAGCCGGAACCACCAAAGCGATAGTCGATTTGGATTTTTTAGTGATTAAACAAGAACGCCGGTGAGTTGATCAAGGCCCACGCCAAATCCTGCGCGGCGGTGAGGCGTTTGTTGGTGAGCTGTTTGGCGCTCAGGTCGCTGTCGCGGCGGAGTTGAATCAGCTTGGGGTCGAGGACGATGGGGTTTTGGGATTGGGTGTGCTTGGTTTCGAGGGCGATGAGCTGCGGATCGACCGGAAGCGGCTTTTTGGCCGTGGCGAGGAGCTTTTTCTGGGCTTGGTAGTCGCGGAACTGGTTGAGGAAGTGGGCAGTGAGGGTGGCGGTTTGCGCGGGGGTGCGTTTGGCGGCTTTGAGCGCGGCGGCGACATCGGCGGGGACGCCGAAGCGGACGGTGGGGTTGTTCGTGACCCACAGGCGGAAGCGGCCGGGGTTGTATTTGCCGTTCTGGAAGGCGGAGGTCATCTGGATGGTGAAGCTGGTGCCACCTTCGTTGGTGACGGGCTTCTCAAACTGGAATGTGGCCTCGTGGCGGAAGCCGCCTTCGGGGCTGACGGCCCAGCCGCGGTCGCGATTGCCTTTTTTCAGCGCCTCGGTGACGGGGAAGTCTTTCTGCTCGAAGTCGGCTTTCGGGCTCTTGAGCGTTTGGGCGACGCCAGCGCCGCGTTTGCGTTTGGCATCAGCGGCGTCGGTGGTGACGACGAATTCGCCGAGGACGAAATTGCCATCGGGGGCAAGACCGGGGCCGTTGTTGGGAAGGCGGTCGTCCGGGAGCATTTCGAGCTTGATGGCGGTGATGCCCGCGAGGCTCGATGTGCCGGCGAGCGAGTAGTTGCCGCTGGTTTGCTTGCCTTCAGGCAGCGCGGTGGCGAACAACGAGCCATCGGGAAGCACTTCGAGTTTTTCGACACCACCGGCACGGGCGACCTTGACCTCAAGCAGGTGCCATTCGGTGGTGAGATCGAGGTAGTTCTCCCAATTCGGCTGTTTCGCGGGCGCGGTGTCAAAAGCGGCCTTCACGGTGCCTTCGGCCTTCTTGATGGCGGCGAGACGGGCTTCCTCCTGTTTCTTCACTTCGGGAGCCATTTTGACTTTGTAGGCTTCGAGTTCCTTCTTCGCAGTGTCGATGGCGAGCAGGCGCTCCTGCTCGGCTTTGGTGATGAGGGGCTTCTGCTCGGCTTCCTTGGCCTGGGCGACGGCGGCGAGGGCTTTGTTCTCCTCATCGAGTCCGGCCATGCTGTCGAGGGCGGCATCGATTTCCTTGGGCGTGGCGTGGCGGTTGATGATGCGGACAAAGATGGAATCGACGAGCTGGCGGTCGTCTTGGATCTCGGCGGTGAGCTTGGCGATGGCGTTGTTCGGATCGCTGATGGCATCGCCGACGGTGGGACCGCTCATCAAAGCCATGACGGGGCCGAGATTGACTTCGTTACTGCGCTCGCATTCGCAGACGGATTCACGCGCGGGACGGCCGAAGTTGGTGAGGAAGCCGTCTTGCAATTTGATCTGCGCGTCGGCCAAAGCGGCGGCACGGGTCCCTTTCGGCACGCCGGGGATGTTTGGCATGCTGCCGGTGACGGCAAAGACGCTGTCAAAGAGCACTTCAGCAGGCAGACGGCGGGCTTTGGCGTGGCTGTAGTTCGTTTTGTCGTCCTCGTTCCATTTGTTGGTGCTCAAAGCGAGGTTGTAGGTGCGGCTGTTGGCGATGAGCTTCATCAGATGGCGCACGTTGAAGCCGCTCTGGATGAACTCGTTCGTCAGGTATTGCAGAAGCTCGGGATTACTGGGTGGGTTCCCGGCGCGGATGTCATCCAGCGGCTCGATCACGCCGGTGCCGGTGAGATAGCCCCAGATGCGGTTGGCGTAGCTCATGGCGAAGTAGTCGTTCTCCGCGCTGGTCATCCAGGTGGCAAACTGGTCGCGGCGCGTGGTGGCAGTCTTGCTGACGAGCTCGGCATCAAAGGGCACTTTCGGCGCGACGGGCTGGTTGGTGCGCAAGTGCATCACGTCGCCGTCTTTTTTGTCGCCGACGATTTCATACAGCGGCTTCGCGCCTTCGACGGCGGTGCCGCCGATGGTCGCGCCTTTGGCCTGTGGATCGCCTTTGAGGTCGATCTGGGCGAAGTAGGACGCGGTTTCATAATATTGGTCCATCGTCCATTTCTCGAAGGGATGGTCGTGGCACTTGTTGCAGTTGAAGCGAATNNACTTGTTGCAGTTGAAACGCGTCGCCAGGAACAGATGCGTGGTGTTTTCGACGAGCTCCTCCGGCGTGCGCACGGTCTTGTAATAAGCGGCGGGCGGATTGTCCTTGTTCGAGCCGGTGGCGGTGACGATGCGATACGCAAAGCGGTCATACGGCGTGTTGTCGGCGACCTGCTGCTTGATCCATGCGCGCAGGCCCGTCGCGCCCTCGGTGCCGAGGAATTTGGAGTTCACCTGGAGCATGTCGGCCCATTTGTTGGCCCAATGCTCGACGAAATCCGGATTGCCGATGAGCTTATCGACGACCTCGCTGCGCTTCGTGCGCAAATCGCGTTTGTCATTGATGAAGGCGATCACTTCCTCGGGCTTCGGCGGCAGGCCGGTGAGATCGAGATGGATGCGGCGGAAGAAGTCCTCGTCGCTGCACACGCCGCTGGGTTCGATCTTCATGCGC
The DNA here is from genome assembly GCA_003506995.1 of Verrucomicrobiales bacterium. Taxonomy (GTDB): domain Bacteria; phylum Verrucomicrobiota; class Verrucomicrobiia; order Verrucomicrobiales; family Verrucomicrobiaceae; genus Prosthecobacter. The sequence continues at coordinate 9,138 of DNXB01000597.1, forward strand.
TGCCACTTCTGGGCGACGAGTTCGTCGATCTTGTTCCACTTCTCCGGCTCCTTCCAAGCGAAGCCGGTGCGGTCGCCCATCAC
>DNXB01000107.1 GCA_003506995.1 Verrucomicrobiales bacterium
CGATGCAATCGACCTGACCGAGGTCTGCTTTGATCGCCTCAATGACTTCCGCCTTCATCGCGTCGGAAAAGGCGTCGCCATTGAACGAACGCGCATACAAACCGGCGGCCTTGGCCTCGTTTTCAAAGGCGGCGGAGTTGTACCAGCCCGTGGTGCCACAGCGGTCGGCCTCGGCGGGTTTTTCAAAGAACACACCGATGGTGGCCGCGCCCGCGCCAAACGCCGCCGCGATGCGCGAGGAAAGGCCGTAGCCGGTGGAAGAGCCGATCACGAGCACCTTCTTCGGCCCGTTGGCGATGGGGCCGCGTCCTTTGACGACGGCGATCTGGTCGGCGATGTGTTTGGCACAACCGGTGGGATGCGCGGTGGTGCAGATGAATCCACGGATTTTGGGGGCGACGATCATAGTTGGATGATTTGAGCGTTAGCAGCCGCATGGGGACTGGCAACTGGTTTTCAGGACTGCTCTAGGCATCGAAGATGCGAAGCCAAGTGGTCCGCGCAGTCCGCTGCGCGCGCTGGTGCTTGACCGGCCATGGCCTGCCAAGCGAGGCCCGGGAGCATGTGTGGATGCAAGCGGCTCGCCCTGATGCCGTTCAAGCGACCGTCAACGGCCCGTCAAACATCGTCAGGCTCACCACTTCAGTCCTTGCCACATGCGGACCATGTTGCACGCCTTTCGGGGCGAAGAACAAGGTGCCCGGCGTGTGGGTGCGCTCGCTTTCCTCCCATTCGCCGGAGAGAATCCAGGCCCATTCGTTGGCGGCAGGGTGGGTCTGCGCTGGAATCGTCTTGCCGGCGTGAAATTTTCGCAGCACGACCACGCCTCCAGTCACCTCGTTTTTGTGCAGGATCTTCAGCTCAACGCCTTCATAAGGCCCCGGCTGCCACGGTTTGTCTTCAGCGAGTGCGATGTATGGAAACATGCCGCGCATGCAACGGTCATTCGAGCCGCAGCGCAAGGCCGCAATACCGCCATTCACTTCACGCCTTTGACCTCGAAGCCCTCGGCTTCGAGCACGGCGCGGATTTTGGCGGCCTGATCGCCTTGGATCTCGATGCGCTTGTCCCGCACCGTGCCGCCGCAACCACAAGCTGAGCGTACGCGTTTGGCGATGGTCTCGATGACGGACACCGGCAGATGCGTGGCGAAGTCCTTGATGACGATGACCGTCTTGCCACCGCGATGCGCGGTTTCACGTTGAAGCACCACACGGCCCATTTTCCACAGGCGCTGCGGAGAACCGGGATCACCTTTCTCGGGCGGGCCAGGCGGGAGGTTCGATAGGTTGAGGCTGGCGAAGGGATCGTTGTTGGGAAGCGGCTTCATGGCTCGATGGTGAGCTTGCTCACCAGTGCGGGTTGATCGACGACCGAGCACCTTGAAATCTCGGCGTTGGGAAGCTGGCCGAAGCCACAGCACGCGCTGAAGGGCAGCAGCAGCAGGATTTGTGTCGAGTGATACATGAGATGGCGTGCCTGGTCTGGTGGCTATTCAAGCCGGCGGGTGAATCATGCTTTGCATCAAAACGCCACGCAGGTTGCGCAGAGCGGGGCGGTTGAGTTTGAGCGTAATGATCGTGGCGCGGGCGATGAGGGTTTTGGGCACCATTTCCAGGCCCTGCTCACTCCAGGCAAAATGCCGGGACCAGCGGTCGCGGCGTGGATGAAACAAGCGCACGGCCCGGCGTGTCACGGCATCCCAGACGGCAGTCTTGTCGCCCTTGAAACCGTTGCAGCCTTGGCAGGCAAAAGCGAGGTTCTCGATGCTGGTCAGACCTCCCAATGCAAGCGGCTCGATGTGCTCCAGGCAATACGTCGTGCTCGAAAACGCCTCCGGACACTGACAGTACTCGCACCTACCATGGGCACGTTCAGCGACAGCTCGTCGTAGTGACATGCCGTGGTGTCAGTTAAAGTGACCGCTTGAGGCCCAGTTGCCGCACGACTTCCGGCACGGTGGCCCGGCGGAGTGCCGCCAGCTCGCCCAGCCATTGCAGATGCAGCAGATGATGCCGGTCGATTTCGTCAATGATCTGCTCAAGCCGTGTCTCCTCGGCCTGGCTCAATGGCTGTGCAGCGCGCCTTGTGAGCAGGCGGTCATGCTCACGCATCACCCGTGCTGGCGGTCCGGCCGTGATCCGCTTGAGCAGGCTGGCTTCAGATCGCGAGACGACACTCGGGAGCTTGCGCGCACGAAGCGAGAGGATGCCGGGCACGAGCTTGTTCAGGTCTCTCAATGACCACTGGTCCAGCTCTTGAAGCAGGCGTGTGGGCGTTGTCTTTTGAGTGGGGACTGCGACGGCCATGACACGAGTCTAACGTGAGCGTGCGCTCGCGACAAGGTTCAATTGAAGTGAAGTGCTCGTCACCCTCACCCGGCTGAAATGTCCTTGTTGTAATACACCTTCACGAACTTCATGCCCTTCTTGTCGTCGTAGCCGCGTTCGATCTGGGGATCGGCGTCGCTGCTGCCGGGCTTGATGTGGATTTCAACGCCGGTGTCGAGGCGGAGGACGGCGGCGATGCGTTTTTTGGCCTTGCTGAGGTCTTTCTTGGAAATGTCGAAGCTGGTTTCCAAGGACTGGCCCTGCTCTTCCTCGATGCGGGCGCGATGCTCGCCGAATTGGGCGATGGTGTCGGGATCTTTGAGCACATCACGCTCGAACTCCTGCAGCTCGAATTTTTCGCGGTCTTCGAAGTAATCGAGCGCGTCTTTGGCGGCGTTCGCAGTTTCCCACGGCGGTGTGTCGTCATCGGCGGACTTTTGCTCTTCGAGGAAGGAGACGGCCATCTTTGCGTAGGCGTTGGTGAGGAAGGCGGCGTCTGGCACGGCCTCGACGCCGAGGAATTCGCGCACCCAGAATCGGGAGTCGCTGCCGCTGCGGTCGAAGGTGAGGACGTAGTAGCCTTTTTCGGCCCAGTGATCGAGGATGAGGCAGCCTTTGTCGATTTTGTCGGGATTGATGCCGTGCTCGGTGCTGAGCTGGAGATCGCCGTTGCGCGGGGTGATGGTGAGGAAGGGCACCACGCTGTCGCTTTTCAAAATGCAGAGGCCGTTGACGAGCTCGCCCTCAATGTGGACTTCCTTGAGCATGGCGATGCAGAGGTCGCCAGCTTTGATGTTGGGGTGATTCGACTTGGCGTAGAGGCGCTGGGCGATCTCGACGCCTTTGGCGAGGAGGTTGTCCTCGTCGGCAAAGATGGCCTTGGCGCAGTTGTTCACCTCATGCTGGGCGAGCGAGGTGTGATGCGTGAAGCGATGGGCGATGCAGGCTTTGAAAGGCTTGATGAACAGCGCGGTGAGGTTTTCCTGATCCTCTTCGGCGACCTTGAAAACTTCGCGGGAGGTTTGCAGCGGCTCTTCGCGCTGAGGATTGCCGACCTTGGCGAGGACGACGTTGGTGACGGTGGCGGTGTTGAGGCGGAGCTTGACGGACATGCGGGGCGCGGAGGGTAGAAAGGGAATGGGATTCGCCAAGCATTTCATGCAAAGAGAGCGTCGACCGACCGCAAGAGCCGGGCGCTCTCGCGCCTCGGCAGGCCAGACACCTCGTTCAGGGTTTCCCCGATGCGTCGAGCAGGGGAAGAGCTGATTGTGGGGGAAATAAAACCATCCAAACTGCTCCAATTCAAAACGGACTCTGACATTTCATTTCCAATCTAACCCCCTTGAAACACATGATCGCTCCAGATGCTTCAATATCCGGCACGTCATGGGAATCGCTCAGACAAGGTTCGTATCCGACTGACGCGGAAATCTCGCTCCTTGCCTTCAAGCATTGGAAGATGGAGGGCGGCCCGCATCTGCGCCCGGAGCACTGGCTGAAGGCCGAAAAGAAACTTCTGGAAGCTTATTCGGGCCATGAGTCCCCATCTGTTGCCACGGAATCCGAAGGCCTGGAGGAATTTTGGGAGAAGCAGACAGAAACGATCTCCGGATTTGCGCATCATCATTGTGAACTCAACCTCTAAACGAACCGTTGGTCATGAACGCCACCGCCACACTCCACACTCTCGAAGATCTGAGATCGCCTGAACCGGGCTCTGCCGACAGGGCTGAATCCACGAACCAAATCTCCGCCCGGCAGGACACGGACCAGGCGGCCAGGATGTCCAACGAACATGCTGCCAAGCAAGCGCTGAAGAAAACTTCAGGAATTCGGCTGGCGCATGTGAGCTGGTATCATGGCGGCATCAACGAATAGACTCTGGTGTTTTGACCATGACAGGAGCCGCTCATGAACGGACACCACAGGGCGAGGCGCCTTTTCGCAGGCATGACGCTGTCTTATGCGACCCACCTGGGACTGGTGGCGCGTGATCAAGTGCGGCGCGAATTGTGTGGGAGGCACGAGCGGCCATGCCGGACCAGCGCCTCCCAAAGCCAGCCATGTGCCGCGGTTCAATTCGTGCAGCCAAAACACCACAACTGGGTGAGATACAAACGGATGACGCATGCATTGCATGGGAAAATCAACATGGCGGCGGCACTGGTGACGGTCATCATTGTCATCATGCTGGGATGGAGGGCGGCGGCCGGGGAGCACATCTCACCTGAACGCTGGATCTGCGGCGTCGGATCAGGCTGGTTTATTGCCTGGATGGGGCACCTGGGGTTGTTTGCCGCCCTTGCCGCGCCGCGTCACATCAGCTTTCAAAACGGCATGATCCGCCTCTCCGGGCTCGGTATTCTCAAGCCAGACCAGGTTCTGCGCTGGTCGCTCAGCCGTGGCGTGATGTTGGACACTCATGACGGGCCTTGCGCCCATTTGGAGATTCTCTGCCGGTGGTTTTGGTGGGAAAGACGATGGATGATGTCCCTGCATGACAACGCGGAGACCGAGCGCCTGCGGCAGCATCTGGATCTCCTGCTGCCTCATGCCAGCCGCCCCACGACCGCGTGAATGAGTCATGCGATTGAGATTGCAGCAGGATTCCTGAATCAGTAGCATCCACCCCATGCCGCGTGAATCCTCCAGGCAAGCAAGGCTGGCAGGCCCCGAAGCCGAAAAAAGGCATGCGGGCCTGAGCCGCTCACGAACAGCAGGGGCAAACAAAAAGCCGCCGAACCAACGAACGGGTGGTTTGAAATCCACGCTCAACGGGAAACATGCGGACTCACCTGCCCCACAACGACACGAGCAGACGAGACTGCTCGTGCCGAACACGGCGCCGGTGGCGAGTCCGCATTATTTCAGCGCGATCATGGACAGCGTCCCGGTGCTGGTCTGGGTGAGCGACACAAAAAAATTCCGTACCTGGTTCAACAAGCCCTGGCTGGAGTTCGTGGGCCGGACGCTGGAACAGGAACTCGGCAACGGCTGGGTTGAAAATGTACACCCCGACGACCTGGACCGCTGTCTCACGATCTACACGACATCCTTTGATGAGCGGGAGCCCTTCGAGATGACCTACCGGCTGCTTCGTCATGATGGCGAGTGCCGCTGGCTGCTCGACAAGGGCATTCCTCTTCATGACGAGGATCAGAAGTTCACAGGTTACATCGGCAGTTGCGTGGACATCACCGACCGCAAGCTCGCCGAGACCGCCTTGCGCACGAAGGAGGCGCAACTGTGGCTGATCATGGAGAACACCCCCGTGATGCTGACCCAGTGCAGCCGTGATCTGACCTACACGTTTGCCAACCGCGCCTACTCGCAAATGCTGCGGCTTGAACCGGAGAGGCTCATTGGCAGGCCGATCCTGGAGGTGGTCGGCCGCGAGGCGTTCGAACTCATCAGGCCACGCATCGAGCAGGTGCTGCGGGGTGAGCGTGTCGAATTCGACGCGGACCTCCCCTGCCCGCAGGCGGGCAGGCGCACCGTGCATGTGGTCTATTAACCCGGCAATAAAATAGA
>DNXB01000552.1 GCA_003506995.1 Verrucomicrobiales bacterium
CCCATGAGCAGTTGGTGCGCGTGGCTGGTGTCGAGTTCGTGCCGTCCGTGCCAGTGGTGGTCGCAGATCAGCACGAGATAAAGACCCAGCACCGGCCAGAGGCGGTTCATCAGCGGGGCCATCAGTTGCTCCCTGGTGATGTCTGGTAACCGCCTGCCGTGCGCTGTCATCAGATGCACCAGGAGAAACAAAAACGCGATGAGCGCCATGTTGAGCTCACGAGCGCCAATGAAGCCGCCCAGCGTGCCTTTGACGATCGAAACGCCCTCCGCCCCCAGGGCCACCAGTGTGAACAGCGTGGCGAAGAAGAGCACAAGCAGCACCGCCACTGCCGTGCCGCCCCCACCATCCCCCGGTCTGGCCGGCTGCTTTGTCATGCGCAGCCAGCGATGCACCAGGATCGTCGCCGAGACACCGCTGAGCAGCAGTTCCCACCACATCCAAAAAAACATCTCCCCCACGCTCCACCCGCGCCAGAAAATCCCATGCAGCGACCACAGCGTGTAGCTCATGCCTGCCAGCAGCATCAGTCGTGAACCGTTGAGGATGGCGAGTTCGTCGAACATGGGGGTCCGCTCCAGTTGTTAGTCGAGCCAGTTCTCAACTTTCAGACCAGGGACGAGGCGGAAATCGCGAAGGTTGCGCGAGAGCAGCGTGGCATCATAGGCCAGCGCGATGCTTGCAATGCGCAGATCGAGAGTGGCGATGCGGATGCCTTCCGAGCGCAGCCGGGCAAAAATCGCCGCCGTGTCCTGATCCCACTCCAGCAAGGTCCAGCGGTTCAGTTCGGCCAGGCTGCGGCCAAAACGTGAGTAGGCATAGACGTGTTCATCATCGCTGCGGGCCTTGTGAAGCAGCGCCAGCCAACCGCGCAGGATTTCCTCGCACACCACGATGGGCAGGAAGTGCTCCTCCGATGATTCCGCCAGCCTGCGGGTCAATTCATGGCCCTTGGGCGTGTCGAGGTCGATCTCGGTAAGATGATTGGTGTCAAGAACCAGCATTCTCCGTCTCCCACGTCATGCTTTGGCGATAGTCCTGCCCGAGCCGCAAGGCCTCGGCATAGGTGGCGTCATCCTTGGCCCAGCCAGCCGTCTTCAGCCACTCGCGCTTCGCAGGCGGTGGCGTCTTCTTCGGGGGCAGTTGTGCCGGGCGAACCGTTGCGGCTTCCGAAATCGTGTTCATGGACGGAGGCTAACTTGAATTGGCCGATCTTCAACCTTGGCGTCTAAGGCAGGACAAACGGCCCTCTATTTGCCGTCATGAAAGTGCCCGGCACGCCCGAGGCGGACACATTCATTCGCAACGTGGAGCGGGCAAAGTTCGAGCGGTCTTAGTGGCAAACAGTTGGATGGCGAGATAGGCCATCAGTAGAAACGCGCCCATGCAATTGAAACGACCAGCCCAGCCCCGCAGGGTAGACATCAGGATGTAGTATGCATGCGAGGATTGAAACCAATGAATCTCGCTCAGCGCATAGGGCACATGATCCAACATGATGCAGCCGATCGAAGCGATGAGAAGACCATGAGCCATCGAACGAGAACGAAACAGCAGGGCCACTGCCAGCATGAAGGCCACCAGAAGGAACGCCGCCTCTAAAATGAGAATGGAAGGCGGTATTTCGATGATCGTGAAGGATTCAGCGGTAGTGGCGAATTCGTGGCTGTCAGCATTCATGGGGCCATTGTTCATGGGGAGGCGGGACGAGTAAAGTCGTGTCTTCCGCAGGGTGGCCCATGGCGCAGTGTGCGTTTATATTGAAAACGAAATAGGCCGGCGATGGAGCCAGCTTGTCTGGGTTATTTGGCAATGCTCAACACACCCCACATCAGCACGGCGTGGCCGGGGAAGGTGCAGACGAACTCGTATTCACCGGGCTGCGAAGGTGCTCTCATCTTGATCGTTTCCTTCTGGCCGGGTTCGAGGAGCTTGGTGGCGGCGAGGATTTCTTTTTCAAAGGCGGTGGGAAGAAAGGCGCGACCTTGCTTGTCGAGCTTGTCGGGCGTCATGGTCATGGCGGCGGTGCCGATGTCCATGTGCTTGCCGGGCGGGACGATGACGAGGTTGTGCGGCATGACGTCGTCGTTTTCAAAGATGATCTCGAAATTCTTCCCGGCCTGCACCTCGATGCGCGTGGTGTCGAAGCGGAGCTGCTCATGCACGGTATGGACGACGAAGACATCGACACTGATGGTTTTCAGTTCGGCGAGGATGGCTTTGCCGGCGTCGCCTTGCAATGCGGCCATTTCTTTGGCGGCGGCGATGACTTCAACGTACTCGGGCTTGCTGCGGTCCTGCGGCTTCACGGTCTTGCCGTGAGCGAGGACGGAGTCGGTGATGGGTTTGGCAAGCGTGGCGTCCCAACTGGTCTTGGGGAACTTCATCAATGCCTTGGCGGCGATGTTGCGCTCTTTGCCGTCGATGAGGTGTTGGGCGACGAGTTTGAAGTTCGCAGAGGCATTGTCTGCGCCGGTGAGGGGCAGAGCGGTGAGCACGGCACGGAGGCGGCCACCGTTGATTTTGCCATCGGCGAGCAGCGCGACAAGGTGCGGCTGAAATTTGGCGCGCAGCGCTGCCTCGTTGGCGGGAATGAGGGCGATGGACTCGACGAGGTAGTTGAGCTGGCCGCCATCGCTGACGTTTTCAGCCCAGATGGCGTCGGGACTGCGGGCGGCGAAGACGAGCATGGCAAAGGCGGAGCGTTTCACCGGCGCGGTTTTGGCATCCTTGGCGAGGGCTTTGAGCTGGAGGGCGTAGCGGGTGACAACGCCTGGATTGTCGGTGTAAACGAGCTTGGCCAGCTCCTCGGCAGTGCTGCCAGCGCCTTCGCGGGCGTCGATGAGCTTGAGCATGTTGTGGATGACGAGCGGGCGTTCGCTGCCGCTGAGTTTCACCATTTCCTCCAGTGCCTTCACGCGGATGTCGGCGGTGATTTTGGGACGCGTGAGTTTTTCGATGAGCACGGGCTCGACATCGGGCAGATCCTTCAAGTCAGCATCGGTGGTCTTGGCGATGAACTCGGCGAGCGCGGCGGGATCTTTGGGCAGCACTTTGCTCTTCAGCACGGATTGCAGGCCTTTGCGGCATTCGCTGAAGACGTGGTCGATGTAGTCGTCGGTGGGCTGCTTCAGCACGTCGTAGGCGATTTCGAGAGCCTTCTCGGCATCGGGCGTCGGTTGGTAGAAGCTGAGGGCGCGGACGGCATGCATGCGCACGCGCATGTCGGCGTCGTTGACGGCGACTTTGAGCAAATCGAGCGCTCCAGGCACGCGATCTTTCCAGTAACAGAGAACACGCGTGGCAGCGGCACGGGCGCGAGGCTCGGGAGATTTTAAAATGGCCTTGAGCAGGTCCACATCGACGACATCGACCCACTGGTGCGTCCACAGGGCCTCCAGGCGGTGATGCTCGAATTCCTTGTCGCTCTTGTCGAGCTTCGTTGCCCACGCTTTGGCCGCAGCGGCGACTTTGGCGGGATCATGCTTCGCGAGTTCGATCTTCGAGCGCATGCGCACGTTGTCTTCCCAGGCTTTGAGGTTCTCCAGCAGGCTCTCAATGCTCTCGCCGTGGATTTTGGCGGGCTTGAGCAGCTCGCGACCTTCGTAGGTGAGCTTGTAGATGCGGCCATGGCCGTGGTCGCGATTCGGATCACGCAGGTGGTGCTGCATGTGGCCGATGATGGCATTGGCCCAATCGCAGAAATACAACGCGCCATCCGGGCCGACGCTGACGGCGCTGGGGCGGAAGGTCGGATACACGGCGGGATCGGCTTTGACTAGTTCGTTGCTGATCTCGCCCTTCATGCCCGCGCCGTCTTGCTCGAGCGGCACACGCCAGATGCCCTGGTAGCTGATGACGTTGGTGTTGAGGAAGTTGTTCTGCCAGTCTTCGGGGAAATGGCGGCTGGAGATGATGTTGTTCCCAGGGCTGGGACGCGCCGGACGCTTCCAGAACTCCTTCAGCTTGGCGCTGCCGCCGCCTTCGCGTGGCAGGTAGCACGAGGAGGCTTCTGCAAAGGTGTTCACATTGCCCGTGGCATCGGTGAAGTAGGCATTGCCCCAGAGGTCCCAGATTTTGCCATGCGGATTCACCGTGGCGTCGGTGGTGAAGCGCTCCAGGTTGCGGCGGTTGAGATCAAAACGGTAGATGCAGCCGTTCGTGTTGCGCACGGGGCCGTAAAGCGTCTCCACCTGCGTGCGGTGGAAGACGCCGTCGCTCGGATACAAAGCGCCGCCACAGTCGTAGCTCAGCGCGTTGGTTTCATGATGCGAATCGGCGGCGCAGAGGCCCATGAGCAGGATCGTGCGTTTGTCGCCTTTGCCGTCGCCATCGGTGTCCTCGATATAGATGAGATTCGGCGACTGCATGACGATGACGCCGTCTTTGTAAAAGTTGAAGCCGGTGGGGCAGTTCAGATCGTCTGCGAACTCGGTCATCTTGTCCGCCGTGCCGTCGCCGTTCGTGTCCTCGAAGATGAGCAGGCTGTCGCCCTTCTTGCTGGTGGGCGTGCGCTCGGGATAGTTCAGCCACGCGGCCACCCACAGGCGGCCTTTCGTGTCCCAAGCCATCTGCACGGGATTCACCAACTCGGGAAACATCTTCTCATCGGCAAAGAGCGTGAGTTTGAGGCCTTTCTCAGGCTGGATGTGCTTCATATATTCCTTCGCATCGGGAAACGCGACCAATCCCTCAGGCGTGAAAGTCATGCCGGTCATCGGCACCTTGTTGAACTCCTTGCCTTCCTTCGGATTCGGCATGTTCGTCGGCACAGGCTCGACGGGCGGAAGATTATCGTCCTTCACCTCAATGTCGCCGCCTTTGGCAATGGCGTGGACGCGTTTGTCGCGGTTCACGGTCTTCACATCACGCTGAGCCATCTCCTGCATCATGGTTTGGTAATTGGAGATGTAGGGCTTCTCGGGCGTGCGCTCGTTTTGCTTGAAGCCGCCGACTCCTGCCGTGTAGGCGAGACCGCTGCGACCGCCATAGACGTTGTAGCCGTCCACGGTGCGGTAGCGTTGATGCCACTCCCAGTTCTTCGCCACGATGGCCTGACGCAGCTTTTCATTCACCTGCGGGGCATCTTTGCCCGTGAGAGCTTTGAAAGCAGCCTCAGCGACGGCTTTGTCGCCCGTGGTGGTCACATAGAGACCATCAAGCGTACTGCCTTCCGGCAATCCTTTGGCCGTGGGCTGATACAGATCGACCACGCCCACGCCTTTGGCCTTGGCCACGTCGAGCATGGCGGCGGTGTAGTTTTGCAGGTTGGTGTTCGTGTCCTCGACCTTCGGCAGGCTCGGATTCGCGAGCTTTTGCAGCGCGATGGGTGAGAAAAGCACGATGCGCGGCGCACCTTTGCCGCTGTAGTTCTGCGCCTTGGCGTCGTCGATGAACTTGGCGAGGTTCTTCTTAAATTCCTCGATGCCTTCGTAGCCCTTGAAGGACTCGTTGTAGCCGTAGAAGGCGAAAATGACGTCCGCTTTGACCTTGGCGAGCCATTCATCGCGCGTGCCAAAGTTGTCGATGCGGTGCCAGGTCTGCACCTCGTCGCCAGAGAAGCTCAAATTGCGAAACGTGAGGTTTTTGTCGGCATTGGTCTGCGTGAGCAGCGTTTCCAGCCAGCCGAAGTGCTGCGAGCGGTCCGGCAGCGCATTGCCGAGGATGGCGATGGAGTCGCCTTGTTTGAGTTCAAGCTGTGCGTGGAGTGCGCAGGCGGCGAGGAGGAAGCAGAGAAGTTTCTTCATGGGGGAATGAGGGCTGGGCAATACGGGGCCGGAGAGCGGTTGTTTGCCGGGAAAGCACAAGCCCGGTTTGCCCCCGTGCGAAGCAAAAGGGTTTACGGAAATGGCGTGCTGTGTTAAACACGATGAAATGATTTCTATTGGACGCCTTGTTTTCGCCCTCACAGCCTGCCTGCTTCTGAACAGTTGCGGTCTCATCGGCACGGCACTGCGCCTCGCGCCCTACCTCCTGATGGTAGAGGAGGACGGCAAGGGCGGTCCGGCCCAAAACGGCCCGCAACAGCGGGGACGCCTCATTGAAGACCGGGGCGATTTCCAACCTGCCCACCCCATGCGCACGGGGACGACCCAGCAGATGGCCGCCAGGTGAAAATCTTGTTGTTTACAGAAACAGCGCCTCATGATAAACACGACTTTAATGAAATTCGCCCGCCTTGCCATCCCTGCTCTGATTGCCGCCAGCCTCACCAGTTGCAGCACCATCGGCAGCCTGATGAACAGCTCTCCGTTCCGGCTTCTGGACCAGACCGGCTCTGCGCTGCTGGGCTATTTGGGAGACAACACGCTGCCTGCTGATGGCAAACCACAATCCATCGAGGAGCGTGCCTGTCAGGTACGTGACGAGGGACTTTATGCCGGCCGCGCGGGCGCCCACGCCCCGACCTCCAGCAAAGTCGCCGCACGCTGAAATTCCCCGCCATCTGATGGCAGGCAAACACCGGCGGCCAAAAGCCGTGCTTGATTCCAGGGTGATCTTTGAGGAGATGCAGACGTATCGAAACCAACCCCATGGACTGGCACCGCATTCGCTCTGATTTTCCCATCCTCGCCCAGCAGGTGAGCGGGCACCCGCTGGTCTATCTCGACAGCGCCGCCACCAGCCAGAAGCCGCGCGCCGTCATTCAGGCGCTTTCGCACTACTACGAGCGCGACAACTCGAACGTCCACCGCGCCCTGCATGAGCTGAGCGCCCGCGCCACCGAAGCCTTTGAGGTGGCGCGGAAAAAGACCGCCCGCTTTATCGGGGCCGCCTCGGAGAACGAGATCATCTTTACCCGTGGCACGACGGAGGGCATCAACCTCGTCGCCAACACCTGGGGCACGCAGAATCTACGCGCCGGGGATGTCATCCTCGTCACCGGCATGGAGCACCACAGCAATCTGGTGCCCTGGCAGCTCCTGGCGCAGCGCACCGGGGCCACGCTGAAGCACATTCCAGTGCTCGACGACGGCACGCTTGATCTTGCCGCTCTCGACACGCTGCTGACGGAGCAGGTGAAGATCTTCGCCTTCGTCCACATCTCGAATTCCCTCGGCACCATCAATCCTGCCCGCGAACTCTGCGCCAAGGCGAAAGCCGTCGGCGCGGTGACGCTCCTGGACGGGGCGCAAAGTGTGGGGCACATGCCCATCGACGTGCGCGAGCTCGGCTGCGACTTCCTCGCCTTCTCAGGCCACAAAATGTGCGCCCCCACCGGCATCGGCGTGCTTTACGGTCGCATGGAACTGCTGGAAAACATGCCGCCGTGGCAGGGCGGTGGCGAGATGATCCTCTCCGTCACGCTCGAAGGCAGCACTTACAAGCCGCCGCCACACCGCTTCGAGGCTGGCACGCCTGACATCGCCGGCGTCATCGGCCTGTCCGCCGCCATCGACTACCTGGAGGCCATCGGACTCGAACACATCCACCGTCACGACCACAATCTCGCCGTTTATGCCATCCAATGCATGAGCGAGGTGCCCGGCATCCGCATCCTAGGCCCACAGTCCGGCCAACGCGGCTCCCTGGTGGCCTTTCATCTCGATTCCGCTCATCCGCACGACTTGGTCGAGTTTGCCAACACCCACGGCGTCGCCATGCGCGGCGGGCACCACTGCACGCAGCCGCTGATGAAGCGCTTCAAGGTGCCCGGCACCACCCGCGCCAGCTTTTACTTCTACAACACCATCGAGGAGATCAACCGCCTCGTCGAAGTGCTGCGTGCCGCCAACCAATTCTTCTCCTGATGCCCCTCTCCGAAGAACTCCGCGACCTCTACCAGCAGGTCATCCTCGATCACTCAAAGAACCCGCGCAATCGTGGCGAGATTCCCCCGCCCTGCCTCCACGCGCATGGCGACAACCCCTCCTGCGGCGACGAGATCGACGTCTGGCTGCGTTTGTCCGAGGACGGTCAAAACATCGACGACCTCAAGTTCACCGGACAGGGCTGCGCCATCAGCCAGGCCAGCGCCTCGATGATGACGCAGAAGATCAAGGGCAAGTCCAAGACGCAGGCCGCCGCCATGCGCGAGGACTTCCGCCGCGTCGTCATGGGTGACGGTGCTCCTGCTGACGAGGACGCCCTCGGCGAGCTCATTCTCCTCGAAGGCGTGCAAAAATTCCCCCAGCGTGTGAAGTGCGCCATGCTCGCCTGGCGGGCCGTGGAGCAGGCGTTGGATTCAGCCAAGGCTTGAGGCTGGCGGCCAAAAACTCGCCCACAAGGCTCTGCGATGGTGAATTCACCGCACGGTGAACTTCTGCTTTTCCATCCGCAGCGTCACCGTCCACACGCCAGCGGGGCTGATTTGCAGATCATGCTCCAGCAGCCGTGCGCCCGTGCCCGTCAGCAGCATCCCGCCGGGCTGGTCCGGCAGACTCCACGAGTGATTCTTTTCATGAAACGTCAGCGGCAGGTCAAACTGCCCGCTGCGGCCCGGCAGAAAGACGTAAATGCCCGCCAGCGGCCCCGCCTTCACCAGGTCGATCTCGATCCAGTACAGCGCCCGCCGCCCCAGCAGTTCCAGCTCGATGCCGACCTCCACCAGTCGCGAGTCATGGCGGGCGAAAATCGAGTCCAGCTTGATGCGGCGCTGTTTGATCGGTGCCTCCACCTGATAGCGCACGCGGCCCTGCGCGTCCGTGGTCATGCTTTTTCCCGCGCCCGGCGCACGCGCCGCCTTCTCGCTACCGATGACCACGCGCACAGGCATGCCAGCCAGCGGGCCGCCATCCTCACGCACGAACTGGGCATTCACCTGAATCGGCTCCGCCATGGCTGGGGGTGTGACGCCGAAGAGAAAGGTCAAAAGACCTGCAAAGAAAGTGCCGCCATGCTTGCTCATGCCAGCCAGGGTGAAGAGCCTCCCAGCACATGCAAACCGGATCACCGCATCTTCATTGCCAAGAGGGCAGGGTCTGCAACGCGCTCATCTCAAACTCAGGCCGGAAGGCGCGGCAGACACTGTGCCGAGTTCGCGACACATTCCCAAGCTGTGACCGATTCCGGGTTGCAGGAGCCTGGGGGCGCGTCATATCCGCCTCATGCCAGAACTTCCCGAGGTCGAAACCACGCTGCGCGGCGTCTTGCCGCATGTGATCGGGAAACGCGTGCGCGAGGTGATCGTGCGGGACAACCGCCTGCGCTGGCCGGTGCCGGACACGATTCACGAGTTGGAGGGCTGTCGCATCGACTCCGGTGTCCGCAGGGCCAAATACATGCTGTTTGGCACCGCCAAAGGGACGCTCCTGCTGCACCTCGGCATGTCCGGGAATCTGCGGGTGCTCACTCAAGACGTGCCGTTCAAGAAGCACGATCACCTCGCCATCACGCTGGATTCCGGCAAGCAGCTCCGCCTGCACGATCCACGTCGTTTCGGAGCCGCGCTGTGGATAGAAGGCGATCCCATGCAGCATGCGCTGCTCAATGACCTCGGCCCCGAGCCGTTGGGGGATGAATTCACTCTCGCGCACCTGCACGCCGCCTGCCAGGGCAAGACGGCGGCGATCAAGCTCGTCATCATGGACTCGCGTGTCGTCGTCGGCGTCGGCAACATCTATGCCAGCGAAGCCTTGTTCATGGCGGGTATTGATCCGCGCAAGACGGCGGGCAAAGTGACGAAACCGCGCCTCGAAAAGCTGGTCAAAGCCATCCGCGAGGTGCTGGCGGCCTCGATTGAGATGGGTGGCACCACCTTGCGCGACTTTGTGAACGAGAGTGGCGATCCCGGTTACTTTGCGCAGACGCTCCGTGTTTATGACCGCGAAGGCGAGCCCTGCCGTGTCTGTGCGACGAAGATCAAACGCATCGTCCTGGGCCAGCGCTCCACCTTCTACTGTCCCAAATGTCAGCAGTCGTGATTCTTTCATTCGTCATTCCGCCATTCGTCATTCAACATTGATGAGCCATGTCCACCAGCCTCCCACCTCTCCGCAGCGCCCACGACCTCGAACGCGTCCTCGAATTTGAATTCGTCCGCGCCACCGAAAACGCCGCGCTTCAGGCCATCCACTGGCTGGGACGTGGCGAAAAGGAACTGGCCGACGGCGCGGCATGCAGCGCGATCTACGGCGTCTTCGACATCCTCGACATTCGTGGTGAGGTCGTCATTGGCGAGGGAATCAAGGACAACGCCCCAGGCATCTTCGTGGGCGAGCATCTCGGCACATGGCGTGATGGCAGCCCGCGCTTCAACATCGCGCTCGATCCCATCGATGGCACCAGCAACATCGCCAAAGGCCTGCCGAACAGCATCTCCGTCATCGCCGCCGCCCAGATCCCTGATGGTGCTCCCTGCGCGATGAAAAGCATCCCCAGCTTCTACAGCCACAAGATCGCCTACGGCCCCGCTGTGAAGCGCGCGCTCGAAGGCCGGGGCGACCGCTGCTTCCTCGACATGCCGCTGCAAGAGGTCATCACCTTTGTGGCCGAGGCGCTCGGCAAGCGGGAGCGCGATCTCGTGGTGGTGACGATGGATCGCCCACGTCATCACGACATTGTGGACCAGGTACGCCGCACCGGCGCGGCGCTGCGCATGGTGACCGATGGTGACATCGCCGCCGCCGTGGCTCCTTCCATGCCGGAATCATCCTGTGACCTCTACGTCGGCATGGGGGGCTCCCCTGAGGGCATCCTAGCCGCCGCCGCGTTGAAATGCCTTGGCGGGGACATGCAGATGCGCATGTGGTTTCATGACGACGCCCATCGGGCCGAGGTGGCCGCGCAGGTTTCCGCCTCGGAATTGAATCAAGTCTTCCGTGTGCATGAGCTCATCGTCGGCGAGAGCGCCCTGTTCTGCGCCACCGGCATCAGCGACAGCCCTCTGCTGCCCGGCTGTCGTTTTGTCGGCCACCGCGTCGAAACGCACTCCATCCTGATGCGCTCACGCAGCGGAACCGTGCGCCGCATTCATGCGGTGCATGACCTCGACCGCAAGGTGGTGCCTTTGCGCGCCTGAGATCAGGCGAGGATTTCCTCAATGACCGTGCCTGGGTTGTCCCGCAGGCGCACGTCTCGATCCGCAAAGGGATAGGTGAGCTTTTCGATCTTCAGGCCGAGCAGATGCAGGATGGTGGCGTGGAGATCGCTCATGCTGACTTTGCCATCAACAGCTTCCGCCCCGATGTCGTTGGTGGCACCATGACGGTGGCCGCCTTTGACGCCGCCGCCCGCCAGCCACATGGAGAAGCCCTTGTTGTTATGGTCGCGCCCGCCATTGCGGCTGCGTGGCGTGCGGCCGAACTCGCCGCCCCAGACGATGAGCGTGTCCTCCAGCATGGAGCGCTCCTTCAGGTCCGTCATCAGCGCCGCGATGGGGCCGTCGATCTCCGTGCCCTTGGCCTGCAACGAGCTTTGGATGTTGCTGTGGTTGTCCCAGCCGCCGACGCCGATCTGGATGAAGCGCACGTCATCCTCGGCGAGACGACGCGCCAGCAGGCATTGCTTGCCGAACTTAGTGTCGCCATAGAGTTTCACGGTCGCGTCTGTCTCGGTGGTGATGTCCAGCACCGCTGGCACGGCGGTCTGCATGGCAAAAGCGCGCTCAAAGGAACTGATGACGCCCTCGATCTCGGAATTGGCGGGATCTTCGAGCTGGAGCTGATGCCCAAGGCGGCGCATGAGCGCGATCTGCCGCAACTGCTCCGCCTCCGCCTGTTTCGGCTCGATGAAAGCAAGTCCTTTGCCGCTGGTGAGCTTGGTGCCCTGGTAAACCGAGGGGAGATAGGCATTCCCATAACCACGAGCACCGACGCCGCCGACCGGGTCGATGGAAATGAAGCCGGGTAGCTCCTGCGACTCGCTGCCGAGGCCGTAGATCGTCCACGCGCCGAGCGAGGGCCGCACGCCACGATCCGTGCCGGTGTGCAGGGCGAGCTGCGCCTCCGTGTGGCTGGCGGTGACGGTGTGCATGCCGTTGAGGATGCACATGTGGTCCGCATGTTGTGACAACTTCGGGAAGATGCTCGACATCATCAGCCCGCTCTTGCCGCCGGGGATGAAATCAAACACCGAGGGCGTGGCCTGCGCGGAGTTTTTCAGCTTCGGCTTGTGGTCGAAGGTGTCGAGATGGCTGGGGCCGCCGTCCATGAAGAAAAAGATCACGCGCTTCGCCTTTGGCGTGAGGTGCGGCTTTTTCGGGTCCAGCGGTGAAACCGCCGCCGCCATCTGCGCCTGCATGGCATTGAGCGCCAGCCAGCCGAACCCGGCGCTGGTATGGCGCAGGAAATCACGCCGACCACTGACAAGACGGGTGTGGGAGCAATGGAGCGGGTTCATGGTTTAAAGTTTCAGGTTCAAAGTTTCAGGTTTAAAGTTCAAGGTTAGCGCACATAGCGAAACTCGGGGCTGGCGAGGAGGGCCTGGGCAAACAGCGCCCAGGCTTTTTTCGGCTCCACGGTGCTTGCTTTGATCCAAGCCTCCGCCGCTTCCACCTCGACCGAGCTAGGCGGACGGTTCAAGGCGAGAAGATAGGCAGTTTGCGGACGTTGCGAAGCAGTGGCACGAAACACCAAGCTGGAAAGCTCCGCAGCCACCTGCTCCATGAAGGTGCTGTTCATCAGAAACAGCGCCTGCGGGCCGCTGGTGGTGGCCTCGCGTTTGCCGTTCACTTGCGAGGGGTCGGGGAAATCAAAGACCTCCAGCATTTCCGGCATGCGGCCATTGCGCAGCACGGGCAGGTAAATGCTGCGGAAGGGCGAGCTGACACCGAGCAGCGGCGTGGCTTCGCGACCCAGCAGGCCGACCTGTGTGCCCACCGGTCGCTCCAGCTTGAGCTGACCACCGAGCTGCAGCCACGCGTCCCGCAGCGCCTCGGCCTCCAGACGTTTCCAGTTCATGCGCCAGATCAGCTTGTTGGTGGGA
This sequence comes from Verrucomicrobiales bacterium, assembly GCA_003506995.1. Lineage (GTDB taxonomy): Bacteria > Verrucomicrobiota > Verrucomicrobiia > Verrucomicrobiales > Verrucomicrobiaceae > Prosthecobacter. The sequence continues at coordinate 12,865 of DNXB01000552.1, forward strand.
TCAATCTTCTGCTTCGCCGCATCACCACGCGACGACATGCGGTAGCTGCGGCTCAGGACGATCACGCGGATCAGCTTTTTGACCGACCAGCCGCCCTGCATGAAGCGCGAGGCCAGATGATCGAGCAATTCGGGATGCGTGGGCGAGTCTCCCATGAAGCCGAAGTCATCAGGCGAGCTGACGATGCCGCGTCCGAACAGATGCAGCCACACACGGTTCACCAGCACGCGTGGCGTGAGCGGATTCTGCGGTGAGATGAGCCAGGAGGCCAGTTGCAGCCTGCCGCTTTCGTTGGAACGGATCGGCGGCAGCGGCGGCATGCCTGGGATCGTCACCACACCACGCTGCACCAGCGGACCGACGAGTTCGATGTCCCCACGCTCACGCAACGCGCAGTGCGTGGCCTCGCATTCATCCGCGCCCATGCAGGTGCGCAGGTCGATGTCGATCTTCGCCGAGTTTCGCTGCGCGATGCTCAGCACATCATCGCCATTGCCCTCCATCATTCCGATTTTGTCACTGCGGCGGCTGATCGTCACCTCCTTGCCCGTGCTGCTCGCCAGCGCGGAGAGCGTGGCGGAAAGCTGTCGCCCTTCCAGACTCTCACGCTCCACCACTTCCCTGCCCCGGCTCATGCGCATGCGCTTCTTCATGCTGTCCGTCTGATCACCCGTGGCAAACCAGGTGCGGGTGCTGAGAAAGATGCCCGCCAGCGCATAGTAGTCCGTTTGTTTCACCGGATCACCGCGATGATCATGACAGCGCGCGCAACCCACCGTGAGGCCGAGAAAAGCCCGCGTCGTCGTGTCGATCTGCTCATGCACGCGATCCATCACAAACACCGGCATGCCCATCATGGAAAGATCGTTCGCTCCCAGCGCCAGGAAGCCCGTGGCGATCTGCATGTCCGGCGTGGCCTTCGGCGCAAGGTCCCCGGCCACCTGCTCCGCCACGAAGCGGTTGTAAGGCTTGTCCGCGTTCAGCGCGTCGATCACCCAGTCACGGTAGCGCCACGCCATCGGCAGCGCCTTGGGCCGCTCGCCACCAGCTGTGTCCGCATAACGCACCACATCCAGCCAGTGCCGCGCCCAGCGCTCGCCAAAACGCGGCGAGTCGAGCAGCCGCGTCACCACCTTGGCATAAGCCTTGTCGAACGGCTCTGGATCATTCACAAACGCCTCGATCTCCGCAGGCGTTGGTGACAGCCCGGTCAGGTCAAACGTCACCCGCCGCAGCAGCAGATGCCGCGCCGCGTCCGGGTTCGGCTTCAGGCCCGCGTCCTCCAGCTTTCTCAGCACAAACTCATCCAGCGGATCATGCGCCCAGCCATTGTCATCCAGCGCCGGTGTGAGCGGATCAGAAACCGGGCGCAAGGCCCACGGCAGCTCATCCGCCAACAGTGACGACGCAATCAGGGCCAGAACGAAGGAAAGGCGATGCATGGCGGGATGAAGGATGTTTATCGCGGCGGCAGGATTGGGCAAGGTTGGACACACGGAATTACACCGCAAGGCAGGAACGCCGCAGAGGAAAACCTGCTAACTCAGCGCGCTGGTGCCTGCATGTGCTGCCAAAGGGCCTTGTGCGCGTGCGGCACCACGGCCTGCGCACCGCCGCCGCCAAAGCAACCTACGCGAGAGCATGACAAGCCGCAGCATCTCAAATCCCCATCCACACGCCAACTCCTCATTCAACGGAGCAGGCCGCGCCAGCCGATGAAAGGCGTGAGCGCCTGCAAAAGAGCCAAAACGAGCCGTGCCGAGAGCCAAGCGACCGCGCCAAGACAGCACGGCGCACGCCACAAACCATGGCTGGAGCGGTGCGGCACACCGAAACGCCATCCGCAACAGCCTGTGAGCCACACGTCCCCCAAAGCAAACCGCAAAAGGCCACCGCGCTCCGACGGAGTGCGGTGGACGCTCCACCCCGGGCTTGTCCAACAACCGTTACCTTTGAAGTCGGGCGAAGACACTCAATATCTCATCCACACTCTTCGACGCCCGATTCAAAGCTAACTTGGGGGTTAGGCCGACGTTTCAAAATCCTTCTCCCATCTCCACACCAACCCGTCTTCCGGATCGATCACCTCGCCGACGCGTCGGAAACCGCTCTTGGCTAAGACCCGCGTTGAGGCGTTTGGCTCGGGCCGCGTGTGTGCCCGCACCAAGCGAACATCCCCGCTGCTAAAGGCGTAGGTGGTCAGCGCCTGCGCGACTTCTGTCGCGTATCCCTTCCCCTGGTGATCGAGATTGACGCCATAAGAAATCTCGACCACGCCGTCTGCTGTCGGAGGTCCCTTGAAGCCAGCCGAACCGACGACGGTGTCGCTGTTGGCGTGTACCAACGAGAAGCCAAGCGTCCAAGGATCCGCAAAGGTCAAGGTGCGAAGCCGTGCCAACCAGTCGGCGGACAATTCCGCCTTCTCGGACGGGGACAATGCCTCGACCTGCGCACGGGTTTCCTCGAGGGTCTGTAGAACCATCTTGAGGTTTTTCGTTTCCATGTGTGTCGCACTCATCGGCGATTGGTCAGACGGTCGAACGACACCGTTCACCGGGCCGCGACGGACGACATTGATTTCAAGAACCGACACGGCCCGCGGCTCCGGTGCAACGGCTGATTCGGCTTGGCATAGTTTCGCTATTGGAACGGCGTTGTTTCACGGTGCCGACTCCAAGACGAGCACCCAGTCGTTCGTGCCCGTGCTGTTGTCGCCGGGCGTGGTGAAGTCCTTTGAGCCCCAGTTGGCAAACGGAGCCCCGTTGATCGCGCGGTACGTTCCATCGGTCGGGTTGTACCAGCGGGCATGTACGTTACCGCTGAGCTTGGCCATGTTCACTGTGATCGTCCGGGTTCCGGTGCCCGTCGAGGGCACATAGGCCATTACCAGGCTCCCGTCGCCGGTGCGCGCCGCCGTCAAATAGTCGCCGCCAGCGGCCCTGTCGTCCTCGCCAAAGGTGCCGTACCCCTTGGTGATGACGGTGTGGCCCTGGTCCGGCACCAGGTCGTACCACGCCCGGCCCTCGAAGAGCGTCTTGACATGGACCATTTCGCGTGACCCCTGGGATTCCAGCCCCTGGCGCCAGTCATTGCTGTCCGTATATTTTGTGCGGCCTTTCCAGCCAAAATGCCAGACGTAATGGCTGCCGAAAATGTTGCCGGTCGCCCCGGAAAGAAGAGCCCAATAGGCCTGGGCACGGATCATTTGCGGCGACTCATTCGCCACCGACGCATACGACGGCTTGCCTGTCCCTTCGTAGTGCGCTTCATTGAGAAACGTGGGTTTCTGGTTCGTGCGGTTGTACGCCCTCAGGATTTGGACATAGGTCCGGTTTCCGCAATATGCGTTGTCCAGGGTCATGTGAGGAGCGAAAGCTGCCTGATCGAGCGCTGTGGTAAAGTTACTCCAGTGGGCGGTCCAGTGGTGACTCGGCGAGAATTCTTTGATTCCCAGGAGAATCTCCAGCCAGTTCCGCTCCAGCGCCGATCCCGGCGCGGGCGTCCTGTCTCCCATCGCCTGCCAGATGATGTTGGTGGAATTCTTGTAGCGCCTGCCGATGTAGCGACCGTAGCTGCGGCACTTCTCCGGCCCGTTCGCAACGACGGCGTCCCCGAGCCCGCGCTTGGATGAGGATTGTGCGTAGCAGGGGTTCAGCACCACCAGGATTCCCTTTTGGTGCGCTCTCTGGATCACCCAGTCGACATGGGCGAAGAACTTCTCGTTGGGCGTGGAGAGATCCTCCGGCGTTGTGAACATCGGATCGCCATATTTGTTCGTCGTCGGATCACTCGGCAAGTTGGTTTCACCAAGGCTGACGAGAATCGTGTTGAATCGTTTCTTGCGGCGGTTTCCCAGGTATTCCTCGGTCTCTTCCCTCGTCAGCTCTACCATCAACATCCAGGCGGTATCCCCGTGCAAATGAAACGGCCTGTCGCTCGCATCTTCCAGATAGCGGCCATTTTTCGAGACGCGAACGGGGAAAGGTGATTCGTTCGTTTGAGCCGATGCAACGCTCGCCGCCGTGGCCATGGAACAGACGACCGCAACGAGGGACCAAAAGGATGTGTTGTGTGTCATGATGTTTAAGTTACCATTGCTCTCGCCGAACGTTGTTTAGCCACACTTAATTGTGGACGAATCAGATTCGCCCACAGTTTTTTGTGGGTTAACAGGGTTGAGATGGGAGACAAGGGGGACGATCACGAGCAGGAAGGGTTTGGGCGCGGCCTTACCTACGCCCATTGAGAATCAGCTCATTCAGCTTCTGGCGCAGCGCCTCCATTTCGGGATCGCCGAAGGCGGCGTCCAGCGTGCTCACGTTGTTCGTGTTCGCACTGGTGCCGTTGATCGCGCTGTCGAGCTGGGCCTGGCTCACCTCGCCCGGCGGGCCTTGGGCGCCCTCCGTGCCGTTGCTGCCGTCACTGCCATCCTGCCCGCGCGGGATGCCGAAGGTGAAGCGCACGTTCGAGCCATCGAAGTTCGTCTGCACCGTGGCCGGCTGGCCGGGATCGAGCGTGCTCACCCCATCCACGATGGCCTGCGCAAAGGGCGGGCCTTGCGGGCCGGTTTCGCCCGGCTGGCCCTGGGCGCCGTCGCTGCCGTTGCTGCCCGGCGGGCCCTGGTTGCCATCGCTGCCGTTGCTGCCATTCATCCCGTCACTGCCGCGCGGGATGTCGAAGGTGAAGCGCACGTCCGTGCCATCAAAGCCCACGCCCACCGCCGCTGGCGTGCCGGGGTCCACGGTGTTCACCGCATCCACCACCGCCTGCGCAAAGGGCGGCCCCGCCTGCCCCTGGGGGATTTCAAAACTGAAGTGCAGGGTGCTGCCGTTTATATTCACATTCGCGGTCGCCGGACTGCCCGGCGGCAGCGTGCCCGTGCCGTCCACCTCCGCGGCAGTGATGGAGGCGATGTTATTGATCAGGTTGAACAACGCTTGCAGTTGATCGCGGATCACCTGCGATTCCAGCGGAGAGTTCGGCAGCGGGAGGGATGGGTCGTAGGGCATGGCGTGAATGAAATGACGAATGAATAATGAATAATGACGAATGACGAACCAAGAGGGCGTCCGGGGCTTCGGCGTGCGCGGTGGCAGGTTCTCGGTTCCTGGTTCTTGGTTCCTGGTTCGCGGTCAGAGGGTGATTTTAGGAGTTCCGGGCTGCCTCTTGGTGGGTGGCACCCCGCTGCGCGGAGGTCAGAGGGAGCTTTTGGCAGGTCTGAGGCACCTTTTTCCTCTGGCGAGGACTTCGTAACTCCCTCAGAGGGACTTTTTAGAGGCTTGGCGGAAGCTTTGGTTGGGTGAAGTCTGCTTTTTTTCGTTCGCAGGCACCTTTTAGAGGCGGCATGCGAGTAACGCGGAGTTCTGAACTCCTCATTGCACCCTCCAACCTCCCAAAAGCTGCCCCGCTGGGAGAAAGAAAGTCCCGGCGGGGTGCTTTTGGCCCTAAAAACCCTCAAAGTTTATGGTTTTTCAGGGTTTCGGCCCATTTTAGGGGGTCGGCGGCGTGGGTGGCTCGGCTTTTGGGCGACCGGGGAAGCGCTCTTTCAGGTCGTCGTAGATGGTGTCCGTGCCGGGCACCCCGCGTTTGGCGGCCTGTTTTACGTTCGCGTGAAAGGCCAGGTCCGCCACATAGATGTCCGAGTAGGCCAGCGTGATCGTGTCCTCGATGCCTTCGCAGATCGGGGCCACCTCGCGCAGGCAGGGCAGCAGGTCGGTGATGACTTTGCGGTCCTTGGCCAGTTCCGTCAGGTCAATGAAGCCGGGCACCAGTTCCGGGCGGCTGGCCATGTAGGCCTGGCACTTCTCATCAAAGGCCAGCGTCTTGTCGCCGATCTTCGGCAGCGCCTGACGCTCCTCCTTGGTGAGATTGATCGTGATGCCCTGAAGGGCGGTTTTCAGCGCCGTGACAGCGTCAACGATGGCAGTCTTTTGCGCCGTCGTGATGTCGAGTGAGATGCGATTGTCTGAGGCCATAGGTCGGTTGGGTGTGGTTGGAATTGCCACAGTGCCATCCCATGCGACCCCAGGCGTGGAATCCCACGCCAAACCCGAATCCCATGTAAGAGGCTGCGGCATGGAACGGGCTTTTATCAAAACTGTCAGCATTTTGGCAAGGGTTTTTTTCGGGTGGGAGGCTCTGCAAAGGGAAAAATTGTGACAACCAGGCTGAGGTTGATAAGCTCTTCCGATGTTGAATACCGCCCCTGAC
>DNXB01000392.1 GCA_003506995.1 Verrucomicrobiales bacterium
GCAGAACGCGACGCTCACGATGAAGCAAACGACCTGGCTGCGCGTGATGGCGCTGACGGCGCAGGTCACGGAAAGGCAGGCCAGCGCGTAAAGATAGCTGGCGGTGTAGCCGCTGATGATCGGGCCCATGTCAGGATTGCCAAGGTAGCAGACGGTCCACACGATGGGGAAGGTCAGTGTGAGGCCGATGAGCCACACACAGGACGCGGCGAAGAATTTGCCCAGAATCGCCTGCCAGGGAGAAACCGGCATGGTCAGCAGCAGCTCAATGGTGCCAAGGCGGTGCTCTTCCGACCACAGACGCATGCCCACTGCGGGCGCGAGCACGGTGTATATCCACGGATGCCAGACGAAGAATCGCTCGGTGAGGGAGACGTCCTCGCTGTCCAGGATGCGGGAGAAGAAGAACGGGAAGCCCATCGCCGCGAGCAGGAAGATGACGACGATGACGTAGAGCACGGGAGAGTTGAAGTAGGCCAGGAACTCCCGTTTGAAGACGGCCACGGTGTTTTGAATGTCGCGGTTTCGCATGTTCAGGTTGGATTGGGGTTGGGTTGGAAAAGGAGACGATCAGGCGGCCTTTTTGTGAGTCGTGTCAGGCTTCGTGATGCTGCGGAAGACCTCGTCGAGCGAGTTCGCGCCGGGAACGAGCTTCTTGAGGCTCTCCGGCGTGCCGTCGGCCACGACCTTGCCACGATCAATGATGATGGCGCGCGAGCAGGCGGCCTCGACTTCCTCCAGGATGTGCGTGGAGAAGATGATGGCCTTGTTCACCCCCATGCGCTTGATCATGCCGCGCACCTCGTGCTTTTGATTCGGATCGAGGCCGTCGGTCGGCTCGTCGAGAATGAGCACATCAGGATCGTGGATGATGCTTTGCGCGAAGCAGGTGCGGTGACGGTAGCCTTTGGAGAGCGTGTCCACGCTCTGGTTGCGCACGTTGTCGAGGAAGCACATGTCGAGCACGCGGTCGATGGCCTTGGTGCGGTCCGCGCCATGCAGTCCGCGCATTTCGGCGCAGAAGCCGAGGAAGCTGGCCACGGTCATGTCAGAATACAGCGGGGCGTTTTCAGGCAGGTAGCCGAGGCGGAACTTCGCCTCCTCGGGTTTCTCCAGCATGTCGATGCCACAAAGGCTGATGCTGCCGCTGGTGGGGCGGAAATAACCCGTGACCATGCGCATGGTGGTGGACTTTCCGGCGCCGTTCGGGCCGAGGAAGCCGAGCACCTCGCCTTTTTCCACGGAGAATGAGATGTCATCGACGGCCACCTTTGTGCCGAACACCTTGATGAGGTTCTTAACTTGGATCATAACGTCGTTGTATCGGTTGGGTTGGGGGGAGGAAATGAACGTGGCGAGGGGCGGCCATGGTTGTTCGCCCCCCTCCGGACGTTCAATCGCGGAGCGCTGCTTTAGGGGGAGCAAACCGTTTTTCAACTGAATTTTCATAAAGCGACCAGCCGCCTTCAACGCGCTCGGGAAGATCGGGTTGCATGGAAAATTTCAACGTGACGTGGCAATCCGAACACCTACACTCCGCACCCCCGGCCGCCGCCCATGCTTTGGAACCAAAACATCGACCCCAGCAAAGACCCCGCCAAGAAGCCCTTTCTGCTCTGGCGGCCGTTCGTCGCGGCGTGGCAATGGCTGGTGCCGCCCACCGTCGCGCACCGTGACCGCCAGTCGCCGCTGGCGCGCTGGATCGCCACTTTTATCATTCTTAGCATCTGCACCACGCTGATCATCCTCGGCATCGTCTATGCCCGGCCGATCAAAGACTCGATCAAAAACATGCGGGCGGAAAGAATGGTCAAAGAGGCCCGCCGCATGGCCGAGAACGGCCAGATGATCAACGCGGTGATGCAGGCCCAGGAAGCCTACCAAAAAGCGCCGGAGAGCATCGAAGCCATCCGGCTGAACTTCGAATACTTCACCCTCATGAAGCGCGACACCGCGCTTTATTTTTATGACAAGCTCAAGGAGCGTGACGCCCTGACTTCAGCCGACAAGCAGCTTCATGTCCGCTGCCTGCTCAATCTCGGCAAGCCCAAGGAGTCCTCCAAGGCGCTGGAGGAGCTCATGCGTGTCGAGCAGCCCAGTGAGGCGCTGATGAAGCTGGCGGAGGATGTCTGGGGCCAGCGCGAGCAGAACAAACCCCTCCTCAATGTCCTGCGCAACTACACGCAGACCCACCCGGAGGACAAGGAGAGCGCACTGCGCCTGGCCAAAGTGCAGATCGCCTCCGGCAATCCCGGTGAGGTCGGACAGGGCATGGAACTGCTTTGGAAGCTGGCCGACCAGGACGACACGCTCGGTCTCCAAACACTCGAATACATCGTCACCCTGCCGTCACTCACGCCCGACGACACCACCCGGCTCATCACACGACTCAAAAGCCATCCCAGAGGAGATGACCGCCACTATGTCACCGCATTGCAGCGTGAGGTGCGGCAGTTTCCGCACCGCAAGAAAGAGATTGTGGCGACTGCGGCGATCAAATACCGGGACAAGAAGCGCGACGAGCTGATGCCTTTTGTGCGCTGGCTTTTCGAGGAGAGCGAGTTCTTGCAAATCCTGGCCATCCTGCCGGAAAAGGAAGCCAAGACCCATCAAGGGCTGCTCGAAAACTATCTCAACGCGCTGACGTTTCTCCAGCGCTTTGACGATGTCGAACGGCTGGTGAACGACCCTGAAATCAAGAATGTGCTCGATCCCACCACGGTGGCGATGTTCAAAGCCCACCTGGCTTACGTGCTCAAAAAACCTGCGGAAGAACTGCGTTCCAAGCTCATCTCCGCCAAGGACATGGCCGAGGTGAACGGCCGCTACCCTGCCCTTCTCCGCATCGCCCAGTACGGCGAGGATCGCGGTCACTTTGACATCGCCGAAGACGCCTACCGTCTCACCATCCGAGCCGCCCAACGCGCCTCCGCCCCGCCCCGCATCGAACGCGATGCCTACACCGGTCTGATCAAGGCCTGCGAGGCCAATCAAAACACCGAAACCCTGCTGCAGGCCACCCAGGCCGCCGTCGCCCGCTGGCCGGACGACACGTTCTATTTGGAGCGCAACCTCTACGTCAGCCTGCTGGTGGGAAAAAACACCGAGCTCTCCCTCCGCAACGCCCAGAAGCTTCTGGGAATCCAGCCCAAGGATGACCAGCGCAAGCTCGCCGTCGCACTGGCCTATCATCGGCTGCAGGACATCCAGCAGGCCGTCTTCCACCTCCAATACATGGACTTGAACCGCCTCACCGAAGGCCAGCGCGCCGTGTTCGCTTCCATCGCCCGCAGCGGCGGCTTTCGTGAGGAGGCAGCCGGGGTCATCAAGGCCATCGACCCGAAAGCACGCATGCTGCCGGAGGAGAAACGCTGCTTTGAGAAGGCGTTGCTGCCTTGATGCGTCGAGGGCGGTCGGTGCGTCGAGGGCGGTCGGAGCCATCACACCCTGTTTTCAGGGCATGAAAAAGGGCCGCCTTGAAACAAGGCGGCCTATACATCCGGTGGCGGAACGGACGGGACTTGAACCCGCAACCTCCAACGTGACAGGCTGGCGCTCTAACCAATTGAGCTACCGCTCCCTACCGAATGGGCCGCGATAGTAAACGCATGACCTGTTCTGGCAAACGGAAACTTCCCTGCTCGCAAAATTTCATCACAGCACCTCCTCACCTGAGTCTGACGGGACACGAGGCTTGCGGCGTGGTTTGACCGCGCTACATACGGCGCATGACCCAGCCCAACCTGCTTCTCGGCGTCAACATCGACCACGTCGTCACACTGCGCCAGGCGCGCTACCGCACGATGCTGGACTCGCTGAACGCCGAGCCTTCCGTCCTCGCTGCCGCCCTGGAGTCCGAGGCCGCTGGCGCTCATTCCATCACCGTTCACCTGCGGGCTGACCGCCGCCATATCCAGGACGCCGATGTAAGCCTCCTGCGTCAAAACATCGCCACCAAGCTCAATCTCGAAATGGGCAACACCCGCGAGATCCTCGACATCGCTCTCGATGTGCGCCCGGACTTCGTCTGCATGGTGCCGGAGAACCGCCAGGAAGTCACCACCGAGGGCGGACTNNCACCTGCGCGAGGACCGCCGCCACATCCGCGACGAAGACGCCCATCTGCTGCGCCGAGTCACCAAGGGCCTGCTCAATATGGAAATGGCCTGCACCGAGGAGATGGTGCGCATCGCGCTTGAAATCAAGCCCGACCAGGTTACCCTGGTGCCGGAACGCCGCGAGGAGCTCACCACCGAGGGCGGACTCGATGTCGCCGGTCAGCGCGAGTCCCTGCGCTCCACGGTCAAGGCGCTGAGCGACAACGGCACCCGCGTCAGCATGTTCATCGATCCCGATCTCGATCAAGTCCGCGCCAGTGCCGAGATCGGCGCGGCCATGATCGAGCTGCACACCGGCACCTTCGCCAACCACGACGGTGCCGCCCGCAAGGCCGAGGTGGACCGCCTGTGCGCCGCCGCCGAGCTCGGCCATGCCCTCGGACTGCAAATCAACGCCGGGCACGGCCTCACCACGAAAAATCTGCCCGATCTCTGGCCTGTGCCGCATCTCGCGGAGCTGAACATCGGCCACCACATCGTCTCCCGCGCCGTCTTCATCGGCCTGCGGGCAGCGGTGCAGGAAATGCTCGCCGTCATGGCCACCTACCGCGATTAAACGCCGATGAACCCCACCGGCATCGGCATTGATCTCGTGGAAGTCCCGCGCATCCGCGAGCTGTTGGAGAAGCATGGCCAGCGCTTTAAAGAGCGCACCTTCACCGCCGGAGAAATCGCCTACTGCGACGCCTGCGCCGACCCCGCCATGCATTACGCCGCCCGCTTTGCCGCCAAAGAAGCCGCAGCCAAGGCCCTCGGCACCGGTTTGTGGGCCGAGGGCGTGATCTGGACCGACATCGAAGTCGTGCGTGAGGCCAGCGGCAAACCGGGGATCGTCCTCCATGGCGGAGCGAAACAACATGCCGCAGACGCCACCTGCCTCGTCAGCCTCACCCACACGCGTGACCTCGCCATGGCGCAGGTCATCCTCGCCTGAGCTTTCTGCTTTCACCCGCAGACCGCCTCCGCTACACTCGGCCTCAGAAAATCATGCGACGCGCGATCTATCCCGGCAGCTTCGACCCTCTCACCAACGGTCACCTCGACGTGCTTCAGCGTGCTGCGGGCATTTTTGACAATCTCATCATCGCCGTCGCCCGTGACAACGGCAAGGACAGCCTCTTCAGCGTCGAGGAGCGCGTCGAGCTCATCCGCCGCGCCACCGCCGAGATCAACGGCATTGAGGTCATGCCCTTCGACGGCCTGCTCGTCAATTTCGCCCGCCAGCACCGCGCCTGCGCCCTCGTGCGCGGTCTCCGAGCCGTGTCCGACTTCGAATTCGAGTTCCAGCTTGCCCTCATGAATCGTAAGCTGGAACCCAACCTCGAAACCCTCTTTCTCATGCCGCGCGAAGAGTACACCTACATCAGCAGCCGCCTGGTGAAGGAAATCTGCCGCCTAGGGGGGCATATCGAGCAGTTCGTCCCCCCCAACGTCGCCGAAGCCCTCTGTGCCAAGCTCCAGTCCCCTTGAACCGGAAACCTTGAACTTTTTAACCAGGAACATCCCCATGCACCGCCCTTTTCACATCGACATTCGCTCCCTTCCCGAGGGTGGCAAGGACATCGCCGGCCAGGAGCCGCCCTCATTCTTCGGTCTTGCGGCGGACGACCCCATCCAGCCCCTCTCGCCCCTGAAATATGAGCTGCATTTGGAGAAGGACGGTGACGATCTCCTTGTCACGGGTCGCCTGGAGATCCTGTTTGGCCTCGAATGCGGGCGTTGCCTGGAGCGTTTCGAGCACCGCGTCGAGCTTTCCAACTACGCCACCGAGCTGGAGATTGCAAAGGATGGAACGATCAACTTGACGGACACCATCCGGGAGGATACTCTCGTGGCCCTTCCGAGCTACCCACGCTGTGAGGACGGTAACGTCCGTCCCCGTCAGTGTCCCGCCGAAGGCAGGTTTGAACCCGCGCTGGAAACAGCCGCAGACGAGCCTCAAAGTGCGGGTCCGGGTGTGTGGGAAGCTTTGAACAAACTGAACTAGACCCCCACCCCAGAAATCTCATGGCCAATCCCAAGCGCAGACAATCCAAGAGCCGCCAACGCATGCGTCAGGGCGCAAACCGCTGGAAAGCGCCCACCCTCAAGTCCTGCCCCGAGTGCGGAACCACCGTCCCCGGCCACGTTGCCTGCCCTTCCTGCGGTTACTACCGCGGCCGCCAGGTGATCAGCAAGGTCGCTGGCGAGGCTTAATCGCCCCTCCTTTTCAATCAACCCTGCCGTGTCCATCACGCGGCGGGGTTTTTTGTTTTTCCCACACAATCCATACCTCAGCCGACGCTCTCGGCAGGAGTCTCTGACTCAGTGGCGACCGCCGCAGCGCCCTCTTCCGGCGCTGCTGTCTTCGCGGCCTCTTTGCGCAGGCGCTTGGCCTCTTTCGCCGCCTTCTTTGCCTGTTCGCGCTTCCGTTTCTCGAAACTGTAATTGGGTGTCGCCATGGTTTCCTGTAGCACCATTCGTCGCCATGCCCATCAAAACCTTCGCTGGATGGGAATTCCAGAAAAGTGGAAAAGAACAAGCCAGGCTCTGAAAGCAGGTCATCCCATGCTCGGCTGGCTCCAGATCAAGAAATTGAACTCCCTGGGCCCCGCTTCCGCCCTCCCTGAACGAAAATGAAAAAGCCGGATGGCGTTAACCATCCGGCTTTTCACAAAGATCAATGCGAGGACCGATTACTCGGCGTTTTCCTCGACGTAGCGGATGACATCACCCACGGACTGAAGCTTTTCAGCCTCCTCGTCGGGAACGTCGATGCCAAATTCTTCTTCAAAGGCCATCACCAGCTCNNGAGTCGGCGCCGAGGTCTTCGATGAACTTGGCTTCGGGGGTGACCTGCTCGGGATTCACGCCGAGTTGTTCAACGATGATGTCTCGGACTTTTTCTGTGATGTTTTCTGCCATAGAGAGGGGGTGGGTGAGTGGGGCGGAGCTTTAGCGGCTCACTTTGCTTTGGCAAGGGAAAATCAAGGGTTTTTCCAACGCTCAAAATCAAGGTCATGACGCGCTGTCCGCCGGAGCGTCCGCATCAGACGACGAAGCGCTGATCTTTTCGATCAGCTCACCGCTGAAACGGCTGAGCAAACGCGCGAGCACCTGGTCGGCCCCGGCGTATTTCAAATCGTCGATGACAGCACGTTTTTCCGCGCCCGCCGCAGTGCGATACCAGGCGTAGGCGAGGCCCTTGTGCTCCCACTTGCGCTTGTCGATGCGGAAGACGTCGGCGAAGGGGATTTTGACGCCCTCGGGGGTGATCCAGTGGTCAGCCTCGGCGCGCAGGAGCTTGCCCCGGTTCAACAGGAGCACGAAGCCGGTGATGAGCGCCCCGGCGATGCAGCCATAACCAAACCAGAACTGCTCGGCGATTTCGCGGTCGCTGTAGAGCTTCGGATCTTCGTCCCAGCCGTTCTGCGCGGCGTGGCTGACCCACCTCGGCGGCTCGCCCTCGCTGCCGGTGGGCAGGCCCTTCGCCTTCGCGTCGGCGATCCACTGGTCGAGACGGCCCTCCTGTTTCGCCTTGTCAAAGGACGGCAGGAACTCGGTGGTGAACCATTCTTTTTTTTGCGCGAGGGCAACGGACTTCGGATAACCCCACACGCCGTCGTAGAGGAAAACGAGGCCGAAGACGAGCATCAAGCCCGCCAGCATGCCCATGCGGCGGTAATACCAGGGAGTCACGCGGCAGATGATGGGGGCGGCGGGATCAGCCAGGCTTGAAGAGGGGGATTCCATGAGAGCTGACTCAATCGCAGCCGCAGGCAGGCGCAACAGCGGATTTTGTGTGACAAAGTGCGCACGGTTTTGCAACGTCTCCGTGCTTCCCTTGCGCCGCTTGTCGCGTAAGAGAAGGGCAAACCCCACTCAAAACACCATGATTGTCTTCGATCCCTTCTATCTGCTGATCTGCCTTGGCACGACCGCGCTGGCCTTGCTGGCCTCGTGGCGAGTGAAGAGCGCCTACAACCATTATTCCCAGGTGCCGGCCAGCTCCGGCATGTCCGGCGCGGACATCGCCCGGCGCATTCTGGACCTCAACGGCATCCGCGATGTGACCGTGGAGTCCACCCACGGCCTGCTGAGCGACCACTACGACCCGACGAACAAACGTCTCGTCTTGTGCGAGGAGAACTATCACGGCCGAAACGTGGCCGCGCTGGGCGTGGCCGCGCATGAGGCCGGGCATGCCATCCAGCACCAGCAGCTCTACGCGCCGCTGCAATGGCGCATGGCGGCGGTGGGCATCACCACCATCGCGGGGAACATCATCCCCTTCCTCGGCATGGGACTGCTCTACTTCGCGCCACGCGTCGCCATCCCGGTCCTCGCGGTGTGCTTTGGCATCGTGATGGTGTTCCAGCTCATCACGCTGCCGGTGGAGTTTGACGCCACCGCCCGCGCCAAGCGCATTCTGGCGAGCACGGGAGCGATCTCTCCTGGCGCGGAAACCGCCGCGATGAGCAAGGTGCTGGACGCCGCCGCGCTGACCTACGTCGCGGCCTTCATCAGCGCCCTGGCCACCTTCCTCTACTACGTCATGCACATGCTGGGCGGCCAGCGTGACGAGGAATAAGCAGCGCGGATAAGCTTTTCACCACGGCGGCGTATGAACCTCATGCGCCGCCTTCTTTTTGCCCTCGCCCTGCCCTGCTTCGCTTGCGCCGATGACATCCCGCCGATCCGCGGCCTGAGCCGGACAAACCTGCTGGAATATAAGGCTGCGGGCGGCACGAAAAAGATCGCCACGACTCCCGCCGAGTGGGAAAGCCGACGCAAAGAGGCGCTGGCGGGCTTTCAGCAGATCACCGGTCCCCTGCCCGGCGCGGAGATGCGCCGCGCGCTCGATCCGCAGGTCATTGAGGAAGTCGATTGCGGCAGCTATGTGCGCCGCTTGATCACCTACACCTCGCAGCCGGGCGGCAAGGTGCCTGCTTATCTGTGCATCCCGAAAACCGCGTTGACCGGAATGAAAACGCCCGCCGTGCTGTGCCTGCATCCCACGGAAAACAACATCGGGCACATGGTCGTGGTGGGACTTGGCGGGAAACCTCACCGTCAATACGCGCAGGAGCTGGCGGAACGCGGCCTTGTGACGCTTTCCCCCAGCTATCCGCTGCTGGCGAAGTATCAGCCGGACCTGAAAGCCCTCCACATGCCCAGCGGCACGATGAAGGCCATCTGGGACAATGTGCGCGGCCTCGACTACCTCGAATCACTGCCCTTCGTGGACAGCACGCGCGGCTTTGCCGCCATCGGCCACTCGCTCGGCGGTCACAACGCCATTTTTACCGCCGTGTTTGACGAGCGCATTCAAGTCATCGTCTCAAGCTGCGGCTTCGACTCGCTGCTGGACTACTACGGCGGCAACATCAAGGGCTATGTGCAGGAGCGCTACATGATGAAGATGCAGGACTACCTCGGCCGCCCGCAGGACGTGCCGTGGGATCATTACGAGCTCATCGCCTGCCTCGCGCCGCGCCATGTCTTCGTCAACGCGCAGCTCCGCGACTCGAACTTCCAGTGGCAAAGCGTGGACCGCATCGCGGCCGCAGCTCTGCCCTTGTTCAAGCTGCACCAGGCGGAGTCACGCCTGCAAATCGCCCACCCCGACTCCGACCACGACTTTCCCGACACCGAGCGCCTCGCCAGCTACGAGCTGATCAAACGCGTGCTGCGGCCTGCTCAATGAGTTGTTGGACGAGCGTGGCGACAAGCCCGGTCGTCTCTCGGGTGCGCGCTGGTCTGGCGGCCCCAAACAGCCGGGCGGGCTGTCGCCACACCCGTCACCTCAAACTTTCGACAGCACCGGCACAGGCGGGCGAAACTCCTGCACCGGCTCCGGCAGCGAGTCCATCGGCGGCGGGCCGGGGAAATTGTCATCCACGAAGCGCCGCCAGGTGTCCCGCGTCTTTTGCGAGATCATCCCCTGCACCGTGTCGCCGCATTTGCCGCAAATCATCACGCTGTGCAGCAGCGCCAGCCCCTCGCACACGCCCGTGATCACGAAATCATCCATGCCGGGGGCTTTTCGCTCCGCATTGCACACCGCGCAGGAGTCCAGGCCGCGGTCCAGCGTCACCTCCTCGTCCTGAAACTGCGCCAGCCGCTTCTTCGACTCCTGGGAGAACTCCTCCATCATCTTCGTGCGGCAGTGATCGCACAGCGCGTACTCCATCACGCACTCGCCACGCTTGTACGCCTTCGAGATTTGGAACCCGCCCGGAAAATCCGGCAGTGACTCTCCGCAGCGCGTGCAGTTTTGAAACGGGCGCTCCTCATACTCGCACCGCAGGTCAGGCGGGATCGGCGGCGGTTGCTGGAGATCGTGATCAGACATCGGCTTGCGTTGCAACAAAGCGTATCCCAGGCCAGTTTCACAGTCCAAACTCATGCGCTCCACTTTTTTCCTGTGCCTCCTCTTTGCCGCCACCGTGCAGGCGCAAACCGCCGACTGGCCCGACTCCCGTGGCAACGCCGCCATGACCGGCTCCTCGCCTGTGGAATTGAAATTCCCGCTCGAACTCGCCTGGCAGTTCAAGCTCATGGACAAACCCAAGGGCCAGAGTGAAATGCTTGTCTCCAGCGCCGTCGTGCGGGCGGGCAAGGTGTACACCGGCTGCAAAGGCGGCCAATTCTTCTGCCTCGACCTCGCCACCGGCAAAGAACTCTGGAAAGCCGAGGCCAAGGGCGCTTTCGACGGTGCTGCGGCCTTCGCGGGCGATCTCGTCGTCGCAGGCTGCCAGGACGGCTTCGTCTATGCCTGGAACGCCGACTCTGGCAAAGAAGTGTGGAAGTTTGAGACCCAGGCCGAAATCCACGCCGCCGCCAATGTCTGGACCGATCCCGAAACCAAGACACAAAAAATCATCATCGGCTCCTACGACTACAACGTGTACTGCCTCGACGCGAAGACCGGCAAAAAAGACTGGGCCGCCGAAACCGGCTACTACATCAATGGCGGTGCCGCCATCGGCGACGGCAAAGTCGTCTTCGGCGGCTGCGACAGCGTCCTGCACGTCCACGACGTGAAGACCGGCAAAGAAGAAAAGCAGATCGAAGTCGGCGCCTACATCGGCAACAACGTCGCCATCGCCGACGGCGTCATCTACGTCAGCCATTACGGCAACCGCGTCGGCGCTTACAGCATCAGCGACGGCATGCAGGTCTGGGAATACGGCGAGCGCGAGTTCGAGTACTACGCCGCCCCCGCCATCTGGGAAAAAGCCGTCTATGTCGGCGGCCGGGACAAACGCTTCCACGCCATCGACCGCGTCACCGGCAAGCAGCTCTGGGAATTCCGCGCCCGCGACCGCATCGACAGCAGCGCCGTCATCTGCGCCGGCAAAACCGCCCTCTTCGGCGCGGACGACGGCTATCTCTACGTTCTCGACCTCGCCACCGGCAAAGAACTCTGGAGCTACCAGATCGGCGCCCCCGTCAAAACCTCCCCCGCCATCGCTGGCGACTACATCATCGTCGGCGCGGATGATGGCGTGCTGTATGCGTTCAAGAATGGGAAGTGAGAGGTGTGATTGATATAGTTTGCAACCTGAAGTCTGCCATTCGTGAGCCAGCCATTACGCCAAACCAAACGCCTCCTCGAAAGGATCATCGCAGTGAGGCAGATAAGCGAAGATGCGAGTGTGTCGTTGTTCGTGGCATTGCGACGTTTGATCGAGAAAGAGGGCCGACAAAAATCATTTCCAACCCTTTGCTTCTACTGCAATTGGTGCATGCACCCTGAAATTGATCGAGGGCTCACAAAGGATTGGTTAACTCGTATCTCGAAAGCCATGGGAGAAACGCCACCATCGGTTTGGTACACAGATCAGGTGGCCTTCATAATGAGTTTGGACAAGCTTAGAGCTGAGTTGATTAAACTGTTTGAGCACTACAAACTAAATCCATTCCTTTTTGACAGCCTAACCAATTGGCATGCCTTACTACGCAGACTTTTCGAGCATCTTGTTGACACTCCCCTTCGCAGATCAGACCACATTCCACCAGATTCAGCCCATCGTTTCTGGATAACCAAACTTCAAATCACATTGGAGAATCCAGGGAGCCAGCAACCAGCTTCAAACAGCAACCAAACTGGCAAGTTTAGCCTTGTTATGGATTTTCTGTACGACGACGTCAATGGCCTGTATCCAAACACGCAGAGAAACGGCGAAAAATGTCAGGCTATTATGCCTTTGGTAGTCCCAGAGAAACCTGAGGCATTTAAGTTTCCGTAGTCTATGAAAACGGGTGCCATGCTCGGCGGGAGACGATTCATCGTTACATCGACTTGTTGCCAAAGTCCTGACATGGCTGTGCTAGCTTCACGCCTTGCATCCCCTTCCCGCGCCGCTAAAGACAGCCCGCACGCATCATCACCGGCACTGTGGGAGCCACCCAGGCATATCCCACCACTCGTCACACGATGATTGCAGAAGAGCCTGCGGAACCATGATTCACGTCTAGAAGTTCAGCCATGATGACCGATAGCGACTTCCTGAAGACCTCCATCGAACTCTCCCGGCAACACATGGAAGCCGGTCATGGCGGCCCCTTTGGCGCGGTGATCGTGCATGAGAACCGGATCATTGCCGAGGGCTGGAACCAGGTCACCAGCATCAACGATCCGACCGCCCACGCGGAAGTCATGGCGATCCGTTCTGCGGCCTCACGACTCAGCCGGTTTTCTTTGGAGGGTTGCACCCTCTACACAAGCTGCGAGCCCTGCCCGATGTGCCTGGCCGCCTCCTACTGGGCCAGACTGGATCGACTCGTGTATGCCGCCAGCCGGGAAGATGCGGCGGCAATCGGTTTTGATGACGCGCTCATTTACCACGAACTGGCGCTGCCGATCTCTCAGCGACGCCTGCCCATGCAGCAAATGCTTCGTGATGAAGCGACACAGGTCTTTGCCGCCTGGCACGCCAAGGTGGACAAAATTCCCTACAGAACCCAAGCTTGTCTGACGGACATACCGTCAAAGCCTGGGGCGCTGCGGGAAAGCAGGGATCGGATTCATTCCCTGCCATCCTGCTTTTCTCATTCAAACCTCTGGCAAGAAACCTTGAACCCCGAACCTTGCCCCGCTAAAGGAAACGGGTGCGCATCATCTCCGGCACCGCAGGCGGGCTTGCCCTTGAAGTCCCGAAAACCGTCACACGACCCACGCAGGATCGTGTGCGGCAGGCTGTGTTCTCGATGCTTGGCGAGCTCGTTCCTGGAGCTCATGTGCTCGATCTGTTCGCCGGCACAGGGGCCATCGCCCTCGAATGCCTGAGTCGGGGTGCCGCGTCTGCCATGATGGTGGATGAAAACAAAGGCGCGTGCGATGTGATCCGCCGCAACATCGCCAAAACCAGGCTCACTGGTGCCACCGTGCGTCAAAGCGATGTCTTCCGCCTGCTGCCGCTGCTGCAACGCGATCGCAAGCAGTTTGACCTCATCTTCGCCGACCCACCCTACACGCACCGCGATGGCGACACCGACTTCGTCGCCCAATTGCTTGCTGATGAGGCCCTGCCCGCGCTGCTGCATGCGGAGAGCCACCTCATTCTCGAAAGTCACCACTTCAACCGCGAAACAAAAAGCTGGCCCGGCTGGGAGGTGCTGACCGACCGCAATTACGGTTCCACCCGCATCGTCTGGCTGCGCAAACTCCCGCATGGCATCGAAAGCCCTTAGCCTCACTCTCTACAATCTGGCGCTGCCCCTCGGCCTCGTCTGCATGCTGCCCGGCGCCATCGTAAAAATGCGCCGTCGCAACGGCCGCTGGCGCGATCTCGTGCAACGCATCGGTTGTTTCGATGAGGACACGAAAAAGGCCATCAACGCGCTGCCACAACGCGAACGCTTCTGGGTGCATGCCGTCAGCGTCGGTGAGGTCGGTGTCGCCAAAAAGCTCATCACCCGGCTGCTCAAAACCCACGCCGATCTCGGCATCGTGCTCAGTACCACCACGCCCACCGGCCATGCGCTCGCCGCCGAGCTTGCGGCACAGCATTCTGGCCGAGTCGTCGCCATTTTCAGCCCCGTCGATCTTCCAGGCGTCGGCCGTCTCATGCTGGAGCGCATCCAACCAACGCAGCTCGTGCTCGTGGAGGCCGAAGTGTGGCCGAATCTGACTTCCGCAGCGGAACGCCTCGGCATTCCCGTCTCTCTCGTCAACGCACGGCTCTCCCCGCGTTCTGAACGCCGCTACCGCAAGTTCCGCCGTTTCGTTGGCCCCATTTTCGGCATGCTGAAACAGATTCTCGTGCAGGAAGAGGACGACATCGCCCGCTGGGAAAGCTTCGGCGTCGAGCGCGACCGCATCCACCTCACCGGCAGCATCAAATACGATCCCGAAGGTGCCAGCGTCCCGGCTGCGAAGATCGACGAATTGCGCAACGTGCTAGCCCAAACCGGCATCGCGCCGACACAGCCCATCCTCCTCGCCGCCAGCACGCATGCAGGCGAGGAAATCGAGTTCGCCCGCGTCTTCCAGCACCTGCGCGAGAAAATCCGTGACCTCGCGCTGCTCATCGTGCCACGTCATGTCGAGCGCCGCGCCGAAATCACCGCAGCGCTCAAAACCATCGGCATCTCCCCTGCCCTGCGCAGCATTTCCGGCTCACGCGTCGATTCAGCCGCGCCCGTCTTCGTCATCGACACCACCGGCGAACTCGCCGCGTGGCAGCACCTCGCCACGCTGGTTGTTGTTGGCAAAAGCTTCCTCGCTGAAGGCGGTCAAAACCCCGCCGAGGCCGCGCTGGCGCAGAAGCCCGTTCTCTTCGGCCCGCACATGGAAAACTTCACGCCGCTCGTCGATCTTCTCCTCAAGAGAAAAGGCGCGCAGCAGGTCGCGGACTTTGACGAACTGACCTCCGCCTGCCTTGCCTTGCTGCAAGACCCGTCAAAAGCCGCGCACATGGCCCAGGCAGGCCACCAGGCGCTGAAAGCTCACGAAGGTGCCACGCAACGCAGCGCCGCACGCCTGCTGAGTTGAGCGCGACAAACCTTCCTGGCTGGCGGCGTAATAAGCGCACGCCATGAACATTCTCAGCCGCCGCTCCTTCCTCGCCACCAGCCTCAGCGCCCTCGCCTCACGCGGTTTCGCGCAGACCGACGCCCCCGCCGAGCCGGTCATCGACATCCACCAGCACATGAACTACCACCTGCGCACGGATGCTCATCTGGTGCTGCATCAAAAGGCGATGGGCGTGACGAAATCCATCATCCTGCCCGGCGGCACGATGGTCAACCGCCCCTCAACGCATGAAGGCCGCTCCAACGGCCTCGCCGCCAAATGCCTCGGCACCGCCTGGGCGCGTGACTTTGCCCAGGCACGGCCTGAGTCTTATCTCTGGGCCTGCAATGAGGTGACGGACCTCGGTTCCGCCCCGGCTGAAATCGAGATGTGGCTCAAGCAGGGCGCGTGCATGATCGCCGAGCAAAAGTTCAAGGTGGAGTGCGACTCGCCCGAGAGCCAGAAGCTCTACGAACTGGCCGCCGCCTACAACGTGCCCATCCTCCTGCACTTCCAGCATCAAACCTACAACCTCGGCTACGACCGATTCCACACGATGCTGACCAAGTTCCCCAAGACCATCTTCATCGGCCATGCGCAGGCGTTTTGGGGCAACATCGACAAGAACCACGACCAAAAGGTGAACTACCCCAAGGGCAAGATCACCCCCGGCGGCCTGACGGACCGTTACCTCGCCGATTATCCGAACATGTTTGCCGACATGTCTGCCGGCAGCGGTCTGCTGGCGCTCACGCGTGACGAGGAGCACACCACCGCGTTCTTTGAGCGGCATCAGGACAAAGTCCTCTACGGCAGCGACTGCGCGGACCACCTGGGTCGCGGTCCCGGCTGCCAGGGAGCCGCCACCCTCGCCGCCATCCGCAAACTCGCGCCCAGCAAGGCCGTGGAGCGCAAAATCCTCTTCGAGAACTCGAAGAAGCTCTTCCGCCTGGCTTAAAACCAATGCAGTCATGCCATCATGCCAATTCCGTGCCGGATCAGACGAGCCGGAGGCTCGGGAGAACATAGCCGGTGGTGCAGTGAGCCTTGGCGAACGAGAACCACCGGAAAAATGCCTTGAGATGACTCCCAAAGGCTGCGCTCCGGCAGGAGCGCGAGAAGACCGCGCACAGCTTATACACAGAGTCATCAGGTTTTGTGAATCCAACTGGCAGGAAGCATAGGACAGCAGAATGGGGGACAGCAGAAAAAAAACATTCTGCTGTCCCCCATTCTGCTGTCCTGCTGGGCTCTCCAAAATCACAGATCGTGCTGATTTGCAGCATGGCTCGCTTCGACGGTCATGATCTGTGGTTTTCCTGAATCTGTGGCAAAAACTCCTCTTTCCCAAATCCTGGTGACTCGCGGTAGATATTGAATGCGGAGGGCTTGCGTTGGCTTCTCGCAACCTTCCAGGTCGCGGCAGACGCGTGGTGTCGAGCTGATGCGTGTTCCAGGGGTTGCGCTCGTGCCTCGCCCCACCCCTGGCTAATCTCTTTCGAACCTCCGGCTCGCCCTATCAAACCTGAGCTGAACGACATTGGGCTTAAAACAGCGCTCCGGCTTCTTGCGCCCCGCGCCGGGCTCGCTCTACATGCTGCGGTGAACCCCGCGCTCAACGAACCTGACTCGCCTTTCGATCTCGCCCTGCGTCCGGGCGATTTTGCCGAGTTCCACGGCCAGAAGAAGGTCAAGGAACAGCTCCTCGTCATGGTCGAGGCCGCGAAGATGCGTGGCGAGTCGCTGGACCACGTCCTGCTTTGCGGCCCGCCCGGCCTGGGCAAGACCNNGGGCGATCTCGCCGGCATCCTGACGAATTTGCAGGAGCGCGACATCCTCTTCATCGACGAAATTCACCGCCTGCATCCCAGCATCGAGGAATACCTCTATCCTGCCATTGAGGACTTCCGGCTCGACATCATCATCGACCAAGGCCCCAAGGCGCGCACGATCCGGCTCGATCTGCCGCCCTTCACCCTCGTCGGTGCCACCACCCGCGCCGGAAAGCTCACCGCGCCGATGCGTTCCCGCTTCGGCATCCCGAACCGGCTCGATTACTACACGTCCGAGGAGATCCAGCACATCCTCATGCGCTCCGCCCGCCTCATGAATGTGCCCATCGAGGCCGCGGGCGCGCACGAGATCGCCCGCCGCTCACGCGGCACGCCGCGCATCGCCAATCACCTGTTGCGCTGGGTGCGCGACTTCGCGCAGGTGAAGGCGCAAAACGTCGTCACCGAGGAAGTCGCCCGTCTGGCGCTCAGCATGCGAGACATCGACGAGTCCGGCCTCGACGAGATGGACAGCCGCATCCTGGAGACCATCATCGGCAAGTTCGACGGCGGCCCCGTCGGCATGGGCAGCGTCGCCGTCGCGGTGGGCGAGGACACCAGCACCCTGGAGGACGTGCATGAGCCCTACCTCGTCATGCAAGGCTACCTCAAACGCACCCCGCGTGGCCGAGTTGCAATGCCCGCCGCCTACAAGAAGCTCGGCCTGCCACCGCCGGTGAAGACACAGGCGGAGCTGTTTTGAGTCGGTCTCGTGTTTGACCGCCCACACTCAGTCGGCCTTTCCTTTTACTCCTCCGCTTCCTCAAACACATCCGGCAGCGGCGCGTGCTGTGAAATCCACGCCAGCGCCTCCTCCTTGGTTTTGAGCGCGCCTTCGAGCTGCAAGGTTTGGATCGTGAGGAGCAGGCGGCCCATGGCCTTGCCCGAATGCCAGCCGAGGGCGATCAGATCGGCTCCCGTGATGATTCGCGGCGGCAGCATGGGCTCGTTGGCGAGTTCCTCCCGCTTCGCGAGCAGGAAGTCGTAGTTGTCGGTGAAACCGTTTGAGCCGAGGCAATCGACGCGATGCAGGGCCAGTTCGTCGTCGAAGGACGGACGGGCCATGAAGCGGCGCAGTGTCGCGGTGCGCATTTTCTGCACGTTCATGAAGGCCATGTGGTTCTCCACAGCAACGACGGCGGGCTCGATCACGTCGTTGGGAAATTTCATGCGGCGCATGATCTGGCCGGTCATCTCAGCGCCGAGCTTGTCGTGGCCGTTGAAGCGGATGCGGCCGGTGTCGGCATCACGGGTCTGCGTGGCCGGCTTGGCGATGTCATGCAGCAGCACGCTCATGACCAAAGGCAGGGATGCCTCGGCGGGCAGCAGGCTGAGCATGAGGCGGGTATGGATGAAGACATCCCCCTCGGGATGGAACTGCGGCGGCTGCTCACAGCCTTGCAGCACGAGGATTTCCGGCAGGAACTGCGCCATGAGGCCGCTGTTCACCAGCAGATCGAAACCGCGCACGCGGTTCGGGCTGAGCATGATTTTGACGAACTCCTCGCGGATGCGCTCGATGCTGACGCCCTTGATCTTCTCTGCCAAGCCGCAGATGGACTCCCAGGTGGCGTGCTCGATGTCGAATCCGAGAACGGTGGCGAAACGCACGGCTCTGAGCATGCGCAGGTGATCTTCGGCGAAGCGATCCTTCGCCACGCCGATGGCGCGGAGCAGTCCCATGCGCAGGTCGGCCTGACCGCCGACGTGGTCGATCACGCGATCGGTGAGCGGATCGAAGAACAGGCCATTGATGGTGAAGTCGCGGCGCTGCGCGTCGAGCTCGGGCGTGGAGTAGGTCACGCTGTCCGGCCTGCGACCGTCGCTGTAGCTGCCATCGCTGCGAAAGGTGGCGACTTCGATATGCTCATGATTCAGGCGCACGATGACGACACCAAAATGCGCGCCCACGGTCTGTGCGCGCGGAAAGAGTTTCACCACCTGCTCCGGCGTGGCGCTGGTGGCCACATCAAAGTCCTTGGGTTCACGCCCCAGCAGCATGTCCCGCACACAACCGCCCGCCAGGAGGGCGGTGTGGCCTGCTTGCGTGAGTTTTTCGATGATCTGGACGGCGGTTTGTCGCATGCGGGGATGTTCAATGTGCCGGGTTCAAAGTTCAATGTTCATTCTGGTTTCCGCTGTTCAAACCAGTCTCTCGCGCTACTTTCGCGCCCCCTTATCATGGACCCGCTCATCGAACTGCTCCGCAACAACTCCAATCGCAGCCCCAAGGAGATCGCTCTCAGCCTGGGCGTCGCCGAATCCGAAATCGCCGCCCGCATCGCCGCGGCGGAGGCGGATGGCACGATCCTGGGGTACAGCGCTGTGGTGGACCGCCTGAAGGCGGGGGATCGTCGGGTGACGGCCCTGATCGAGGTGCGCATCTCGCCGGAGCGTGACGGCGGCTTTGACCGACTGGCTCGTCGCATCTCGAAGTTTGACCAGGTACGCGACTGCTTCCTCATGAGCGGCGGCTATGACCTGGCCGTGATCGTGGAGGGCAAAGACCTGCTCGATGTGGCGACTTTTGTGTCCGAAAAACTCAGCACCCTCGGCGGTGTGCTGTCCACGGCCACGCGCTTTGAACTCAAAGCGTACAAGGAAAACGGATTCCTCGCGAACGGTGGCGGCGATGAAGAACGCCTGCCAGTGAGTCCATGAGCTGAGAGGAACCTGAAGTCATGGAATACGACAACAAAATTTCGAATATCATTCGCGATCTGCCGCGCTCCGGCATCCGCGATTTCTTTGAACTCGTCATCGGCCGCACGGATGTCATCTCGCTCGGTGTCGGTGAGCCGGACAAACCGACCCCGTGGCCGATCCGCGAGGCGGTGATCCGTTCGCTGGAAAAAGGCCAGACGAGCTACACCTCGAACCTGGGCCTCGAATCACTGCGCATCGCGATCAGCGAGTATGTGACGAAGCAATTCCGCACCACTTACGACCCGAAGACGGAGATCCTCGTCACCGTCGGCGTCTCCGAGGCGCTGGACATCGCCTTTCGTGCCGTGTTGAACCCCGGCGACGAGGTGATCTATCATGAGCCGTGCTATGTGAGCTACTCACCGAGCATCAAGATGGCCTACGGCGTGCCCGTGGTGGTGCAGACGCGTGAGGAGAATGAATTCGCGCTGATGGCGGCGGATGTGGAAGCGGCGATCACGCCGAAGACGAAGGTCATCGCGCTGAACTTCCCCACCAATCCCACCGGCGGCATCATGCCGCATGAGGAGCTGGCCAAGATCGCCGCGCTGGCGGTGAAGCATGATCTGCTGGTCTTCACGGATGAAATCTACTGCGAACTGCTTTATGACGGTCGCCAGCACAAGAGCATCGTCGAGTTCCCCGGCATGCGGGAGCGCACCATCCTGCTGCACGGCTTTAGCAAGGCCTTTGCCATGACCGGCTGGCGTCTGGGCTACGCCTGCGCTCCTGCGCCCTTGCGTGAGGCGATGATGAAGATCCATCAATACTGCATGCTCTGCGCTCCGATCATGAGCCAGATGGCCGGCCTGGAGGCTCTGAAGATGGGAGCGAGCGCCTATGAGGAGATGCGTCAAAGCTATGAGCAGCGCCGCAATCTCATCGTCAGCCGTCTCAACGGCATGGGCCTGCATTGCTTCAATCCCGGCGGCGCGTTTTACGTCTTCCCGGACATCCGCAGCACCGGCCTTACGAGCAAAGAATTCGCCATCCAGCTTCTGGAGAAGAAATGCGTGGCCGTCGTCCCCGGCAGCGCCTTCAGCAGCGCCGGCGAAGGTTTCGTCCGCTGCTGCTACGCCACCGCACCCGATCTCATCGCGAAAGCGATGGATTTGATGGAGGAGTTTGTGAACGAGGTGCGGCCCGCAAAGTAGGCTCGTTCGCCAGAACGAGGCAGCGATTCCGCGACCTACGGCATGCTGACTTCCACCTTGCCGAAGCAGCGCGGCCAGTCGTCGGGGTCTAACATCTCTTCATAAATGACACGTTCCCACGTGCCATCGATGGGAATGATTTCGGGTTCGTCTGTGAGCGTCAGCCATGAATCCGCATCCAAAGTTCCATTCATCAGTGGTGTATAAACGAGTCCGCCGCCCACGCGGCGCAGGAACTCAAAACGAAACACCCTCTGCACATCCGGTCCCGGCTCTGCAGTGATATGCGGCAGTCCGGCAACACCAGTGCCGCGTGTCATCATGCGGCGGTCCGCGGCACCCGCGTTCATGTTAAAAGCATACTTCAACAAATTGGGCACACCGTCCCGATGAGGTTCCGCCAGCGGCAGGGCGTCATCGCCGGTCAGACCTGCGGCGGAGGCAAAAGAATCGAAAGGGCTGGAGGTCGCTCCAGCAAGCTGTGCGACTTCGACACCACTAAGCGCTCGGTCGAAGATCATGAGATCGTCAAAGGCACCTTGGAAGCGATCCAGGAAATCCCAATAATTGCTATTGAAGTGACCGCCGAGGTAGCCTGTGGCATTTGACTTCCACTTGGATCCGGTCTGGCTGACTTCTTTCACCTTGAGGCCATTCACAAAGAGCGCGGATGTCGTCTCGGTATGCACCACAGCAAAATGTGTCCATTGGTTCTGCCACGCGGCATTGTAGTTGACCGAGCCGTTGACAAAGGCAAAGCCCAACACGTCTTCAAGATGCCCAAAGCCAAGGTGCTTGGAGCCTTCCCTCTCGTCGCCCCAGAAGAAATAATAAGTGCCGTGCAAATCTCCCAGCGACTCTTCCTTCACCCAGCCTGCCACAGTGGTTGCGGTCATCCCTGCAAAGTTGATCGCGGGCAGTGTGCCGTGGCTGTTGAAGTCGTTCAGCCGCAAAGCCTTTCCACGCGGCCCGTCCACAAAGGAAGTGGAGCCTGAAGTGCCCGCATTCGCCAGCAGGCTGTTCTTCTCAGCCAGGGTTTCATCAAAGGTGTAGTGGTAAAGGGGAACTGCGCCTGCGCCCGACGAACCCGACTGCGTCACTGTATGAGCCTGCCCGCCGATGGTGATGGTCGCAGTCCTGCCGGCCTCGGACTGGTTGGCCTGGAGAGTCACTGTGACCGTCAGGTTTTTGCTGCCTGAGTCAGGGGTCACTGATACCCACGAAGCATTGGAACTGGCGGTCCAGTCACGGATTGATGCTACCTCCACCGGGTAGCTATCGGCTGCCGCTCCCATGGTTTTGGCCGGAGGATTCAGTCCGAGCACCGCTGGGCGAAGAGGAAAACTGACAGCATTCGAGACATTGAACCCGAGAACATTGTTGGTCCATTCCTCATAAACCACAACGGCCTCAGTCAGACTCGTGAAAGTATATTTGAACACCTCGCGGTACTGGCCGGTTGTGTAGCCATCGTAAAGCAGGACCAAGGTTCCGGTGTGCGGGCCTGTCAGCGTGTAACTCCAATCCCCCGGCTCTTGAGGATTGCCACCAATCCAAGTGTGCCGGCCGCCGGCCTCTGTGCTGCTCATGACATGGGCGGTGTCAAAACGCGTGCCATTATGCGTGTTGTAAGGGCCATTTCCAGGTTTAACCAAAGCCACGAACTCTTCTGGGGTCGGAGCCAGCCCTGTTACCTCAA
The DNA here is from genome assembly GCA_003506995.1 of Verrucomicrobiales bacterium. GTDB lineage: Bacteria > Verrucomicrobiota > Verrucomicrobiia > Verrucomicrobiales > Verrucomicrobiaceae > Prosthecobacter. The sequence goes on from DNXB01000392.1 coordinate 22,512, forward strand.
TCTGGACATGAGCCAGGTTTGACGCCTCCTGACCGCCTGCGTCAGAAAAATATCCCCCTGCGTAAAGAGCGCTTCCTGAAACCACCAAAGCATCCACAGAATGAATCTCTCCGCTTCCAACGCCGCTTCCCACTGCGTGCCAGTGCTGCCCATCCCATCGGCCCACATTTCTGGCGGTGACTCCACCGACAGTGTCAAAGATTCCTCCTGCGTATAAACGGCCCTCCACAACCACCAGCGTAGTCACGCCCGCCCCCGTCACCCCGGTGCCTAGTGCGTGCCAGGCGCTGCCATCCCAGAAGGCAATCTTGTTGGCGGCTTGCCCGCCCGCCTGACTGAACGAGCCGCCTGCAAAAACGCCTCCGCCATCAGCAGACAAGGCACTCACTCCATTATTAAGCCCCCCGCCAAGCGTGCTCCAACTACTGGTTGCCAAGTCCCATCTCGCGATGTTGTTCGCAGCAGCCCCACCAACCGACGTGAACACTCCCCCAGCGTACAAGCTGGACCCTGACACTGCCAACGCCCGCACGGCTCCGGACGACACGCCAGTGCCGAGAGCGCTCCACGAGGAGGAGTCCCACTTCGCGATTCGACTGGCGCTCATACCTCCCGCCGTGGAGAAATCTCCTCCCGCATACACCTCGGTCCCAATCACGGTGATGGCTCTCACCGTGTTGTTCATCCCTGTTCCCATGGGCTGCCAGGAAGCTCCATCCCATTTTGCTATCCGATTCACGGTGACGCCGTCTGCTTTCAGGAAAGTGCCACCTGCGTAGAGAATCCCGTTAGCGAAGGCAAGAGCGCGCACATCTCCAGATTCAAAACCCTCGCCCAGAGCGCTCCATGCCTGCCCGTCCCACTTGGCAATGCCGTAGCCGGTCTGCAATGCGCCGATCTGAGAGAAAAAACCACCCACATAAACATCCGGACCTGAAACGGCCAGGGCGTAAACAATACCGGGGCCGGGCAACACCGCCTGCCAGTCAGCCAGCTCACCACCTTGCGTCACCGTGTGCGTCTGCCCGCCGATCATGACCACTCCCTGCCGCTGGGAGCCGGTGCCGTTGGCTGTTACCGTGACCGTCACAGTTCCGTTGCCATTACCGTTCATCGGCGAGGCCGACAGCCACGGCAGTTCCTCCTGCACCGCCCAGGGACCGTTGGAGGTGACCTGAATCTGGTAGGTCTCGCCAAGCGCTGTTACGGGCTGACTGGCAGGGGAGATGTCGGCCGTCACGACCCCAGCAGGAGGTGTGACAATTGGGGTGTCAAGACTATTGCCGCCTGGGGTGAGTTGTCCGTTGAGGGCAAACCCATTGTCTCCCGTCAATTGAACCTGCCCCGATCCATTCACCGTTCCTGTTCCAGCCCCCTGCCACCTTTCGCCGTTTTCGTCGATTCCCTCCAGGACGGCCAGCACCGTCCCATCTTTGAGCACCAAGGAAAAGAGTCCGGCACCCGGCACGGAGTCCACGGCGGGCACCCCTGCATAGGGTGAACTGCCGACGACTCGTTGGATTCCTGATGCAAACGGGCTGCCATCAATCGTGAGAGACAGAGTCGGTGGTGTGGCCCCGAGATCAAATTGCCCCACAATATCCAAGCCGCTTTCTCCGCCTGCCACAAAGTTGCCGTCGGGTTCGATCAGCACCGGACTTGTGGCGACAGCCTTCTCACCGGGATCAGAAGGCAGCAAAATCATCCAAACAAAACCCTCATCATCGACATGCACAGCGACTTGTGCCCAAGTCGGTGGAGGAGGCGCTGAAACGGTTTCGAGTCCATTGACGAAACTTGCCGCCGGTGGAGGCACCACCGTGCCGTACGTCGCCCACGACTCGCTTTTGATCTGGGCATTGATGACCAGCGTGATGATTTGTGGAGCGAGCACTGAATCGAAGTCTCTTCTGAAAAGGCCGTGCTTCCAACCGGCAACCTCAGCGTATTCTGGCCCCTTTGCCGTCTCCGCCCTACTGAGGAGCCAAGAATGCGGAAGACCATTGCTCGAATGATTGGATGCGTTCGAAGGATTAGCTGTCCACGCATAATAAAGCATCGGGCCGCCATGACCATTCCATGACTGACCGTCGATGCCTCCACTCCCGGTTTCGCCAAAGAGACTCCGCCCGACCCGGAGGTTCGCCAGAACATGGCCGTCGATTGTTTCCACGTCCAGGCCATCCCAAAACCGCTCATTGGTGCCCTTCACCGCGCTGTCGTCCGAGTAGATGTTTTCCATGCGCGGAGGATCCACATGTGTATGCCACTCGGTGACGAGGGCTGCGGACAGCCGACTATCCTCTCCACCATCAAAGAGAGATTCATTGACCCATTCCACAAAACCTTCATGCGGGATGTAGGGGTCAAGAAGTGTGACCTGCTGCTCAATGGCAGCGCCCTCTTTCGCGGCCAAATACAGGCTCAGCGAACGCGCCACCCAGGTTCCAGCGCTATGGGCGATGATGTGGATCTTCTCCAGATTGGGGCATTTCTCCCGCATCAGCTTGCCCAGGATCAATCCGTGCTGATAGCCTGCTTCCGCTGCCTGGGTTCCGTTTTCCTGACCGCTGCCTCTCAATCCCGCTGAGTGCGGGTTATTCGTCACAGCAGGTCCTGTTGTGGCATCCTCCGCCCAGTTGTAGGCATAGAGATCCCAGCCGCTCACTCCACGGGTCGCTCCCGACTGCATGTCCTTCCGGATGTCCGATAACAACACCGCCATTTCATCCCTGGCATACATGTCCTCATCCCCGTCTGGGTTCCAACCGTGCAACACCACTACAAGCTTGGTCGCATTGGGGTCCAGATGTCGGTAGTCCTGCTGCACAGCCGCAAAACCTAGGTCCGAAGACACTTCGCCCGTTGTGTCCAGATCGGACGCCTGCCTCGGAAACTCAAAGCGCTTGAATAACTGCACGGGCGCATCGCTGTCATTCAATTGCGCTTTGAAATTCGCCAACCCGATTTCCAACGTCTCCCCTTGCCCCCAGTATTCAAAGTCATGGGACCAGTCATTGTCCGCACCTTGCAAAAAACGATTGATCTCTCGGTTCCCTTCCGGCAGCGGTTGAAAGCGCCCACCATTCAACATAAACAACGCATCCCGGCCAACCGCATCGCCAGCGAAGTCGGCGAGTTCCCATTGCAGCGGTCCGACCCGCTCCAGCATGGGGAAATAGAGGCGGTAGGTGGTTCCTCCGCCATCGGGCGTCGGCCCCTGGCTGAAAAACACCCCGCGTTTGTTTCGCTCCTGATTGGTGAGCATGATTCCGTAGTACGAGGCGGGATCCACCGGCTCGACCGCGCCGGGTCGGATTCTGCTGGTGTCCCATACATTCTCGAATTCCCCGAGGCCAGGGAGGTTGGGTGACCTATCCAATTCTTTAACCAATTCTTCAATGTCTGGATTTCCCGCGTCGATAATCGTGAGATTTGATTCAGCGGAAACCTCATCAGAACCCGAATCCGAACTGATCTTAAATATAAATTCTTTTGAGAAGTCGTCTCTGTCTTTCGAGAAATCTGTCCATGACTCGGGCCAATGAGCCCCTGCATCCCACACTACTTTCCTATTGGCTCCCCATTGGACGCTTGGTCCAAGTGCGCCCCCCTCGACATCAGTCGATGGAATGCTCTCTATAATCGTTGGGAGTGATTTCCTGAAGAATCGGAGACTTATGGGTGAACTGGAGGATGTATTCGCGTCGGGTCCGATGAGGTCGTAGTGTACTTCAACTTTGTGGGTTCCTGGCACTTGGTAGCTGCGAACATTCGAAGGTGTGCCCGCAAACGCTTTTCTTTGCCTGGTTAAGGCGAAAGAGCCTGAAACACCGCCCCCATTGTAGGTTCCTGAAAGGGTGTTGTTCGTGGTGTTCAAGGAACCCGAAACCGAAATGTTATTCGGCGGAATGATTAACGATATGTTATTGGACATATTGATGGTCCCAGAGCCTCCACCGCTGCCGTCATAGTTGGGGAATTCAGGATCATCGACCACAAAGAAAAAGATAGTTCCGTCGGCGGCCAAAACAGCCGCCGCTGTCCCGGTGAGATCGCCTGAATACGAGCCATAGTAGAATCCGGAACTGTTTTGCAGGCGCCCAGTTGATGATTTCTTTGAACCTGTGAAAGACCCCGTTGTGCCCGCGCTCGATTCAAACTGACCCGTGACGGAATTTGCGGTGATCTGGCCCCGGAAAAAACCACCATAAATGGTCCCCTCGTCAAAGCTTCCGTCCTCAAGGATCTCAAAAAGCCCAATGAACACACCTTCATCTGCCACCGAATTGAAACCCACGACTTCCGCCTGCCCGTTACGAACAAACATAGCAAACCCGCCGTTGTCAGACTGGCCTGAGAACTGCCCAACATAGATTCCTTCAGGGGCGGCAATGGCAGCCAGCGAGAAGAAGCATGCCAGCAAAATTGCAAATGCTAGGCGGCTCCGGATCGCGGGAAGAAAGCCTGCACATAAAAGTGGTGGATTCAGCGATTCAAATTTCATGATTTGGTGGTGAAAAAAGTTAACATCATGGATTCGGTGGGAAGCAACGATGCAGGATGCCTGCTCTTTGCTTGGAAACTGGATGCTGAAGTGGTGGATTCATGCGGAGGATGGCATCTCATCCCGTCTTCCAGCCAGCAACTGGCTTCTGTTGGTGCAGTCATTGAGACGAAGAATCGCTGCCACATGCTTCTCCACGGTGCGGGGACTGATGCCGAGCGCGTGAGCAATCTCGATGTTGGTGGCGCCTTGGAGAAGGAGAGGGAGGACTTCGCGCTGGCGTTTGCTCAGGCGGGCGGAGAGCGGGAGCAGCCTCACGTGCAGGCGCTGCCAGGCGCAGGTGATGTGGGTGGCGAGGATTTCGAGAAAGGCGCGGGAGCGGTCAGGCAGGGTTTGAATGGGGTGCAAAGTCCACGGACCGAAGGCCAAGTGAGGCGGCTGGGGTTTGGGATCTGCCTGGGCCGTGAGCAGCTCGCAGCCGGCACCGGCGACCTCACGAACGAAACGGCGCGTGAGGTCGAGCAACTCTCCCTCCGAGGAGGAACGATGGATTTCCAGCGTCATGGCGTTCATGCGGGTCCAGTCTTCGTGGGAGAGCCGGGTCATCGGGAGGCGGCTTGCGTGAGTGGCTTTTAGGGACATCAGAACGTCGGCGCAATCGGGAAATTTCCATTTTTCTCAGTGAAGTTTTCTCAGTGAAGGCTTCGTAAGCTGCTGCTATGCTACCGCACTGATCTCATCGCGAAGGCGATGGATTTGATGGAGGAGTTTGTGAACGAGGTGCGGNNGTAGAACGAGTTTTCCAACTCGTTCACCGCCGTTGACGATCACGCCACCCTTGCCACTCTCGCCCTTATGAAATCCATCCTGCTTGCCGTTCTTGCCCTCGTTTTCACCATGACCACCGCCACCTTCGCCGCCGACGCCCCTTACCGCCATGTTGTGTTCTTCAAGTTCAAGGACAGTGCCTCGGCAGAGCAGGTGCAAGGACTTGAGAAAGACTTCATCGAGCTGGCCAAGAAGATCGACACGGTGAAAGCCTTCGAATGGGGCACCAACGTCAGC
>DNXB01000064.1 GCA_003506995.1 Verrucomicrobiales bacterium
CGGCCCTTGCCGAGCTTCGCGATGTCATCGAGCAGCCACGCGTCAGGATCGCCGCGTGTGCCCAGGGCGATGACACTGACCGTGCCGCTGTTCTGGGTGATCTCCTCGATCAGGCTCTTGTAAGCGTCCGGCTGCTCCGAATCGGCGGCATCGGAAAACAAAATGATGTGGCGCTGGCCTGCGGGCGCGTCTTTGAGCTGGTCCCACGCGGCTTTGAGGCCGTTATAGACATAGATGCCGCCGCCGGTGCTCTCGATGCGGCGCACGGCACTCTCCATCTTGTCACGGTTCGGACCGACCGGCTGCAACGGCACCATTTCATGCGCCTCGCTGTCCACGGCGAAGACGGTGAGCAAATCCTGCGGCCCGAGGAAGCGGATCGCGTTCGCCGCGCCTTCATCCGCCAGCGACATCTTGGTGAAGCCGTTCTGCACCGTCATGCTCATNNAGCCGCTGCGGTCCATGACGATGGCCATCGCCACCATGAGCTTGCGGTGCTCCTGCTTCATCTCCAGCGACACCGGCAGCAGCGGATCGAGCGGTGACTCGAAATAACCACCGGCGGCGAAGCTTTGCTTGCCACCCGCCATCAAAATGCTGCCGCCCTGCTCACGCACATAAAAATCCATCACGGGCAGGAACTCGGAGGGCAGCTCAAACGCGGGCACGTTGTTGAAGATGACGCATTTCGCCCCGGCGAGCTGCCCTGGACGCAGCGAGCGCGGCTCTGTGACCGTCTCGACCGTGAAACCCTGCCGCCGCAGCGTGTCGGCCACGGGATCGTTCGTGTAGGAGGTCAGCAGCAGCACACGCGGACCACCGGCGATCTCGATCATCGCCTCATGGCGGTTGTTGCCACTGTGCGCGTCTTTGGCGGGTTGTATGACCGCCTCGTAATGCGCCACACCGGCGGAGGGCAGACGGTCGGTGAAGCGAATCGTGCCGCTGCCGAGCTGCACCGGCACCTCGCTCGTTTTGAGCTCGCGCCCGTTGCGCAGCACCGTGAGCGGCACCTTGCCATCCGCCGTGCCGCGCACTTCGATCTCGATGAGAAACGGCTCTCCGAGCTGGGCGCGGGCGGGCAGCTTCATGGCCGAGACACGGAAGTCGGTCGTTTCAGTCTCGCGGGCGAGCCGGTAGTCCAGTTCGACGCCTTGCTGCGTCAGTTTGGCCGCGAGACCGGTCAGCGGCTCGGTGGAGTAACCATCGGTGATGGCCAGAATGCGCGCAGGCCGCCCGCGTCCTTCACGCTGCGCAAATGCGAGCGCCTGATTCACCGCCTGGGCGGTGCGCGTCTGCGTTTGATTGCGCGCATACATCTCCGCGCCCTCCGCGCCGCGTTTCATCACCTCGGCGGCATAATTGAGGTAAAACAAGCGGTCCTGGCTGCCACGGCCCTTTTCCAGCAGCTTCTCCCATTCCGGCAGGCCCTTCGCCATCGCCTGCTCCGCTGAAACGGAGCTGTCCAGCAGCACCCAGAGGTCAATCCCGTCCGCCAGCCGCCGCCACTGCGGCTGCGCGAGGATGAGCGTGATCAACACCACCAGCACCAGCCGCAAAGGCCGCCACAATGACAAACGCGGCAGCAGCCAGCCCGCCAGCAGCAGCACCGGCAGCAACGCGAACCATTCTGGGTGGCGGAGGATCATGGCGGCGGGAAGATGCTGGCGGCGCTGATGGGAGACGCATTCAGAGATGCTGAAGAAGAAGGCATGGTGCGGCCCCTCACCCGGCCTCTCCCCGAAGCCTGTTCAACCTGCTTGAGTCCGGCCTGGACGGGGAGAGGGGAATCGCTTTGGAGCATCCGCAGCGCTGATTGGAGCGACTGACGCTCCCCTCTCCCCGCCGAGAGTATGCATGACTGATCGTGCTGCTTCGGGGAGAGGTCGGGGTGAGGGGGAAAAACGCCGCCATCGACTTCGTGGTCAGCTTTGCGCCCGCTTTGAGTGCCGGTGTTTACCGCTGAACTCATGCGCGGGCCGCCTCCTGCGCTTCGCGTTTCGAGTTGGTGAACCACCAGCTTCCCAGCAGCAGGAACAGCAGCGCCAGCAGCCAGAGGCGCTGGTTGGGATCGGACTCATGCAGGGTTTCGATTTGCACGGCCTTGATCTGGTCGATCTCGTTGATAGGCCGCGCCTGCGTGAGATCGGCCTCGCGGGTGTCGGCGAAGTGCGCGGCGCCGGTAAGCAGCACTGTTCCGCCCTGGCGCACGATGAAGCGGCCGGGTTTCGACGGGGCACGGAGCAGGCGTGCTTGGGCGAGTGGAATCTCCTTCGCTCCGAGCATGAGCGGCGCGGCTTCAGGCCCGGTTTGATGCGCCACGCTGATTTTTTGCCGCACATCGAAGTTCGCCGCCTCTGGGGCGAGCTTGTCGCCGCGCAGACTCTCCAGAAAACGATGCAGCAGCACGGCGAGCGCGGGCAGCTTGCGCGCATTCGAGGTTTCGAGATCAAACTGGCACAGCAACTGCCGCCCGCCCGCCGGCATCTGCCGCAGCGAGATGAGCGGACGCTCGCCCTGCCACAGCAGCACACGATCTTGCGCGAGACGCGGCAGCGGCTTCGACTCACGCACGAGCAGCCCCTGCCAGTTCAAGCCTTCAACGAGTGGATGCGGCTCGGCGACGATGCTGCCTTTGAGATAAGGGGCCGTTTCATCCGCCCTGGCCTGAAAAAAGCAGCCGTGCCGCTGCTCAGGCAGCGAAAAGTCCGGTGTCATCACCGCGGCCACCAAGTCAGACTCACCCGGCACGCCGACGATGCGCACATGCGCGTGACGGCTGAACATTTCCGCCAGCGCGGATGGCGCGGCGTCCAGCGGGCAGAGCGAGAGCACCTTCGGCAGCGGTCGCACCAACGGCAGCTCGTTGTCGAGCTTGAGCGCGTCGTCGCTGAGCTGGAGGACGATTTCTTGGACATCACCGGGCGGAAACGGGCCGGACAGTGTCTGCGTCTCATCCGGGCCGAGCTTGAGCGGCTTCCAGGGCGATTCGGTACCGCCAGCCGAGGCGCGCCACTGCCGCTCCTGCGGACTGCGGCTGTAATTTTTCACCAGCGCATGCCAGACCCACTGGCCGTCTTTTTCCTCCACAGTCACACCAGCCCAGCCGGCATTGTCGGTTTCCTGGCCCACGGAAATGACCTTGGCGGCAAACGGCGGCGAAGCAGGCAAGGGATGATCGGTGATGAGCACCACCACGCCCTTCAGTCCCGCCAGTCCGCGTGCCACGCGCAACGCAGGTGTGAAATCATGCACGCCGAGCAGCGGTTCCCACTGCTCGAGCGCCTGACGCAGCTCACCGGGCTGTGTGCCATGATACAAACTCGGTGCCTCGGCATCAGAAGACAGCAGCGTGAGCTCCGCCCGCGCGAGAGGGCCTTCCAGCAGGCCGAGTACTTCCTCCGCCGCCTGCATGGCCGGCGCACGAAACGCCTGCATGCTCGCGGAGGCATTCATGACAATGGCGATGCGCTGCACGGCATCGCTTTTCAACCAACGCGGCTGCACCAGCAGCCAGGTGAGCAGCAGCACCATGAGCAGTTGCAGCCAGAACGGGATGGAGGTGCGCAGGCGCTCGAAGCGGTTGCCGGTGCGGCTTTCGCGTTTCATCTGCTCCAGCAGAAACAGCGTGGTGGCCGGCACACGACGGTTGCGGCGCTGGAGAAAATGAATCGCCACCACGGCGGGAAGTCCGAGCAGCGCCCACAGGCCCCAGGTGTTGGCGAGCGTGAGACTCATGCGCTTTCCACGCCTCCACTGGCGATGCCTTCGTGCTGCAGCGCTTTTTGAAAATCCACAGCGGCGGAGACACGGGCCATGGTGATGCCGTGTTTCAGCGCGGCGGCCTTCCACAGCTCAAAGTGGCGTTTGTAGGCCGACTCGTAGCGTTTGAGCAGCGCGGATTCGACGCGGTGCTCATGCGGCAGGCTGGTTTCGGGGTCGATGAACTCGTAGTTGCCGTCCCAGCCAGGATCTGCCTCATCACTGGCATACGGCGCGAAAACAATGCCACGACCGTTGCGCGCGCTGAGGCAGGCGAGCACGGCTTCCGGCTCGCCGGGGAACAGCAGATCGCTGATGAGGATGCGCATGGCCCCCGAGCGCAATGGCAAACGGTTCAGAGCCGGTGCGGCGGCGCTGGCGTGCAGTTCGCGCACCCGCTCGGGCCACTGGCCGCTGAGAATGACCTCGGGCTCCAGCCATTGATGCCGCGCACCGGCGATGGCGTGGCAACGCAGCGTGGCGCCGGATTGCAGCGATGCCTCAACGACAAAGGCGAACAGCTCCAGCGCGCGCTGCTCCTTCGCCGGAAAGGCGAACATGGAGGCGGAGACATCGAAGATCACATCCACGAGCGGTCGCACCTCCTCGCGGTAGAGCTTCATGGAGTAGGTGCCGGTGCGCGCGTAGGCCTGCCAGTTGATCTGGCGCGGATCATCACCGGGCAGGTAGATGCGGTGATCCTGGAAATCGAGACTACTGCCCGTGCCGCCGCCCATGAACTCGCCCGCATGCCCGCGCCAGCGCTGCTGGCGGAACGGCAGCTTCAGCACCCGCGCCCAGCCACGAGCGCGAGCGTGCAGGGAGCGCAGGGCGGTGGCGTCACTGAGCAACGTCATTGGCACGGTGGGATGAATTGTCGGCGAGAGTCAGCGCCGCGTGTTCGAGCCGGGTGTAGTCGGCAAAGTGCATCCTGGCACGGATCAGCGCGGCGATGAGCCATACCACGCTGAAAATGCTTCCGGGGATCAAGACTCTCCCGCGGCTTTGATAACCTATGCTCTCCGTGCCAAACAAGGTGGTCACCGGTGTCAGCACACCCAGCATGGCAAAGTCACGCGCGCGCATGACCTCGCAGAACATCGAGAGCAGGATGCCGGCCGCAACCATGCAGAGCTGCACCGCCCACCAGTTGGCAAAGATGTTCGTGCGGTTGATGCGCACCAGCACAGGTGTGAATGTAGCGAGAAAGAAGCAGAGAAAGAAAAGGCATGGACCAGTGTCCCCGCGCCAGGAATTTTCCTGATGTGCGATGCCCACGAACACCATCATCGTCATCACACATAGCACGGCGGAAAACAGCACGCCAGATGCCCAGCCGGGATGCAGCAACCGACCGGCGAGGCTGCCAAACCGCCCGCGCCTTGCCAGCGCCGCCACGGTGGTGGGGAAGCGCGGCATTTCCTCCGTCATCACGTCCATGCAAGCGATCAAAGTGAGCCCCAGCAGCGGCACCAAGGCCCATGCGGCGTTTTCGGCATCACTGCTCAAATAACACAGCAGCAATCCGATGATCATCAGCGCCGCATGCGCGCCAAACGCGATGACGCGCTTCCGGGTGCTGTGATTTTCTGATGGCGGCGCGATGCGCGATGAACCAAGCGCCAGGAAGTACCAAATGGTGTAAACCGACAGCGCCAGGACGCCCAGGATGATGCTCCACTGCTCCCAGCCTGCCAGCGCGAAGAATTCCCGCAGCACCATGTCCGCCTGCGATGATGAGACCAGGAACGCGGTGAAAACCCCCAGCGGCACCGCGCCAAAACCAACGCCTGCCAGGAGCAGCAGCCGCAGGATCACCGAAGCCTGAGAGGAGAATGCCAGCAACGCCGCCGTCATGATGCCGGAGCCGAGCACCAGCACCAGCAGCGCCACCGCCTCGCGTAAAATCTCCACGCCGCCGAAAAAATACCGTGCCACCATGTAGGGCAGCAGCGATCCCGCCATCAGCACGCTCTGGCTGAACAACGCCACCCACTTCCCGTGCAGGATGCGGAAGGAGGAGATCGAGGTGAGCGTGAGCATGTCCAGCGTGCCGTCGGCGGCCTCGGCGTTCAGCGCGTTGAAGGCGCGCAGCGGCAGCACCACCAGCAGCATGAGTCCGGCGATGCCCCAAAACACGCCGTTCACCACCTCCACCGGCGTGCCCAGCGTCACCGTGGCCAGCAGCAGGATGATGAAGCTGTGAAACAGCAGCAGCGCGATGGTGAAAAAGCGCGTGCGCAGCCCCTGCCGCAGCTCCTTGACCAGGATGGGGCTGAAGCGGTCGCCAAAATCACGCGGCAGAGGCAGGGTGGAGGTGGTCATGGCTGTGCGCGCCTCCTTGCGATGAATGGCAGCAGGTTGGGTGAATCCATCTGGCGGAAAAGCAATGGACAGCAGAATGGGGACAGCAGAATCAAACCATTCTGCTGTCCCCATTCTGCTGTCAGACTCGGTTTTCCAAAGTCACGAAGCGCGCTGATTTGCAGTAGAAGGACGAATGACGAAGTCCAAGCGCCTGAGGGCGCGGCTGCATGGTTCGGAGTTTGGAGTTCGTTCGTCATTCGGATTTACTCATTCGTCATTCTCCAAGCTTCCTGGCGTGAGCTTCTGGTCCCACGCCATGCCACCACCGCTGCCACCAGCAGCACCACCGGCCAGAGCAACGCGCTCCACAGGCCGAGCTGCAAAAAAGCGGGCTTGTCTGCCGCCTGCGCGGTCGCGTAGCCCACGGGCATGAGCGGTGGCAGTGCGCAGGTGAACCAAGCGGTGACGCCCTTCATGGCGAAGGGCATCATCAGCATGTAGGCCAGCAAGGTGACCAGCAGGTTCAGCCCCAGCCACAGAAAGATGAAGGGCGGCAGCAGATCACGCGCATGCCGCGTCGGTAGGATTTGCAGGAGCGCCGCGAGCATCCACATCGACGCGGCGCTGATCACCACGAGCTGCGCCTCCTCCAAGCCGCGCTGCTGCCATGTCTGCACCACCACCAGCGCCGTCAGCAGCAGTGAATAAGCAAATCCCGTGACCCAGCCTGGCGCCAGAAACGCCAGCGCCACACGACCGGCCCAGCCATGCCGATAAAACGCCGCGTACACCGACGGCACCTCGTTCACCCGCTCCGTCAGCACGTCCAGCATCACCAGCGACAGCAGCGTGGACGAGACGACCGTCAGCTCGGCGCCCAGGCTCGTCGCCCACGCCAGCAGCAGCAAAATCAAGAGCACCGCCAGATGCACCGAGCGCTTCCCCACCGCCAGCAGCGACGCCGCCGGGGCGATGCGCGTGGCCGCCAGGCCGAGGCAGAAAAAAATCACCCAGACGGCGAGGCCAAGAATCACCGGCACCGACACACTGCCACCGCCCGTGCCAAAGATGGAGAACGTCGTGATGGTGACTCCCGAGCCGGCGCTCATGCGCGACATCATGAAGAACGAGGCCATGCCGCAGCCGCCCATCAGCAGAGGCAGACCAATGATCACCGCCCGCAGCCAAAACTGCCGCTGCGTGGACAGCGCGATGACCACCGCGGCCACCACCGCGCCCGCCAGCCATTTGTAAAACAACGCCGACACCTCGCCAAACAAGTCCAGCCCGCCAAACACATACCGCGCGACCACATACGGCAGCACGCTCAGCGCAATTAAGAGCGACTGCGAGGCGATGGACGCCCACTTGCCAAACACGATGCGCCCGGCGGAGAGCCGCGTGAGCACCAGCATGTCCAGCGTGCGCGCCTTCAGCTCATCCGCCACGGCGGAGAAACCGCGCAGCGGCAGGATCACGCACAGCACCAGCGTGATGATGCCGTCAAACCAGCCGCTGATGGCGTCCGCGTTGCCCGAGCCGCCGCTCATGAGCGTGAAAAGCACCAGCAGCAGGTGCAACACCACCATCACCAGCCCGAACATCCGCGTCCGCAGCCCCTGCCGCAGCTCTTTGACCACCATCGGCGAGAGGCGGTCGGGGAAGTCGGTGATGGCGAGCGCGGCGTTCATGCGAAAGTGGGAAATGACGAAACCAGAATGACGAATGCAGAATGAATGACGAAGCCCGAAATCCGAACGCAGGCGCTCGGAAGTTCGTCATTCGGACTTGGGCATTCCTTCGTCATTCTGAATTCGTCATTCGTCATTTTTCGAGGGCAGCGGCTGAGGTGGCGTCTTGAGCTTCCCCTTGTCAATCTGCCCCAGCATGTCGATGAACGCGTCCTCCAGCTTGCGCTCCTCGCGGTGGTAATCGACCACCGGCAGACCGTCCTGGATCATGCGCCGAAGCACACCGGCCAGCGTGGCATCATCTGTGGCCTGGATGCGGAGACGTGCGCCGCGTTTGGTCTCCTCCTCGATCTTGATCAGCGGCGCGGTCAGCGCCCATTCGATGAGTTTCGCCGGTTCGGCGGCGATCTGCACGTTCACCAGCGTTTCCCCGGTGGTTTCGGTGCCACGCATCATGCTTTGCGCATCGCCGTGGTGTACGATGCGGCCCTGGTCGATGAACAGCAGCGTGTCGCACATCTCGCCGAGTTCACTGAGGATGTGGGAGCTGATGAGAATCGTCTTGCCCTCCTGCGCGAGGATGCGGATGAGGTTTTTCAGCTCCACCCGCGCCTTGGGGTCAAGACCGGCCGCCGGCTCGTCCATGATGAGGATTTGCGGGTCATGCAGCAGCGCGCGCCCGAGGCAGAGGCGCTGCGTCTGGCCCTTGGACATTTTGTTGCTCATGCGGTCGGCCAGCGGCGTGAGATCGGTGAAGTCCATCACCTCCTGGATGCGCCGCAGGCGGTCCGCACCTTTGAAGCCGAGCGCACGCGCGTAAAAGTCCATGTACTCCAGCACCGTCATGTGCTCGTAGGTGCCGAAGCTGTCCGGCATCCAGCCCAGCAGGCGGCGCACCTTGGAGGGATGATGCACCACATTGTGCCCGCCCATGCGCACCTGCCCGCCGCCGGGTGAGTCCAGCGTGGCCATGATGCGCATCGTCGTGGTCTTGCCCGCGCCGTTGGCACCGACGAATCCGACGACCCGGCCGTGATCGATGCTGAACGAAACCCCGTCCACCGCCTTCAACGCGCCAAAGCTGCGATGCAGATCGTCCACGACGACCGCTGGCTGGCTGCGGTCGATCTCTGGGGCGTGGGAGGAGGAAGACATGGGGCGTGACGTGATGCGGAGATTCAGGCGGGATCGGAGCGGGGAATGACGAATGAAGAATTTCCGAATGCCGAATGAATGACTAAGCCCAAAGCCCGAATGCAGCGCTGCATCTGGGTGGTTTCGTCATTCGTGTTTGGGAGTTCCTTCGTCATTCGTCATTCTGATTTCGTCATTCCCGCCTACGGCAGCGCCACCGGGCCGAAGACAACGATCTGATCCTCCTGCCAGCGGATGGCAGGCAGCGTGTCGAGCGTGAAACCAGGAGCTGAACGCGCCTTCGCGATGAAATAGGACTTCTGGCTCGTGATGGCGCTGTTGATCTGCGCCCGCAGCGAACGCTCGCCCGGATTGACCACCGCCTCGCGCCACAAACGCTGCGCACTGTCGTCCGTTGGGACCAACGTGGCGCTCTGGCCCGTGCTGAGCGGTTCCTTGAGCCGCCAGTGCCCGCCTGCGGCATCCTGGTAAAACAACTCGTCCACCGTGAAGCCGAGCGCGGAGATCAGCGTCGGTGCCTCACCTGCCGCCGCGCCCGCCTTGAGTTCCAGCCGTGAGCGTGAGGAGATCACCGCCCGCAACACCTGGCCCTGCTCAGCACGACTTTGGAAAAAGTTGCCGCGTCGTTCGCGGCCCTCCAGCGTCAGGTTCACCGGCTGGCTGGTGTTGGTGCTTTTCAGCTTCACCCACGGCGTGTCCGGCAGCGCCACCGGCTCGATCAACACCGGCTGTTTCATTTCAAAACCGGTGCCAAGCAGCACACCCGTGCGGCTGATCTGCTCCTGCGTCACATACGCCGCCGCCTCATCAAGCTGAAGATTGATGGCGATGAACCGCCGCCCGCTGCCTCCCATGCCGTCTTGAACCAAGATCAGCCCCACCATCACGATGCTGGCGCCGATGGACAGCAGCGGCGTGGTGATGAACAGCTTGTGCCGCTTCCCGGCGGGCGCGAGCACGAACAAATTCACCGGCCCCACCAGCACGCCGAAAATCACCAGAAACACCAGCACCTGCCAAGAGGCGAAGCTGCGCGTGCCCAGCAGCGCCAGCAGCGGCCAGTCAACCGCCAGCGTGTGTCCGACGATGAGGTTGTCCGCGCGCTTGGACCTGCCCCAGTAACGATTCACCGTTTCTGAAGCGGGCAGTTTTTTGCCATCCCAGCCCAGCACGGTGATCTTGCCGAGCGAGGTGGGCTGCTTGCCCGTGCTCTCGCCCTCCGGCAATCCCAATGACGCCGCCGTGGCCCCGGGCGAGAGATAAAAATGCAGACTCCCGCCCAGCCGCACCCATTCCAGCAGCGCGCGACGCACCGCCGGCTTCACCTTCTGCCAGTCCGTGCTGCTGAGCAGGATGAAATCAAAACCGCTGAAGCCCAGCCACGACTCCGGCAGATCCTCCGGCTCAAACTGGCTGCCAAACTGATCCGCACGGCCACCGTAATACCCACCGCCTGAGCGCAGCTTCGATTCCACCTCCTTGTTCAGCGCCACGATGCTGTATTCCGCCAGCGCGGAGCTCATAGCGACGGCCGGATAGCCGGAGACGCGGCTGTCGTGATCGTAATGCTGCCGCTCGCTGAATCCCGTGCCCGTCACCTCCACCCGCAACGCGTGGCCGCCGCCCCCATGACTGCGGTCGCCGTAGCTCACCGCCAGCGGCACCAAGAACAGCGCCGACTGCGTCGAACGTGCCGCGACATCAAGCGCGAAGCTGCTGTTGTGCTGGTTCTGCGCCCGGTAGTTCTGCGTCTGCGAGTGAAACTCAAAACCCCAGTGGGCATCCCGGCCCGTGCCATTCGTGGCCACGACACGAACCGGCGCGCAGCCGGAGGACGGCAGCGGGTCAAACACACTGCGCACCTGCACCCGCGTGCCGGTGGCGCGGTCGATCTCGTCATCCGCGATGTTTTTCTGCGCCTGGGCTGTCGAGGCAATGACCAGTGCGCAAAACACCGCGACAGCGTCCTGGAGTGCGCCGGACCTCCGGCGCTTTCGAGCGTCCAGCGGCCTGCGCAAAGCTCCAGAGGGCTGGAGCACTCCAGGACGCTGCCGCGCCTGCGAAATCCCAGCCTGCGGCAATGCTGCTCCGAAATTCATCATGCCGCCTCCTTCAAGGTTCGCGGTGTCGCGAGGTTCTGCACCGGCACCTCGGCCAGAATGGCCCGCACGATGCCCGCGCTTGTTTTACCATCCATGCGCGCGGTGTAGTCCAGCAGCACGCGATGATTGAGCGCCGGCAGCGCGAGCGCCTGCACGTCTTCAAAGCTCGCNNCGCCGCGCGCGGACTCGCGCCGAAGCGCACGCCTTGTGACGCCTGCGACTGCCCCGGATGCGTGGCGTCCACAATGCGGGCGATGTAGTCCGCCACGATCTCCGGCAGAAAAATTCGCCGCGCCGTGGCCTGCATCTGCGCAAACGCCTCACGCGTGAGCATCGACGCCACCTGCGGCTCCACGCCAAGCTCGCGATGCGTCACGATCTTTGCCAGCGTCGCCGCTGAATTGCGCAGCACCTCCAGCTTGAACAAAAAGCGGTCCACCTGCGCTTCGGGCAGCGGATAGGTGCCTTCGAGCTCGATGGGGTTCTGCGTCGCCAGCACAAAAAACGGCTCTGGCAGCGTGTGCGTCTGCCCCAGCACCGTCACGCGGCGCTCCTGCATCGCTTCGAGCAGCGCGGACTGGGTTTTGGGCGAGGCGCGGTTGATCTCATCCGCCAGCAGCAGGTTCGTGAAGATCGGCCCCGGCTGAAACACAAACTCGCGTTTGCCCTCCACCTCCTGCAGCACCGGATTGCCCGTGATGTCCCCCGGCAGCAAATCTGGCGTGAACTGCACCCGCCGCGTCGTGAGGCTCAGCGCCTTCGACAACCCTTTGACCAGTTCCGTCTTGCCCAGGCCCGGCAAACCTTCCAGCAGCACATGCCCGCGAGCGATCACGCCGCAGAGCATCAGGTCGATGAGTTCCTCCTGCCCAAACAGCACCTCGTTCAACGTTCGTCGCAATGCCTCGACGTGCTGCGAGGCCGACTGAATTTCCGAGTCCGAGGCGTGGGAGTCTGTCATTCGCATGACTAAAACAAGAACCGCCGCGCGAAGTCGAGATGAAAAAAGCACTTCACCTACATTTCACACACCCTCGTAGGCCGGTGTGTTCGGCGGAAGCCTTTGCTCATTCTTAAGAGAGAGCACATCGCCGAAGCGTCCGGCGGGTGCGTCGCCGGAATGATGTAGGGCGGATGTGTTGGGCGGAGAAGATGCCGTGGTTCTCATCGTGAGCGTCGCCCAACTATCCGGCTGGTGGCGTGATCGCACACTCCCCGGCCCGCGCACGCCTCCAGACCAGCCGGATAGTTCGGCGAAGGTCACTTCTCGTGTTTACGCAGTCCTGCGCGCCGAACACATCCGCCCTACGAGCACCTGGCACATCATTCCGGCGACGCACCCCGTCCGGCACTAGGGACGTGCGGAGTTTATTTGGCTTTTCTACGCGCCTCGAGACGGGCGGGCTGTCGCCACACCCATCTACGTTCGCATCACTTAAACACCCGCTTCAGCACCGCCTTCTCCTCCGGCGTCAGCGACTCACGCCACACCTGTTCCCCGCCCTGACCGGCATTCTGCACCGCGCCGGCCGCCTGCGGGCCTTTGCCCGTCTTGTCCACCTCGTGCTTGCCGTCTTGCAGCGCCAGCATGTTGCCCACCTGCGCGCGTGACAGGTCCGTGTTCGACACCGCCTCGTTCTTGTTCGTGCCAAAATTGTTTTCCTCCTCGGACAGCGTCAGCGGCGCCGTGCCAGGCCCACGGGTGATGCCGCCCCTGCCCGGGCCTTCACCCTGTTCTTTGAGCATGCCCAGCATCTCCGCCAGCTTGTCGTCCTCCCCTTCCCCGTCGCCGAGGAAGCCCGGGTTCTCGCACAGGCCGTTGCAGGTACCCGCCTGTTTTTTCATCGACTCACGCAGTTGTTTCATCTGCGCCTCAGAAAGGCTTTTCAAATTCTTCGGATCAATCCCGGCGAGCGCCTTCAGCATCTCAGGATCAAGCTCCAGCGCGCCCGACTTCATGTCCGCCAGCGCCTGGTCAAAATCCTTCAGCAACTGCTCCTTCGCCGCCGGTGAAAGCTGCTCCGCGTAATTTTGCAGCGCGTTCAGGCTGCGCTCCGCCGTCGTCAAATTTTGTCCCAGGCGCTGAATGTCGCGCTGAAGCTGCTCCTTGAGCGTGTCCCCCGCGTTCAGGCTCTCGTGGCTGAACCACTTTTCCGGCGGCTGGTCACGCAATTCGGCGATCTTCTCCAGTTGCTCGTCTTTTTCCTCCTCTGTGACGATCTGCTCCTCCTGCAGCTTCTCCAGCCAGTGTTCCATCTGCCCCCATGCCTGCGGCTCCACTGTCGGGGCCGCTGCTGCCGCGTCCTGCGCCACCGGCAGCCACAAGGCCAGCGCCAACGAGCCAAAAAACGCCGCGAACGGCCCGCCCACCGTCTGCCAGCGCCACCGCCAGCCGTCATCAGCCTGCTCAATGACCGCAGGCCACATCCCGCGCCCCGCCGCCGCCGTGCTCAGCGCATTGTGCAACCGCAGTTCCGACTCCAGCCGCACCAGCGCCTGGTCAGACGAGATAAACTGCCGCCGCGCCAGCCACCACCCCATGCACAGCAGCCCCCCCCAAGCG
>DNXB01000303.1 GCA_003506995.1 Verrucomicrobiales bacterium
TTTTCGGCCACATTGCCGCCGATGGTGGAGATTTTCATCGAACCAGGGTCCGGCGGATAAAATAGGCCGACCTTGGCCGCCGCGTCGTCGATCTCCTTCGTGATGACACCGCTTTGCGCGCGCAGCGTGAGGTTTTTCTCATCGACCTCGATCAGCTTGTCCATTTTCACGAGGCAGATCACGAGACAACCGTCCAGCGGCACGCTGCCGCCGCTCAAACCGGTGCCGGAGCCACGCGTGACCACGGGAACACTGCGTTTGCGGGCCAGCCGGACACACTCGGCCACTTCTTCGGCGGAGAGGGGAAAGACGACGGCGCCGGGACGTTGCTTGAGGGCTGCGGTGCCGTCGAAGCTGTAGGGCACGATGTCCTCCGCCGAGGTCAGCACGCGCTCAGGATCTAGGATTTCCTTCAGAGACTGGATAAAACTGGCATCAATCATGTTCACGCGGGGCATTCTGGCGAGATCGTGGTGGAGCGTCAACGAAGGCTGTGGTTCATTGTCAGGTTATGTTGCGAGACCAGCCGATCCTCTTCACCCCCATCTATCAAAGCCGCGTGTGGGGAGGCCGTCGCATGGAAACGCTGCTCGGAGCCACCCTGCCGGATGCGACGACGCCCTTCGGCGAAGCCTGGACTGTTTCAGACCGCTCCGAGGCGCAAAGTGTGACGGCGGATGGCGTGTCGCTCCATGAATTGTGGGCGAACCATCGCGAGGAGGTGTTTGGCAAAGCGCTGCTGGCTTCCCCAAGCCCCACGTTTCCGCTGCTGATGAAAATTCTCGACGCCTGCGATGATCTTTCGATCCAAGTCCACCCCCCCGCGAGCATGGCGGCGGCGCTGAAAGGCGAGCCGAAGACGGAGATGTGGTTCATCGCGCATGCGGAGCCTGGCGCAAAAATTTACGCCGGTTTGAGGCATGGCGTGACACGAGCGGATTTTGAAGCAGCGCTGCAAAACGGCACGGTGGCCGAGGTGGTGCATGTGATCGAAGCGCGCACAGGCGACTGCCTGTTCATCCCCAGCGGCCGCGTGCATGCCATCGGCGCGGGATTGCTGATCTACGAGATCCAGCAGAACAGCGACACGACGTATCGCGTCTTCGATTGGAATCGCGTGGGGCTGGATGGCAAGCCGCGTGCGCTGCATGTGCAGGAGTCGCTGCAAAGCATCGACTTCACGGACTTCGAGCCGCAGGTGCAGCAGATCGAAGCGGATGGCACGCTGGTGAAGTGTGATTACTTCGATGTGCGGCTGTGTGACCAAGTTGGAGCCGTGGGTGAGGCCGGTGAATGCGTGACACTGGCCGTGGTGAGCGGCGAGATCAGCGTGGGCGACGTGACTTTGAAGGCGGGTGACTTTGCGCTGCTGCCTGCGAGCATGGATGCGGTATCCCGAACGGTGAAACCTGCAAAGGCGGCGAGTCAGTGGCTGGAGATTCGGGTGCCAGCGTGAATTGGAAAACGAAGGCCAACGGCCTTCCGTATTGCAGCCCAGGGTTGGAACAACCCTGGGATACAGGTGCATCAGACGCTTCTTTCAAGGGCGAACTCCAACGGAGTTCCGTCCATCGTCTGTGGTCAAGGCGCTCCAAGAAAGGACGGAACCCCTTTGGGGTTCGCCCTTGAGCCCTTGAGCAAAAAGCATATTCCGCCGATTACCCAGGGTTCTACGAACCCTGGGCTATGTTACGCAAGCCCGTTGGGCTTGAGAGACCAAGGCAGGCACGGCCTGCCAATTCACTTCTTGGCTTCCGCTGCTGGCTTCTCGGCCTTTTTGACCTCGGGCTCTTTGGGGGTGCTGGGCACGGCGATGAACTTGGCTTTCTCCGGGTCCATGACGGGCAGCTTGCCTTGGGGAACGGACGGCGGCGCTTTCTTTTCGGGCGCGGGCTTGGCAGCGACAGCTTTGGGTTCCGGTTTGACCTCTTCCTTGCCGCAAGAGACGAGAAGCAGTCCGACGATAAAGACGATGGATTTCATGAGCAGCGGATGGAAACAGAACGGCCGTGCGCGTCGAGTCCTTCGACCTGGCTGAAGGCGCGGACGATGGGCTCGGATTTGATGCAGCTTTCACGATCCAGGCGGATGATGCTGGTGCGGCGCTGGAACATGTCAGCGGTGATGCCGGGGAAAGATTTGCCAGAACCGCCGGTGGGCAGGGTGTGGCTGGGACCGGCGAGGAAATCACCCACGGCCACAGGTGAGTGGTTGCCGAGGAAGATCGCGCCTGCGGTGCGGATGAGCGGCAGGATGGCATTTTCTCGCGTGGTGATGAGCGTGAGGTGCTCAGGCGCGAAATCGTTCACGAGGCGGGCACCTTCCTCCAAACTCGGCACGAGCATGCAGAAGACGCCTTTTTCGAGCACGGGGGCGAGTTGGGCCTGACGGGTGAGGGTCTTCGACTGCGATTCGACTTCGGCGACAACGGCGTCGAGCAAGGCGGCGTCATCGGTGATGAACCCAGCCATGCTGTCCTTGCCATGTTCGGCCTGGGCGAGGATGTCTGCGGCGATGAAGGCGGGAATGCCGGATTTGTCGGCGAGAATGAGTACTTCGCTAGGTCCGGGCAGGAGATCGATGGAAACAACGCCGAATGCCTGACGCTTGGCCTCAACGACGTAGCTGTTGCCAGGGCCGAAGATTTTGGTGACAGGGCGAATCGTCTCCGTGCCGAAAGCGAGCGCGGCGATGGCCTGCGATCCGCCGATTTTATAAACCTCGGTGGCTCCGGCGAGCTTGAGTGCCGCGAGCAAACCGGGATTGACGCTGCCATCGCGTCCACAGGGCGTGCAGACGACGATTTCCGGCACGCCGGCGGCGGCGGCGAAGGTGACGGTCATGATCGAGGTCGAGACGAGCGGCGCGGTGCCGCCAGGGACGTAGCAGCCGACGCGCTCAAAGGGATGGAACACTTCGCCGACCTCGGCTCCCTGCTCGTTCTGGTAGCTCCATGCCTGGCGCATGCTGCGCTTGGCGAAGGCCATGACGTTGCGATGCGAGGCTTCGAGCGCGGAGCGCAGCGTGGCATCGGCGGCGTCCCAGGCAGCATCGAGTTCGGCCTGCGGGACGCGCATTTGCGCTGCGCTGAGTTTCGCTCCGTCGAATTTCTCGGTGAGTTCGAGCACAGCAGCATCGCCACGCTCACGCACGGCCTTGATGACGCCCGCGACGACCTCACGCACGGCATCGCTGGCCTCGGCACGACGGTTGAGCGCGGCGGCGGCGCTGGCGTAATCAGGATCGGTGGGGCGGATGACTTTCATCAGACAAGAATGCGAAAATGGGAAGGATGGGATGAATGACTCTACGAGGGTGACGAAAAAGCGGGCGCTGATTTGCGCCCGCCTGATGCACTCGATTTGATCTCAGGGCAAGACCACCGGGTGGTGCCTTGGCGTGCCCGTGTCAGGGGACGACTTCGCCGGAGCCGGTGTACACCCATTTTTCGACACGTCCGTTTTTGACGCGGGCCTGGGCCTCGGTCTCGAACTTGCCGAACATGGTCTGGGTCTCGTATTTCACATTCACCGTCCAGTAGTCGGTGCCATCGATCTTTTCACGCTGCACGTCTCCCCAGGACTTGATGCTGTCGAGCTTGATCTCGGTGACCTCCCCGGACTTCATACTGGCAACCAGGAGGGGGTAGGTGCCGTCATCGGCCTTGACGGGCTTGTCGTCACTGGCGCTGCCTCCTGTGGTCATGGCCGGGGCGTTCTTGGCACGGTCGGCGGCGGCGAGCTTGTATTCGTGCGCTTTGCGGGCCTGCTCGGTCTGGGCGACTTTGATCTGCTCGTAGGCGGCAATGAAGACCTCTTTGAAATCGGTGTCGTCCATGGCCACCAGGCCGCGCATGGGAGAGCCTGGGGAGGCGCCGACCTCAAGATTGGCGCCCTGCTGTCCCATGACGAAGATTTTGGCCCCGGCCTTGAAGCTGGAGGCGGCGGTGGCCTTGCCCATCTGCATCTTAATTTCGAGATCCTTTTTCATGGTGACCTGCTTCGGCGAGGTGAAGAAACCCTTCGGCACGGCGGCCCAGTTTTGCGTGACCTCGTCGGCGGATGGGAAGACCGGCGCGACAAAAGCGTTCGGATCAACCGGCGGCGGCTCAGGCAGTTTGGGCATCTCGGGCTTCGGCTCCGGTTTGGGCTCGGGCTTGACCTCCGGCATCGGCTCGGGCTTCGGCTCCTCTTTGATGACCGGCTTCGGCACCGGGGCGACGGCGACCACCTTCTTCGGCGGCGCTGGCGGCACATGCTTGGTGAACTTCATGGCATCAGCAAAGGGCGGATACACATACTCGTAGGCGACGTAGCCAACTGCGGCGGCCAGGATGATGACGATGAGGGGTTTCATGGTGGGCGGAGTCTAAGGGTGAGGCGGTGAAATGCAACCTGCGCGGCTGTCCCGCCGATGCAACGGCCTTCAACGAGCGTTTCTTGGGCTTGATCTCCCCTGCCCCACGCGGCTTGTGTGGCGCATGCCAGAAGACGTGATCCGCGTGCGTGGCGCACGGCAGCACAACCTCCAAAACATCGACGTGGACATCCCACGGCACAAACTCGTGGTCCTCACGGGTGTGAGCGGCAGCGGGAAGTCATCCCTGGCCTTCGACACGCTCTTTGCGGAAGGCCAGCGGCGCTATGTGNNTGGATTTCATCGAGGGGCTGTCCCCGGCGGTCGCCATCGAGCAGGTTCACTCGAATCCGAACCCGCGCAGCACCATCGCGACGGTCACGGAAATTTATGACTACCTCCGCGTGCTCTACGCCGTGGCCGGGCAGCCGCACGACCCCCAAACCGGCGAAAAACTCCTGCGCAGCACCCCGCCGGAGATCGCGGACAAGATTTTGGCGCTGGGCGAAGGCACCCGCGTCATGGTGCTCTCGCCACAAGCGCCTGCGGACGGTGAAAACACGCGCACGCTGTTTGAAAAGCTCAAACGCCAGGGCTTCGTCCGTGTGCGGCTCAATGGAGCGATCGTGGAGCTGGAAGACACGCTCAAACTGGCCGCCAACGAGCAGCAGCAGGTACAGATCGTCATCGACCGCCTCGTCGTGCGCGCGGATTCACGCCAGCGGCTCATGGAGGCCATCGAAAGCTCGCTGCACTGGAACGATCGCGAGGTTCAGTTCCTCGTGAACCTCGACGGCAGCGATGAAATCCTCAGCTACACCACCGAGTTCGCCAATCCGCGCACTGGCTACGTCATCGAGCGCCTCACGCCGCAGCATTTTTCCTTCAACACACACCTTGGAACCTGCCCCACCTGCGAAGGCACCGGCATGATCCCGACGCCGGACGCGACGCTGCTGGTGCCGGACGAGTCCAAATCGCTCGCCGATGGGGCGATCAAAGCCTGGTGGGCGCGACATCCAAAGGTTCGAGTCATTTTCAACCAGAGCGTGGAAGCATTGGCGAAGCACTTCGACGCAGCGATGGACGTGCCATTTCAAGATCTGCCGCAAGCCTTCAAAGAGGCCCTGTTTCACGGCACCGGTGATGTCGCCATCACCACCGGCTGGAAGAAATCCGACCACACCCGCAGTGTGGCGAAGCCGTTTGAAGGACTCCTGCCCGAAATCGCCCGCCTCTATCAGCACGCCGAAAGCGACGCCCTCCGCTCCGCCCTCACACGGCTCATGAATCCACATCCGTGTGCGACGTGTGGGGGTAAGCGTTTGAAACCGCAGTCGCTCGCCGTTCGGCTGAGTTCCAAGTTTCAGGTTTCAGGTTCCAAGTTGGATGACGCTCGTGATCCAAGCTTGAAACTTGAAACTTTAAACTTTAAACCCGGCTTCGATCTCAATATCCACGAACTCACCGCACTACAAATCCGCGACGCTCTCGCTTGGGTGAGCGATTTGGAAGTCACCGAGCAGCAGAAAGCTTATGTGGGTGAATTGCAGCGCGAGATCGTGAAGCGCATCGAGTTCTTGGAGCAAGTCGGCCTTGGGTATCTCGCGTTGAATCGCGAGAGCGGCACACTTTCCGGCGGTGAGATGCAGCGCATTCGTCTCGCATCACAGATCGGAGCGGGACTGGCGGGTGTGCTTTACGTCTTGGACGAGCCGAGCATCGGCCTGCA
>DNXB01000359.1 GCA_003506995.1 Verrucomicrobiales bacterium
GGCGTCGCCCTCTCCCGCGCCCTGGACCGCAGCGGGCAGTTCCCGCCTCTGCTCATCGACATGGTGAACGTCGGCGAGCAGACTGGCGACATGTCTGCCGCGCTTGAGCGTGCCGCCGAGCGCTTCGACCGTGAGTTGAGCAAGAAGATCGACACGCTCGCCGCGCTCATCCAGCCCCTCATCGTCTGCCTCATGGCCAGCATGGTCGGCCTCATGGCCTACCTCATGATGACCACGATTTTCCAAACCATCTCCAGCATCAACAAATAGCCAAGCATCATGAAACACATCCAAACCCAACCACGCCCTTCGATCTCCGGCTTCACCCTTGTCGAAATGATTCTCGTGCTCGCCATCGTCGCGCTGCTTGTCGGCGCGGCGGTGGTCAACTTCGGCGGCGTGCTCGAAGGCGGCAAGAAAACCACCTCCAAGGGGCACATCAGCGGCATCGTGGCCGCGCTGCGCGCCTACGAGGTGGACAACATGTTCCTGCCCACCACGCAGCAAGGTTTGTCCGCCCTCGTGGAAAAGCCGAGTGGACGCCCTGCGCCGACCAGTTGGAGCGCCAAGCTCAAAAAGCTGCCCATCGACCCCTGGGGCAACCCTTACCACTACCGTCGTCCCGGCACGAAGGACAAAGGCGGCTTCGATGTCTATTCCTCAGGACCGGACGGGGTGCCGGAGAACGCGGACGACATTGGCAGTTGGGNNATGACGAATGACGAAACCCGAATGATGAATTTCAAGGCCAGCACGAATCACACATCTGCCACGCTGTCTGCTCAGCGCGGTGTTCGTCATTCGTCATTCACCATTCGTCATTCCCGCGCAGCGGGCTTCACGCTGTTGGAGATCATCGTCGCCATGTCTCTCCTGATCCTCATCATCGGCATCGCTGTCATGAGCATCTCCGGTGTGCGGGATGAGGACAAGCTGCGCCGTGCGGTGGCGGTCATCGAGACTTCAGCACGTCAAAATCTGCTCCAGGCGCTCAGCACGCAGCAAACCGTCCGCATTGAGCTTTCGGCGGGCGCGTTCCATGTGGGAGAAGAGTTCGGCGGCATGCTGCAGGTGCGCCGTGTCGGCGAAAATGTCTTCCGCGCTCCGAAACGCGGCGAAACCTGGGAATTCAGCCCCACTGGCATCTGCGAGCCGATCGAGATCCGCATGTCCGGGCCCGCCGGGACCATCGAACTCGCGTTTGATCCGCTGACCGCCTGCGCCAAACGCAAATCCATTCAGATCCGAGGATGAAACACACTCGCACAGCTTCCTCCGCGCCTGGTTTCGCCCTGCTCGAAATCATCCTTGCCCTCGCGCTTTTCTCGCTTGTGGCCGTTGGCATGACGCAGGCCATCGACGCCATCGCCCGGACCTCCAATGACTCCCGCATGGAGGCGCAGGTGCTGCGCGTGCTGGAGTCGGTGCTTGCCGAGGTGGCCCACCAGCCCGAGTTCAAGGCCACCAGCATCACCTTCAATCCCACAGCCGACGGCATTGATGCCAGCGCCACGATTGAGAAGGTCAAACTCATCACCAAAGACAAGGTCGAGCTCGACCACATGTTTCGCATCCGCGCCGAAGCATGGATCTCCGACGGGCGCTCGCGGCGCATGAAACGCAGCATGGAAACCTATGTGTATTCGCCCCACAGCCCGATCTAAGGCCGCGTTCACGCTGCTCGAAGTCATCCTGGCCATGGCCCTCATCGGCCTGATCCTCGGCGGCGTGTATGGCGTGGCGAGCGCCACGATGCAGCTCGGCAAGTCGATGAATGAGGCGAGGGTGGCGGAGACGCGGATCACCAATTTCGTCAATCAGTGGCGCGATTACCTCGAAACGATGCCGCCGGGCATCCAGCTCACCGCCGGGGCCGAAAAAGTCTCGCGCGGCTCCTCTGGCAACCTGTTCATCCTCGGCGGTCACATGCCCTTCGTGTGGGATCGCCGTCTGAAGCTCGCGGACGCCGTCGAATTCGGCCTCGTGCGCAACAAAGGCGCGAAGGATCTGTCCCTCGTGGTGCGTCATCTCAAACAGCCGAAAACCACCCGCGCGCCGGGTGAGTTCACCACCCTGGCCGAGCTTCCCATTCTCGAAGGTCTCAAGCAGATGCAGTGGCAGTTCTACGAGCCGATCGAAAAGAAATGGTTCACGAGCTGGGACCCCACCAAGCGCCCGCAGCCGCCGCTGTTCATGAAGCTGCGCTTCTCCTTCACCGCCGATCCGCGTGAGCATGAGTACACGTTTTGGATCGCGAATGACCTGTCGCAAGTCACGGCTCCGCCGCCGCAATGACGAATGCCGAATTCAGAATGACGAATGAACCTCCAATGACCAAAGGCCGAATGACGAGCTGTGAAGCCCGCCAGTTGTGTCGTGTTCGTCATTTGGGCTTCGTCATTCATTCGTCATTCGTCATTCGTCATTCATCATTTTCGCGCCGCTGGCGCTCAGGCTCCGCTCTCATCGCGGTGTTCTGGATGATCGCGGTGCTGGGCATGGTCATGTTCGCGGGCGCGAAAGCCTTGCAGGCGGACACACAATACACCCGCACCATGCGCGGGCGCATCTTCGCCAAGCGTTATGCGGAAATGGGCCTCGAAGTGGCCCGGCATCCGGCGATCCAGCACGATGACCCGCTGCTGCACTTCAGCTCCAATGACGGCGGCGGCTACAACGTCACGCTGGTGGCCGAGGAGGCGCGGCTGAACATCAACCACCTGCTGCAAACGGGCGACAAGGTGCTGCTGCGCCGTTTGTTCACGCACTGGGGCTTCAAACCGGAGTTCACCGCCGCCTTGTGCGACGCGCTGAAGGACTGGATCGACGGCGATGAGAATGTCAGCCTCAACGGCGCGGAAAAGCGCGAGTATGAAAAAATGGGCCTCGAGGGGCTGCCGTTCAACCGCCCGTTCAAAGAGGTGGATGAAATGCTGCTCGTGCGCGGCATGGAGATCGTGAACACCGCGCGTCCCGACTGGCGCGAGTGGTTCACCGTCTTCGGCGACGGACGCGTGGACATCAATGACGCGAGCGCCGAGCTCGTCTCCCTGCTGGGCGATGTGCCGATGGAGCGCGTGCAGCCGCTGCTGGCCTTCCGTGCCGGGCGCGATGGCGCGCCGCGCACGCAGGATGACCAGCGCCTGGCCAGCGTGCCGCAGGTGGCGCAGTTGCTCGGTGTGTTCAACCGCCAGACCGTCGAGCAACTGACGCAATGGATTCAATTCGCAGGCCCGATCCGCCGCATCGAGAGCGTCGGCTTGCTCGGCCCGCTGCAACGCAAACTCATCCTCATCACCCAGGGCGGCCAGGCCGTCTGGCGGGGTGAAATTCCTGTCCATGGCAAAGACACGTAAACCCACCCACGAGCTGCTGCTCCCCGGCGCGAAGGTCTGGCAAAGCTGGACCGGCGTGGAGGAGGCGTTGTGCCAGGCCAATGGCGAGGCCACGGCCTTTGGCAAAGACGCGCCGCGTCGTGTGCTGGCGCTGCCCGCCGCGCATTTCTGGGTGCTGCCAGCGTGGCTGAAAGGCCAGAGCGAGCATCTGCGCGGCATGGCGCTGCTGCATCTGGAGCGCCTGGGGGTCAAAACGAATGACGACGAGGCCAGCGTGCAGGTGCGCAGCATCGCTGAGAAGGAAGGCGCGCACCTCGCCCGCATCCTCGCGCTCAAAGACCAGCCCGTGCCGCTCACGGACACCGCCCGTCTGCCGGACGAGGTCACGCTGCACGCGCTGTGCTACCCGCTGGTGCAAAACAGCATCACCATCTTCCGCGAGCTGGGTCGTCTCGTCATCGCCATCACCAGCGGCGCCCAGTTGATTTACTGCACGCCGCTGTCTTCCGCGCATCTCGACGATCATGCGCTGGCCGAGCTCAACAACATCTGTCTTCAACTTGGCTTCCAGGGCGTGCTGGGCCGCCTCGAAAGCCTCGTGCTGTGGGTCGAGGACGGCGATCTTGAGAAGATCCAGCGCGCCACCGGTCTCACGCCCTATCGTTGTGACATGCCCGCGCCGACGATGCCGGGGCGTGGCTCCAGCCTGCTGATGCCGGAGGATCTGGTCATCGAGCGCCAGCGTCAGAGCACCCGTGCCCGCACGCGACTCATCGCGCTCACCATCGGCGCGGCTTTGGCGGCGGCCATCGCGCTGATCGCCACGCTGACCTCGTTCGCGCTGCAAGAACGCAACATGCTGCGTGAAAAAGTGGCCGAGATGGCGCCACGCGCCGGGAAGGTGATGGATCACAAGCGGGCGTGGCAGGAGGCCGCGCCTGCCGTCGATCCTGACACCTGGCCGCAGCAGATGCTGCTGCATTGCATGGAGCCGCAGTCCTCGAAAGAGGCCAGCATCACGCATTGGGAGTGGACGCCGAAGCGCATGAGCATCATCGGCCGCATGCCGAGCGCCTCGCTGGCGCTGGAATACACGCAGGAGCTCAAAACCAGCGATTCGCTCGCCCATTTCACCTGGGAGACGCCCGCGCCCGTGATCGCCAGCGACAACAGCGCCACCTTTGAGATGAAAGGAGGACAGCCGCATGAAGAAGAGTGAGAAAGTCCTCCTCGGCGTCTTTGCCCTGCTGTTCCTCGCCCTCGTCGGCGGTGGTGGTGGCATGATGGCCTTCAAGAACTACCTCGAGGTGCGCGACGAGGTGGAATCCCTGCGCGACCGCCTCGCCGACATGAATCTGGCCATCTCCCAAGGCGCGAACTGGGCGGAACGGCAGGAATGGCTCAATGCATCCGTTCCCGGTTTCAGCAGCAGCCAGGAGGCCTCCGCCAAGCTGCTCGAAACCATCAGCCGCGAGGCCGAAAAGCTCAGCCTCACCATCGGCGGCAAAGAATTCATCGAGCAGGCGAAGGCTCTCGGGCCGGACGGCCTGCCGCTGGATGAAGAGCAGGGTTACTTTGACCAGGCCTCCGTCAAAGCCACGCTGACGGGTGTTTCGGAGCAGGCGTTCTTCGCGTGGCTGCACGCGTTGCAGCAGCCGAAGTCCTTCATCGGCGTCACACGTCTTCAGATCAATCCAAGCGGCACGAACAAGACCATCAATGTGGAGGTCGAGTTCACACAGTTTTACC
This sequence comes from Verrucomicrobiales bacterium, assembly GCA_003506995.1. Classification (GTDB taxonomy): domain Bacteria; phylum Verrucomicrobiota; class Verrucomicrobiia; order Verrucomicrobiales; family Verrucomicrobiaceae; genus Prosthecobacter. Next base: position 5,085 of record DNXB01000359.1, read on the forward strand.
ACGAGCGTCCCGCTGCCAAAGTCTCCAAAGCCAGCCAGTCATGAACACCCGTCTTTTCCATGGCCTCATTCTCAGCGGGGTGATTTTGATCACCACGGGCCTCGGCGCGCAGGAAGCCAGGCCGTCAGAGCCGCCGGTGGAATTTCCGAAACTGGAGACCTTTGAGCCGCTGTGGAAGCGCTCCATCTTCACCACGAAGGACCTGCCCTCGCCGGATGCCCCCACGGGGCCGAATTTCGCGGACAACCTCAGCCTCTCCGGCATCTACGAGATCGACGGCGCGGTGGTGGCCGTGCTGGTGGACCGTGTGACCTCGCAGGTCATGGAGGCGCGCATCGGCGCGGAGAACGAGATGGGCGTCAAGATCCGCCAGGTGACGCCGGGAGCCAGCGTGGACAAGACGCGCATCCAATTGCAGAGGGGCGATCAGGCCGGCTGGGTCAGCTTTGCCGATCCGGCCGCGGCGCAGCCTTCGGAAGTCGTCCAGCGCGCGGTCATTCCTACCCAGGCACCTGCCATTGCGGCCCCTAAAGCACCGCCCATGAACCGCAGGCCGCCGATCATTCCCAATCCCATCCTTCCCCCGCCCGCCGCCGCTCCCGCCAGGAGAGAGGTGCCTCTGCCGCCGCCGTGAGGATTGAGGTCGGACTGCCGCAGGGCGGAACATCACCGCCCCAATGTCGCTGGGTTCCAATTTCTGAAGGAGACGGAACTGAAAACCACCGTTGGCAGTGATCCCAGGAAAGTGGCCGTTGCACATGCCGTGCATCAGAAGGCAGCGGTGGCAAGGCAGTGGACAGCAGCGAGATTGGAGATGAAGAGCGCGATGAACGTCTGCCAGCAAATCAAACGACTGAAGGCCGGAAAACTTCAC
>DNXB01000274.1 GCA_003506995.1 Verrucomicrobiales bacterium
GAGAACATGGTGCGCTTCCCTAACGGTGAAGTTCGTTATTTCACAGTTCGTGAATCCTGCCGCCTTCAAACGTTCCCTGATGATTATGTGTTCGAGGGCAGTTGGACAGAAAACATGAGACAGCTAGGAAACGCGGTGCCGGTGACCTTGGGGGAAGTGGTGCTCAGAAGCGTGCGAGCCGCCATCACCAAACACGGCGCAACAAACACACCACAGCTTTTCTGATGCCTGAAACACCCTCTCCCAAAGAAGTGATCGCACAAATCATCGCGCTGGCGACCGGCCTTCCGACTGACCCTGCGGAATATGCCGGCCTGCCTGCGAAGAAACGGCGCTCGCTCCGTGTGGAGCTTGAATCGGCAGTCGGCCTTCTAAGCTCAGTGGCAGAGGCTCTCGACACGATTCGCCAGCCAAAGCATGTCTTCGATCCCACCAGCCCAAAAATCATCGGCAAGATTGTCGCGGACACACTGCTGCTCCAGGAGAGGGAGCCTCTTGCGAGAACGGTGGATCAAAAGTTCTACGGCGCGGGTGTTTATGCCATCTACTACCGTGGTGCCTTCAAATGCTACCAGCCGATCTCAGGCAAAGACCATCCCATCTACGTCGGGAAGGCGGACCCTGAGGAGCTTCACGCTCATACCGCCGCCGCGCAGGGCACAACACTGCACACGCGTCTCAAGGATCATGAACGCAGCATCAAGAACGTGACCAACCTCGACATTGAAGATTTTGAATGTCGTTATCTCGTTGTTCGCAGCGCCTGGATCGAAACCGCCGAGGACTTGCTGATACACTGGTTCAATCCCGTCTGGAACAACGAGCTGAAAGTCTGCTACGGCTTTGGCAAACACGGTGACAAGGCGGACACGCGAAAGAACGAGCGGTCACCATGGGACACCATTCATCCAGGACGTCCTTGGGCCACGGCGGACAATAACACGCCGAACAAACGGACCATGGAGGATATTTACGCGGCTATTGCCGCGCACTACGCCGCTCACCCCGTCCGAGGCTAAAACTTCGTCCTCCACCGCCCACTCCACACTGCCGCGCCAGCGAGATGGTCATTTAATCGACGCATGCTTCAATCCTACTCCTCCTCTTACTCTTACTCTTACTCTTCCTCGTGCCTTGGGGGAGTAAGAGTAGGAGTAAGAGGAGGAGGAGCGTTCCGCTACGAGTCGATGATGGTGACCTGCACGCTGTTCTCGATGACGCCGGTGGCGATGGCGTGGCGGGTGAGGCCGGCGGTGTCGTGGATGTTGAGCTTGTCCATGAGGCTCTGGCGGTGTTTTTCGACGGTCTTGACGCTGATGTGCAGCTCGTCGGCGGTTTCCTTGTTGGCCTTGCCCTCGGCGATGAGCTGAAGCACCTCGGTTTCGCGGGAGCTGAGCACCGGGGCGTTTTTGCCGGGGGAAAGCTCGCCGCGCTCGTGTGATTTTTTCTGGTGATGGTTCAGGCGCTTGGCGACGGCGGGGGTGAAGAAGGTTTTGCCAGCGTGGACCTCACGCAGCGCGCGGCAGACGTCGTGGGCGGAGCTTTGCTTGAGCAGAAAGCCGCAGGCGCCGATCTCGACGGCGTTTTTGACATACGCGTCGTCGCTGTGCGCGGAGAGCATGAGCACTTTGGCGCCGGGCCGCGCGTGAAGGATCTGCCGCGTGGCCTCCAGGCCGTTGAGCAGCGGCATGGCGATGTCCATGAGCACCACGTCGGGCCGCAGCTTGTGCGCCAGGGCGACCGCCTTCCGCCCGTCCTGCGCCTCGCCGACGATTTCAAAGCCGCCCTCGAGTTCGAGCATTTTGCGCAGGCCTTCGCGCACGATCATGTGGTCTTCGGCCAGTAACACGGTGATGGGTTTCATAAGTCGCTTGGAGTTGAGGTCTTGGGGGTGGAAGGCAGGGGCATGGACACGGTGATTTTCGTGCCGGCACGGCGGGCGGCCTTGATGCTGAGGACGCCGCCGACATAGGCGGCCCGCTCGCGCATGCCGAGCAGCCCCAGGCCGCTGCTGCTGCCGCGTTTCACCGGCGGATGCTCGGAGTCGAAGCCGATGCCGTCGTCCTGGATGATAAGCCGCACGCTGGCGCGCTGCCGCGTCAGTTGCACGCTCACCTGCCGGGCGCGGGCATGTTTCTGCACATTTTTCAGCGCCTCCTGGAGGATGCGGTAGAGCGCCAGCTCGGTGTCGGCGGGCAGCCGCGCCGTCAGCACCACGCAGGCCAGTTTGACGGCCACGCCCGTGCGCGCGGTGAACTCCGTGCTGGTGGTGCGCAGGACGGCGTCCAGTCCCAGCAGTTCCAGCACGCCGGGCCGCAGGTTGCGGGTGATGCGCTCCACTTCGGCGGCGGTCTGGCCGAGCAGCTTGCGGAGCAGCAGCGCCTCGTCCCGGGCCGGGCCGTTGCTGATGGCAAGCTGGTCCGCCAGCGTCTGACTGCGCATGAGGACGGCGCAAAGGAGCTGGGTGATGTTGTCGTGCAGTTCGGCGGCCACCTGGCCGCGCTCGGCCTCCTGCACCTGCACCACGCGGTGCGTCAGCGCCCGCAGCAGGGCCTCGGTGCGCCGGGACGCCGTCATGTCCGTCACCACCATGCCGATGATCACGTCCTTGGAGCCTTCGTTGGCCAGCTCACGAATGGAAAGCTGCGCCGGCACCAGCGAGCCGTCCGTGGCATGCAGCTGCACCTGGAGCTTGGAGCCGGTGTTGGCGGCGCGTTTCATCAGCGGGCGCAGCAGGGTGCGGTCGGTGACGGAGAGAAAGCGGCGGAAGGAGCCGCCCGTCACCTCCTCCAGCGGGCATTTGACCATGCGGGCGAAGCACTGGTTCGCGAACAGGATCATCTTGTCCGCCGTGAGTGTCAGCGCGCCTTCATGCATGGATTCAATCAGCATGCGGTAGGCGTGCTCGGCCCCGGCGAGCATGAAGACCTGCCCCTGCCGGCCCGAGCCGATGACGGCATCCACCTCGCCATTGCGGATGGCATGCAGCGTGGCATCGGCGTCCACCAGCCGCGCGCGCAGGGCGGCGATCTCGCGGGAGGAGGGGGCTGGCAGGCTGGTTTTCACCGGGCGGGTTCACCTTTCGTGTTCAAATCCAGACCGAGCAGCAGCCCGGCGGTGTTGGACAGATTGCCGATGAGCCGTCGCACCGGTTTCGGGAATTCCCGGACGAGCGTGGGCGTCGCGAGAATCTGGCCGTCGCGGGCCAGGATGGGCTGCTGATAGATGTCGATGACCACCAGCTCGTACTTGCCGCCTAGCTCGGCGGCGCACAGCTCACGGGCGCGGAGGATGGCCTGGCGCGAGCGCTCGCTGGCCCCGGCGACATAAAGCCGCAGGATGTATTGGTTCTTGGGCGGGGCTTTTTTTCGCGCCTTGGGTTTCTTCACAGTCATCCGATTTCCCTCCCCAGTTTGATTTTGCGCGGCGGACTGGCCGCCACCTTCGCATCCGCCTGGCGCAGGATGCCCGAGGCGGCCCGCTCCGTGCCGAGCAGCAGCGTGCGCGTGCCGACCTGCTCGGCGATGCGCCGCAGTTCCACGGCCTCGGTTTCGTGATCGGCGCGCAGATCACTGATCTGCCGTTCGAGCGCGGCGCGTTTGCGCTCCACCTCGCGCACGAGTTGCGCGGCTTCTTGCTGGCCCGCGAGCACGGCGGCGGTTTCCAGCGCGTTCTGCGCTGCGCGGGCGGAGCCGGTGAGCACACCGCTGGCGCCGATGTAGGCGTCCACGACGTCGATGCCGTGATCTGAAATGAGGAACTCACGAATTTGGTTCGAGTGCTTCATGCCGCGCGCCTTGAGCACATAGAGCACGCGGTTGCGCTCGCCATTGCCCTCGTAGTCTTGCAGCAAGATCCACGCGTCCATGAGGGAGGACATGGCGGCCTCGCTCTCCTGCGGTGCTTTGCCGCCCTGCGTTAGACTGGTGAAGAAGGAGGTGACTTGGGCGGCCTTCAGATAATCAATCAGCCGTGTCACCATGCCCTTGCCTTCGGATTCGGTGCCGAGGTCCATCAGGCTGGTGATGGGGTCGATGATGACGACGTGCGGCTGGTAGGTGGCGATCTCTTTAAACATCGTGGCCAGATGCATCTCCAGCCCGTAGAGCGAGGGCCGCGCGGAGTGAAAGCGCAGGAGGTCTCGTTCCACCAGCGGCTCCAGGTTCAGGCCGATGGAGTGCATGTTGCGGATGATCTGGTTCGGCGATTCCTCAAAGGAAAAGAACAGCACGCGCTCCCCGCGCAGCCCGGCGGCCTGGGCGAAGTTCGCGGCGATGATGGTCTTGCCGGTGCCGGAGGTGCCGGTGAGCAGGATGCTGCTGCCGCGAAAGAAGCCCTTCCCGCCCAGCATCGCATCCAGCCGGGGGATGCCCGTGGCGATCCGTTTGGTGGACACCTGATGATTCAGCGCCAGCGAGGTGATGGGCAGCACGCTGATGCCGTCCGCGCCGATGAGGAAGGGAAACTCGTTCGTGCCGTGCAACGAGCCGCGATACTTCACCACGCGCAGATGCCGCGTGGCGATCTGGTCGTTCACCCGGTGGTCGAGCAGGATGACGCAGTCGGACACATATTCCTCCAGCCCGTGGCGCGTGAGTGATTCGCGGCCGCGCTCGGCGGTGATCACGGCGGTCACGCCCTTGTCCTTGAGCCAGCGGA
>DNXB01000216.1 GCA_003506995.1 Verrucomicrobiales bacterium
GGTTCACCATGACGCGTGCGGTGAGTGGGTTCTGCGGATTCGCAATCCACTCGGCGAGAGCCTTGCGGCGTTGTTGCTCGGCGGATTCCTTCGGCAGCTTCAAATCACCGAGCGCGCTGAGCACGGCGGGTGTGACGGGTTCCTTCGGTTGCTCGGGATCGCCGCGATTGAGGAGGCGGATGTCATCGGGCATGCGGAAGGTGCCGGCGAAGACCTTTTGCGCGTTTTCAGCGGCTTTGATCTTGGCTTCGATAGCGGCTTTTTCCTGCATCAGTGGCTTGGCACGCTTGGACTCGTCGGGGCTGAGGCAGATGAGGTTCGGCTTCACAAGTTTTTTGTTTTTCGGGTCAAACTTTTGCCGGTCACTCGCATCGGCGACGGTGCGCCATTGGCCTGTGCTGTCGCCGATCTCGATTTGGTAGTCGGTGGCGAGGCGGTCGGTGAATTTGCCCTCACGATCACGGCCCCAGACGACACGCTCGACGGTTTGCTCCTGCCTGAACTCCAATTCGACCCAACCTTTGCCTTTCTCAGCGGCCATCCAACTGCGACCGTTGCCGTAGCGGCCATCGTTGATGAAACGCAGCTCGTGGCGCTCGGCGACACCGATGTCGCCGCCGGACTTGCGCAGCGTGCCTGCGGTGGCGAGCGCGACGTTCTCGCCTCTGGTGTTGAAGACTTCGAGTTCGTCGATGCAGGGCTCAAGGTTGTTCGTGGCCTTGATGGTGAAGCGCACGCGTTTGGCCTTCGTCGGCGCAAAGCGATCCGCGTTTTCACGAGCGTTGATCATGGGGCGCTCGGCGCCGGATTTCACCAAAGGCACGAAGTGGGCGAGCTCTTTGTCGATCTCGGCAAGGCGTGGTTTGAGTCGCGTGGCCTCCGCACGTGCGGCCTCGGCCTCCGGCGTGCGCAGATCACGGTCGCCATACTCGACTCCGGCCACGAATGCCTGCATGGCGTAGTAATCCTTGGCGGTGATGGGATCGAATTTGTGATCGTGGCAACGCGCGCAACCGATGCTGAGGCCGAGGAAGGTCTGGCCGATGTTCACGACGATCTCGTCGATGGAGTCCTGCCGAGCGAGACGCTTGGATTGATCGTCTTTGCCGATCTGTCCGGGCAGCAGCACGGATGCGGTGACGAGGAAGCCGGTGGCGGCGTCCTGGCCCATCGCATCGCCGACGAGCTGCTCTAGGATGAAGCGGTCGTAGGGCGTGTCGTTGTTGAAGGCGTTGATGACGTAGTCGCGGTAGGGCCAGGCGTTTGGGCGCTCGGTGTTGACCTCAAAGCCGTGCGTGTCGGCGTAGCGCACGACATCAAGCCAGTGCTGCGCCCAGCGTTCGCCGTAGCGCGGTGATGCTAGCAGGCGCTCGACGACTGCGGCGTGTGGGTCGGACTTGTCGGACGAGTCAGACAGGTCTGACATGAAAGCACTGACGTCTTCGGGCGTCGGTGGCAGGCCGGTGAGATCGAAGGTGACCCGGCGGAGCCAGGAGATGGGCTCGGCTGGCGGAGAGCGTTGCAAGCCTTGCTCAGCGAGTTTCGTGTCGATGAAACTGTCGAGTCGGCTGGTTTCAAGTTTCAGGTTTAAAGTTTCAAGTGTTCCAGAAGCGGGAATTTCAGGTGAGCTTGAAACTTGAAACTTGGAACCTGAAACGTTCAGCGGTTTGAAGCTCCAGTGATCGCGGCGGTCTTCGAGTTTGGCGAGATCGACCCCATCGGGCCATACAGCGCCTTCATTGATCCAGGCAGTGAGTGTTTCGATCTCGGTGGAGGAGAGTTTGCCCTTCGGCGGCATGAGTTCGTCCTCGTCATCAGTGGTGAGGAAGTGGATGAGCGGGCTGTCCTTTGCTTTGCCCTCGATGATGTCCGGCGCGTGGTTGTCGCCGCCTTTGAAGGCTTCAGATTTAATGTCGAGGCGCAGACCGGACTTTTGCTTCTTTTCGCCGTGGCACTCGTAGCAGTGCTTTTGGAAGATTGGGCGCACATCGCGCACAAAGTCGATAGGCGCGGCGAGGGCGGAGGTGGTGAGAAGGAAGCAGAGAGACCTCATGAATCGTGATCAGCGGTAAGGATTGCCGGCGGCGTGGAGGGCGCGGATTTCATCATCGCTCATGGCGCGACCTAGCAGGAGCAGTTCATCCACGCGACCGCTGAGCTTGCGGTCGTTGCGGTTCCAGTTGCCGATTTGCGCGGGTCCGAGCCGTGCCGGATGCGCGACTTGAAAGCGGACTTCCTTGTCGAACCTGCCGTTGAGGTAAAAGCGCACGGCTCTGGCCTGAGAATCATACACGGAGGCGAGGTGGACCCAGCGGCCTTGCTCAGGGAGCACGGGCGTGAATGAGTCCGCCTCATACTGCTGACCGGAGCCTGGGGCGAGGGTGTTGGCACGGAGCGCGAGGCGCATGGTGGCGTGGTGTGTGACCATCCAGTGAGCCTGGCCTGGATTGCTGGAATCCCAGCCATCCGTGTGCAGCAGCGACTGGTAGGGCGCGCCCAGGCGGTCCAGCCGAACCCAGGCGGCGAGCGTGAGCTTCGGCCAGTCGCGGCCGCCGCCAACATCGAGTTTTAAATGATCACCGACATGCACAAACTCGGGCGCATGTGAGCCAGGCCAGCGGCCTTGCACGCGGCGGTAAACACCGGGCTGACCCTCATCGGCCTCGAAATCGAGCAGCGTGATCAAGGCAGGATCGTTTTTCAACTTCGTCAGTGCTGCGTCGGATCGCGCACGTTGCCCAGCGGCGAGACCGGCGGTGAGTTCGGACATTTCATCGGGCTGGATGAAGGCGGAGGAGCGCAGTTCGCGCGACGTGCTGGCACCTTGATCAAAACTCACGGCATCACCACCGCGCAGGCTTTGCTTCGCTTTCTCGCCAGTGGCCTTGGTGATGACCTCGCCCTGAAACACATGCACTTCAGCAGCGCCGCTCATCGGCACATCGACACCGAAGCGTGTGCCGAGGTCAATCGCATCGCCGGTGGGTGTGATGACCGTGAAACCCTTTGCCGCAGGCGGCACATCGGCGGCGAGACGACCGCGTTTCATGTGCAGTCGCTGCGCGGACTCGAAGCGGAACTCTGCCGGGGCTTCGATCACGATGCGCGCCCCGCGTGCGGTGACGAGCGCCACCGAACCTGCTTTGATCTCGTGCGATTCACCACGCAGAGACGAGCCATCGGCCATCTCGACGACACCGGCGGCTTTTTCCACGGTGGCAAAAGCACGCTGCGAGTCCTGCCACCACCAGCTACCCAACAGCAGCGCCACACTGGCCGCTGCTGCAATCCAACGCGGTGAAGAAGTGCGCCACTTGGTTTGGCGAATCACTGGCGCTTCGGCTTTCGTCCAGCCTGCGGCCAATGCCGCGAGCGCAGAGTCCACGTTCAAGGTTTCGGCAAATTCACGCCGCGCATCGGCATCGGTCAGTAGCAGCGCATTGAGCTGTTGCATCTCTGGCGCGGTGATGGTGCCGTCGAGGTAGGCTTCGATGAGTTTCGTGCTCATGACGCGACCTCCTGCGTCAAAGCGCGGCGGATGCACTCCAGCAGCAGCTTTCTCATGCGATGCAGCCATTGATAAAAACCCGCCACCGTCCGCCCGCTGCTCTGCGCGACCTCTTGAATGCGTGACTCGGGCTGGTAAGCTTGCATGAGCAACTCGCGCTGATCACCTGGCACCTTCTTTATACAATGCGCGAGTGCCTCTCGCTGCTGCTCCAGACGCGGCTCATCGGCGGTGGTTTCATCGGCGATCTTGGTGATGACCTCTTCATCGAGCACCAAACGGTCGCGACCACGATCTCGCAGCCAAGCCAGCACTTCAAACCTCGCCACACCGAAGGCCCATGCCTTGAAATCGGCCCCATCGCGGAACGAATCAAACTTCTCCCACAGCACCACGCTGATCTCCTGCATCACATCATCCGCATCCGCCCGCGCGGGCACCAGCCGCCGCACATGGGCGCGGATGGCCGGCTCATGCGCGGTGAAGCTGCGCAGGAAGCGGTGATGGCGTGCGGTTTCGGCGGGGGACATGGGTGGCTGCGGAGTTATCTCCACGAGATGGGCGGATTTTACGAACCATCTCGATTGGATCGGGCGGGGCATTCGCGGACCGGCGAACTTTTTGCTTCCCGATTGGTTAAGAAAGGCTTATTATCAGCAGGTTACGTCTTTTTCACCCTCCGCATGCCGCCCCTTGTCCTCCAGGAACGAATGTACGACCGTCGGGGCGGCGTAGTGCCATTGACGCAGCTTGACGACATCCTGCGTGAGCTGATCGCCAATGGCGGGCCGATGCCGAACGAGTACGCGCTCATGAACCGCACTCTGCGGCAGCTTGGGGACGCGGTGCGCGCGAAGCTGATCAGCCGCGACGATGTGCTGGCCTACGCGCAGGACATCACGCACCGGCATCTCGAAGGGACGATGCAGGCGCGGGCGCTGGGCAAAAAATACGGCTACAGCGGCGACTTTGAGATGATTGAGGCCATCTACACGCTGCAAACGGCCCAGGAGCCGCATCTGCGCCGTTGGGATCTGTATTTCCACTCGCAAGCGGCACCGAACGCGGTGCGGAACCGCAAAGCCTACTTCCATCAATTGCTGAACTCGCACACGGCGGGCCGTGCCAAGGCACCGCTGCAGGTGTTGAACGTCGCTAGCGGCCCGGCGCGGGATGTGCGCGAGTGGGTGCTCGACAATCCTGAGCGCGAGGTGCTGTTCGACTGCGTGGACGCGGAAATTCATGCGGTGGAACGTGCAAAGGCGCTGTGCGCGCCGTTTGCGAGCCGAGTCGAGTTTTATCATCGCAATGTGTTGCGGTTTCTGCCCGCGAAGGGCTACGAGCTCGTCTGGTCGGCGGGTCTGTTCGACTACCTCACGGATCGCACCTTCGTGTATCTGCTGAAGGCGCTCATGGCCGTGACGAAGCGGGGCGGGGAAGTGGTGGTGGGGAATTTTTCCGACTTCAATCCCAGCCGCGATTACATGGAGATGCTCGGCGACTGGGTGCTGCAACATCGCACGCGTGATCATCTGCGCGAGCTGGCGCTGGAGGCGGGCGCGGCGGCGGATTCCATCGACGTGCAGTGGGAGCCGGAGGGCGTGAATCTGTTCCTGCACATCCGGCGCTAGCACGGAGTGAGCGCGTGCCACTCGCCGCTGGTCCAATCCAATGTCTCGGTGCCGCGAAACTGCTTTTTGTAATCGTAGGCGCTGCTTTCATGCGTGGCATAGCCTGGGTAAAGCCAGCGCAAGCCGACTTCATGGCAGTGCTGGATTTCGAGCAGCATCGTGAAGATGCCGAGGCTGCGTTTCATGTGCTCGGGCTCAAAGACGCCATACACGCTGGAGGCAGCGGCCTGGCCCACGTCGAAGAAGCTGGCGGCGATGAGGCGCTCGTCGTCAAAGACTCGCACCATGCGGCATTCGCAGGGGCCGTTTCCAGGATCGGAGCCGAGGAAGTTTTCGAGTGCGTCGGGGATGTTGTGGCTGAAGCGCCGTTTGTGGCGCTGGAACATGGCGCGGAGGTCGTCATCGAGAGCGGCGGGGATGATTTCCCAGCGCAGGCCGGCGTTCTTGTTCAGCACCCGGCGCTGGCTTTTGGAGAAAGAGCAGGACGCAAGCTCGATGCGCAGCGGCGTTATGGTTTGAGCACCGCCCTGTTGTCCCGGCTGACTGCTGTAACGAAAGAAATACCTGCCAAAATGCCTCCAGCCCGCCGCCCACAGCCCGTCCATGATGTCCGCAGGCACGGAATCACAGATGAATGCTTCGTCGAGGGCGGGCGTCATAGGCTCTCAATAATCCGGCGGCGCGGATTGACAACGTCCGTCCCGCCCGCACACTCCGAACCGACAGCCCCCTCACGCGCATGAACTTCCTGCAACGCATCGAACGCGTCTTCTTCTGGCTCTCCGCAGCCTCCTCCGACAACCTCGACGCCTGCCCGGCCTGGGAGCGGCGCAAATACGTGGCTTTCGGCGCGACGGTGCTGGTGCCGTCCATCTTTGCCATCATCGCCTGCGCGTATGCGCTGAGCACGCTGACGGACAACTGGCTCATCATCGCGCCCGTGTCGCTTGTGTGGTCGTTCATCATCCTCACCGTGGACCGCGCCTTGCTGGCCACCTATCGCGCCTATCAGGGCTTCTTCCGCAAGGCGGCGCAGTTCTCCCTGCGCATGGTGGTGGCGGCGCTCATGGGCATCACCATTTCGCATCCGCTCACGCTGCTCTTGTTCAAGGACACCATCAGTTCGGTCGTCGAGAAACATCGCCAGGGCGAGATCGAGGCGGCGCGCGAGACCTCCAAGCAGCAGAAAGTCGCCGTCGAGGCGCGCATCGTGCCGCTGGAGGCCGAGATCGCGAAGCAGCGCGAGAATTGGAACGCGACCTTCAGCGCCAAGTTCCTTGATGAAAACGGCAGGCCCGTTGAAAAGCCGCTCACCGACGAGGAAAAGCAGCTCAAGGCCGAACGTGATGCCAAGATCGCCGATGCGGTCGCTCCCGGCAAAACGCGGCTCGAAGTGCTCGACACCGAAATGGCCAAGCAGAGCGCCGATTACCAAAAGATCGCCGAGGAGCTCAATCACTGGCAGACGGAGTTCGAGCGCGAGGTCAACGGCCAGCGCAGCGGCATCATCGGCCTCGGCCCGCGTGCCAAAAGCATCCAGGAAGACGNNACCAGCTCACCTGGCGCCGGGCCGAGTCCGCCCGCCTCAGCAGCGTGCTGGACACGATGACGAAGAACCGCGTGGTCCTTGTGGCCGAAATCAAGGCCGCCGAGGACGGTGTGAACGCCGCGCTGGATGCCAAGGCCGCCGAGGAAGCCGCCGCCAGCAAGGCCGAGCAGGCGCGCATTCTCGCCTTGAAGCAGAAGGTGCAGACCGAGCAGGCGGATCAGTTCGTTTCACAGCAGAACGCCATTCGCGAGACCTTGAAGACGCAGATCGACACGCTGCTGCTCCAGGAAAAAAACATGCACGAGGAAATCACCGCCATCACGGCGGATGAGACCACCCGCATCGCCAAGATCCACGCCGAGCCGCGGCGTGACATCCTTGTGCAGACGAAAGCCTTGCATCAGATGTTCAACAATGACGGAGAAGGCGGTAAGTTCGTCCTGGTTGCCTATCTCGTGTTGACGCTGCTCTTCATGCTGGTGGACACCATCCCGCTCATTGTGAAGTTCTTCTCCAAGCCCGGTCCGTATGACACGATGCTGGATCGCGAGGAGATGGGCTATGAAGGCGAGCGCAAAGCCTTCCTTGATGGCTTCAGCCGCCAGATGAAGGAGTTGGGTGAGAGCAAGCTGCTCAATCTGACGCGGAACAAGACGCTCGAACGCGCCTTGGTCACAGGCGTGGACGGCGCTCGTTCGGCGAAGGAGTTTCTGGTCTATCTGATGGACCTGGAGCGCGAGTTTGAGGAAAAGAACCGTGCCGCCCGTGAGCTGGCCGCCACCAGCGGCGTCAGCCGCACCGCCGACGCGCTCGAAGAAATGTCCCGCAACTTCTACGCCGATCTGCGCGCCCGCATGGAGCAGTTCTTCCGCGAGGACGGCCGCCACACGCCTGCCACGGGCCGGGTATGATCAAAACCGCCCGCCGCATGCAGAGCGCGGCGGATGTGAGCCAGCAACGGAGACGTCTTGACCGCCAGCGGGCGATGCAGGATGCTCCTCAGGAACTGAAACACTTCCTAGAGGAAGCCGATGCCTCGAAATCATGAACCCCCACCCTTTGTCAAGCAGTTGTCTGACCCCGTTTCCCTGCGGCTGATCATCGGAACCAGGAGCAATCGTCACGGCAGCAGCCAAAACGTTTGCCACCTTCTCTCGAGCTTTTTCAAGAGCCTCTCAAACTTTTAAGGAGCGACGGAAAGCTAAAACAAAGATGAAGCCAAGACCTGAATATTCCAAGCTGGCGCTTCGTAGTTTCTATATTGACGGAAGGCCAATAGTCAGCGCTACTGAATCAGAAGTCATGCGTTGGGAAAATCAACTGGCTCTGAATTTCCCGGAGGATTATCGAGATTTTCTGCTTCACGAAAACGGCGGTGCATTGCCTGATGAGCGGCATTTTGTCTTCTCTGCGACGGGCCAAGTATGGCGTGTAGTATGGTTTCTCAATTTTAGTCTCAAGAACAAATTTGCGCTCCAACCCTCTAGCTGGAAAGACATGAGTCCGGCTCTTCCCAAGTTTGTCTTTGCGATCTGCAGCATTGATGACCCAGGAGATATCATGGGTGTTTTTATTTCTTTGGACCGCAATCATCCAGGTCTTTATATAATTTTCACCAATTATGAAGGCGGACCCGATGCTAGCACTGAAACGTTCTTCGGCGATCCCGCTGTTGTGAAGATATCAGATTCCTTTTCAGATTTTGTGAATCGACTGATAGCGGAAGCTGGGGCCTAGCGAGGAATAAGAATGAATGCACAGGCCAACCAATGGCACTGGCCATGCCCCCACTGGAAGTTTGTGGCAGCCTCGGCGGCGTGTTGAATGGGTTGCGATAACGAGAATGGGGGCGGGGAGTCGTGCTTCCTGGGTGGGGAGGACTCTCCACTGAAATTCCCCGTTCGCAGACCGCCCATTTTCCCGCCCATGGATTGAAGCTGGACAGATGCCCCGTGGCAGCGGATACATCGCTGCGAAAACGCGCCCCCTTTTACCCCACGCATGAGTCAACTGGTCGTCCCCCAAGCCCTCCGCCTTCTTCTGCTCGCCACACTCGCCCTGCTGGCCTCTTGCCAGAGCGGTGACTCGCGTGGACAGACGCAGTACCTCGAAGCCTTCAATCCGGCCAGCCTGCCGAATTCCTCCATGTACAACGCCGACCAGGTGTCCTACTGGGATGGCGACGGCATCAGCGGCAGCCCGAGCATCATCATCGACCTGAGCGATCAGAAGGCGTATTTCTACAAGGGCGGCACGCTGGCGGGGGTTTCGGCGCTCTCCACGGGCGATGAAAAGCACGCGACCAAGACCGGCACCTTCAAAATCATCCAGAAGGACCAGTGGCACAAATCCAACCTCTACGGCGACTTTGTGGACGCCTCCGGGGCGGTCGTGATGGCGAACATCGACGTCACCAAGGACAAAGCGCCTCCCGGCACGCGCTTTGAAGGCTCCAAGATGCATCACTTCATGCGCTTCGTCGGCGGCATCGGCATGCACGAGGGCTTCCTGCCCGGCTATGCGGCCTCCCACGGCTGCGTGCGCATGCCCGGCCACATGGCGGCCACGTTTTACCACAATGTCGCCATCGGCACACCGGTCACGGTGCGTCCCTGACCCCTTTGCCTGAACCCGCATGATTTCAGACACGGCCCTCGAGATCAGCCCCACGGATGTGAGTTATCTGCTGGGCCGCCCTGGAGCGCGAGACTTCCGCCTCATCGACTGCCGTGAGGAAAGCGAGTGGCAGATCTGCCGTCTGCCAGACGCCCAGCTCGTGCCGATCTCCCGCTTTGGCGAGCTGGCCCCGCAGGTCTTCACGAGCACGCAGGAGCATCTCGTCATCTACTGCCACCATGGCATGCGCAGCCTGCGCGCGGCGAACTGGCTGCGCGAGCACGGCTTCACCCGTGCGCAAAGCATGCGCGGCGGCATCGACGCCTGGGCCGACTTGGTCGATCCTGAGACGCCGCGTTATTGAAACGTCTGTTTGACGCCCCTGCCGCTGGCGTGGAAGAACAGGCGCGGCTAGTTTTATCCCCCCCTCAAACGCAGCATGGTTCGACTCCTCACCCAGCAAGGTCAGCTCATCGACTGGAACGACGAGAAATCGCATCCGTTCCCGGACAACCTTGTCTTCCTCGATCTGCTGAATCCCGGACGCGGCGAGGAGCTGGAAGCGGAAAAATGGCTCGAATATCAGCTCCCCACGCGTGAGGAAATGCAGGAGATTGAGGAGTCCAGCCGGCTCCACATGGAAAAAGGCGCGCTCTACATGACCGCGTGGCTGCCGGTGGGTCTCGACACGCCCGATCCTGACAGCACCGCCATTTCCTTCGTCATCGCGCCCGACTGCCTCACCACCGTGCGCTACGCGGACCCCATGGCCTTCCGCGTGCTCGTGGACCAGGCCAAGCGCCAGTGTAGCATGCCGCTGAGCAGCGACGCCGTCTTCCTGCTGCTGCTGGAGCTCATCGTCGCCCGCATCGCCGACGCGCTCCAGGGTGTGGAGGGCGACATGAAGAAAATCTGCCGCGACATCTTCAGCCTCGACCCGCACAAGGCGCACGCCACCGTGGAAAAAGACCTCAGTGATGTGGTGAAGCTGCTCGGCCGCCGCAGCGCCCTCGTGGCGAACCTGCGTGAGAGCCTGCTCAGCCTCAGCCGCATGCTGCAATATTTCCTCAACAACGCCGCCACCTGGATGCGCGGTGATCTGGCCGCGCAGTTTCGCAGCGTCATGCGCGACATCAAGAGCCTGGANNTCCAGCAGAACCAGATCATCAAGATTTTCACCGTGGCCAGCGTGCTCTTCATGCCGCCCACGCTCATCGCCAGCATCTACGGCATGAACGTCGGCCTGCCCTCGCAGCATCAGGGCTGGGCCTTTGTGATGGTCATGCTCATCATCGTCCTCTCCGCCATCGTGCCGATCTGGTTCTTCAAGCGCAAGCGGCTGCTCTGATCAACGCTGGCGCCCGGAAAGCCCTGGGTTCAGGCGCACTCACCCCTGGGCGGCCAGCACTTCCCTCACCGCGCGCCGTCTTCGTCGGGCCAGAAAGCACTCGCCCGCGCTCTGATCGGCTTTCGGTGAGATGGGCCCGAACGCGGTTCGCTCAAGGCCGAGGAAAACGGTGAAACAGCGCGGCCTTCTTCATGGGACCACGGGCACATCGCGCTTGATCGTCATTCAGCGTGCTCCATTCTGCCACCTCCTCATCATGGCCGGAAAACGTGGATGCTTGAAAACACTGCTGCTGCTCGCTGTACTCAGCTTGCTGCTGGTGTGGCTTGTCGCCGAGGTGTTTTTCAATGTGAACAGCAACCTGGTGGCCCTGAGCGTGCGCAACTCCACCCAACCCCTGCAAATCCTCTCCAGACGCGGTGATTGGAAGTCCGCCAGCGCCCTCACCACCGCCGACCTCGCCGCCGCGACGATCAAGCGGCACGAGGAACCCGGCATGACCTGGGGCACGCTCAAAGTGCGCCGCACTGGCGGCTCCTTCGCGGACCTGGCGCAGCGTGTGTTCGGCGCGGAGGTGCATGTGGTCACGCTCGCC
The DNA here is from genome assembly GCA_003506995.1 of Verrucomicrobiales bacterium. Classification (GTDB taxonomy): domain Bacteria; phylum Verrucomicrobiota; class Verrucomicrobiia; order Verrucomicrobiales; family Verrucomicrobiaceae; genus Prosthecobacter. Next base: position 11,248 of record DNXB01000216.1, read on the forward strand.
CCCGACCGGTTTGACTTCATGACGACCTTCCAGCCCAAGTTCACGCTCACCACCGCGCGTGAACGTATTGGAGAGGAAAACCTGTGGTTCGCCATCACGGCCAATTTTCGCGATCCCAAGGGCCGGCCGATGGGCTGGGTCTATCACGAGGGGAAACAGGTCAACTCGCCCTTCGGCGAGTGGAGCGGCTGTTTTTTTGTCAAAGACGGCCGCCCATGGTTCGGACCGAAATCGCTGCTCAATGAAGTGCCGGGCCTGATTCAGGAGGGATCGCAGGTTTATCCCTCCGTGATGAAAAACCACACCGTCTTCTCCTATGTGGAGATGAAGCCGGACGAGTTCTTCGACGGCTCCAAGATCAGCTACCGCGCCCTCGGCGGCATGCGCAAGGACGGCACCATCGTCTTCGTGCTCTCCGGCGACGGCGGAGTGATGAATGTGAGCGAGGTCACCGAAATCGCCCGCAAGCTCGACGTGCAGCACGCCACACTGCTTGATGGCGGCCGCGCGCTGCAATACTCGATCCGCACCGATGACGGCCCGTGGCATTTTCATGCCTTCAACACCGAGCTGCCCTTCCAGCACAAGTGGCTGGAGCGGCAGCGATCGCCGGTGTACATCGGCGCGCGCCGGAAGGCGCCGCTGATTGTCACCGGCGCGCCTTGAGTCAGTTCGTGCTCGCGGTCTTGGCAGGCTCGGCTTTTTTCAGCACTTTCTCCAGCTTCTTGGCGAATTCCTTCGGAGAAGAGCCGCCCTCCTGCTGGTCGATGGTTTTGCCACTCGCATCGAGGAACAGCAGGTGCGGCACGCTTTCGAGCTTGTGGCTCTCGAACAGCTTCAGGTTGGCATCCACGTCGATGTCGAGGTAGGCCCAGTTGAACTTGTCATGGAAGGGCTTCACGGCCGCGCTGGGATAAACTTCCTTCTTCATTTCCTGGCACGGACCGCACCAGGAGGCGGAGAAGACGAGAATCGTGGGCTTGCCGTTTTCCTTGGCCGCCTTGGTCACGACATCGTTGGCGGTGGCGAATTTCGGGCTGCCTTCGGGAAAATCAGCCGCGTGAAGAGAGACTGCAAAAGCGGTGGCGAGAATGAGGAGGGATTTTTTCATGGTGTGCAAAAGCTAAACGCCGCATGGGCAGGACTAAGACGCGCCGCGCCGTGAATTATTCCAGCAGGAATCATTTTGCCGCTGGCTTCGAGTGCGGCTCCTGCGCCAGCACGGCCAGACGACGCCAGCAGGTCCACAGACCACCGAAAAAGACGACTGTCAGCGCTATCAAAATGCCTGTTCGATCCCATCCTGCCAGATGCTCTTCAGGAACGCTCATGCAGCATGCGGCAGAGGCTTCAGCGTGGCGACGCGCTCCAGTGCGTCACGCGCCCCCGCGTAAACTCCACCACGCCAGCCGTGTAAGGTATGTACATCACCGCAGGGCCGCCGCCCATAAATGGACCGCCGCCCCAGCCATACGGACCCCAGCCACCCATGCCCCAGCCCCCAAAACCAAAGCCCATGTTCATGTTGTAGCTGCGCACCGGGCGCTCGCCGAGGTAGGTCCAGGACTCGATTTCCTTGCCCCGGCTGGTGCCCGCCGAGACCTGATCCGGCCTGCCCCAGGCCAGAAAGACCGCGTCGCGGTTCATGCCCTCGCGGATCACGCCGCTGGTCACGAGTTCGCGGTCGCGGCTGCTGAGCTGGTTGAACATCTGCGGATTGCGTTCAATGCGGCTCTGCGGACCGGCGGCGCACTGCGAAAGCAGCACGACAGCCGCAAGGCCCGTGAAAAAGCGAAGGATCGAATGATTCATGGTGATGTCCTAGATACGTCTTGAAACTGACAACTGTCGAATAAAGCTAATGACGGCCCCGACCCCCGGCTTGTTCATTCACCGGCGCGGAAAAACGCCTCAGGGCCAGCCACACACCGGCCACCACCAGTGTTCCCACGAACCACCACGGCCAAAGTGTCAGCGCTTCGGCAAAGACCTGCGGATCATCCGCGCTTACCCCCAGATTCCCGCCCACCCAGCTCGTCTGCCAGCCAAACAGCAGCGTCAGCGTGCCATAAGCCAGGTTCGTGGTCAGTCCGCGAAAGCTCAGCGCCGTGGCCCGCTGCTCCGAGCTCACGATCTCATTGAGGTAATGCGAGAGGAAGAACTGCAAAAAGCGCATGCTCATGAACAGCGGCACCACCAGCGCGATGCCCGCCCAGCCGGGCTGCGGATGCGCCGCCGCCATCAGTCCGGCAAACACCGCCACGCCCAGCCACATGAAATTCTGCCGCGAGTTCATCACGCGCGTGCTTTTTTCCATCAATCCCGCCGTCACCAGCCCCAGCAGCGACACGCCCGTGCCGATCACGCCATACCAGGCCTCCTCGATGCCCACGAGCCGGTAAAAATTACTCGCCACCGTCAGGAAAAGCCGGATCACACTGTCAAACACCACGCTGAACAGCAGCAGAGCGAACGCCGCCCGCGTGCGCCAGATCCAGCCGCCTGTTTTCAAGATCGAGGCCCAGGTCTCGCCCACGCTTTGCCAAAACGAGGCCGCCGCCACGGGAACGCGCGGCTCCGTCATCCGCAGCGTCACCATGAGGCAGGCCAGCGCCGTGCCCAGGCACAAAAACAGCGGCAGCTTGATCGCCACGTTCTTCGCCACGACCACATCCCAGCCAAGGAATTGCAGCGCAGATGTCAGGCTCTGATGATCATAGACCACGGACCCGGTGATGGAAGTCACCACAAAGCCCAGCGCCATCGCGCGTGACAGTTTCGCCATCACCTGCGGCCACAGCCTCGATCTCTCCGCCTCCGGCAGCGAGTCATACGCCAGCGCCTCATCCGCTCCGCTCGCACAGGCCTCCGCCGCGCCGCTGAGCACGCGGTTCAGCACAAACAGCCACAGCACGATGTCATGCCGGCCCGGCGGCATGGCGCAGAGCACCGCCATTTCCAGCACCATCAGCACGCCTGCCGCCACCACCAGCGGCCTGCGGCCAAACCGGTCCGCCAGCGCCCCGGAGGGCACCTCCAGCACCACGCTCGTCAGCGCCCACACCACGTTCAACGCCGCAAACTCACCAATGCTCAACCCCAGGTCGAGAAACAGGATCGTGAACACCGGGTAATAAAACCGGCAGTTGAACAGGATGCGGAACCAGACAAACAGGCGCGCGTTGGGATGCTCGGACATGACGCGTGATTACGTCTGGAACAGACTCCGGGCAAGAAATGCCAAGAATGAAGCCTGCTGATGTACCACCCGCCTTCAAAAAAAGGCTGGCGGCGTCAGCAGGCACAGGTCGGTGCGAAGGGCGGCACTCCGCGCTCACATGTTTGCAGGCGCGAACGCGGCGGCTACTTCTTCTCGGCGTCCACACGCGCCTTGGCTGCGACCGCCTCGGCATCGACTTTCGCTTTTTCAGCGTCGAGCCGGGCCTGATCCGTGACCTTGTTGGCCTCGATGTTGGCCTTGTCGATGGCGGCATTGGTGTCGGTCTGCTTCAACGCCTCTTTGGCGGCAGCGTCCACGGCTTCTTTTTCATGGTCGATCGCGTTTTGCGTGGCGTCGGTGCGGGCATCAATGGCGGCTTTCTGTTTGTTGCAACTGCTGACAGCGAGAGTGG